>NZ_JACTUZ010000228.1 GCF_014490445.1 Pseudoroseomonas ludipueritiae | reverse complement strand
GGCGGCATGGCGGCCAGCCAGCGGCGTAGCGCGGCGCCCTCCAGGTCCGCCGCCGGGTGCAACGCGGGGTCCGCCAGGTGCCGCAGCCGCTCCGCCTCGGCCGAGGAAAACCGCAGGCGGCGGGCCAGGGCCTCCGTATCGGTGCCGGGCGCCAGCAGGGCCGCCAGCCGCGGCAGGGGTTCCACCGGGGCCTGAGGATTGGCCAGCAGGCGGGCCAGGGCGGTGCCCTCCCCCCCTGCTTCGGGCAGGATGGCGGGCAGCACGCCGGCCTCGCGCATCAGCGTCAGGGCTCCGCCGGGGTCGGGCGCTTCCAGCAGGCGCTTCAGCTCCATCCAGACCCGCTCGGCGGAAAGCCGCGCCAGCCCTGGCACGGCCTCGCGGATGGCGGCCAGCGCCACAGGGTCCGGCGCCCCGGTGCCGTAGCGGGCATGGAAGCGGAAGAAGCGCAAAAGGCGCAGGTAATCCTCCGCCATGCGCGTCGCCGGGTCACCCACGAAGCGCACGCGGCCGGCGGCAAGGTCGGCCCGACCGCCGAAGTAATCCCAAAGGTGTCCGCCGGCATCCATGGACATGGCGTTGAAGGTGAAGTCCCGCCGGGCGGCATCCTCGCGCCAGTCGGTGCTCCAGGCCACCTGGGCGTGGCGGCCATCGGTCACCAGGTCGCGGCGCAGGCTGGTGACCTCCACCGGCTGGTGCTCCAGCACGGCGGTGACGGTGCCATGCGCCAGCCCGGTCTCGAAGACCTTGATGCCGGCCTCCCGCAGCCGCCCGGCGGCTTCCTCCGGCGGCAGGGCGACGGCGACATCCACGTCATGCACGGGGCGGCCGGCCAGCAGGTCCCGCACCGCGCCGCCCACCACCCGCGCGCCCGGCAGCGCCGCCAGCACGGCGGCGGGCGCGCCTTCCGAGAGCGAGGCGGGCGGGTCGATGCGGTCGTGCGGCGGGTCGGGTTCGGTCATGGCGGCGGCAAGGCAGCACGTGACGATCTGTCACGCAATGCGGCCGCATCCAAACCGGCCAAGCCGCGTTGCTCAGCTGGAGGCCGGCGCCAGCCGGCGAAGACAGGATAGGAGACGAAAATGGTTGATGAAAACCGCGTGTCCGGCGCCGCCCGCGATGCCTTCGGCCGCGTGCAGGAAGCCGCCGGCAACCTGACCGGCGACAATCGCATGCAGGCGCGGGGCATGTACAACCAGGCCCACGGCTCGGCCGAGAACATGCTGGGCCAGCTCGGCGATTGCATCCGTGAGCAGCCGCTGACCTCGGTGCTGATCGGCGCCGGCATTGGCTATGTGCTGGGGCGCCTGCGGATCCTCTGATCCCGGCCCGGGCGCGCTACCGCAGCACCAGCGCCAGGTTACGCAGGATGGCGGCGGTGGCGCCCCAGACATAGTGCCGCTCATGCGGCCAGACCCAGAAGGCCCTTTCCCGCCCGCGGAAACGGGCCTTTTGCTGTTGTGGCAAGGCGGGGTCCAGCAGGCGCTTCAGGTCGTATTCGAAGATCAGGTCCACCTCGCCCGGCTCCGGCACCAGCTTCAGCGGCGGATGCAGCAGCGCCACCACGGGCGTGACGCGGTAGCCCGTGCCGGTCAGGTGGTCCGGCAGGCGGCCCATCACCTTCGGCAAGGCGGGGCCAAGGCCGATCTCCTCCCAGGCCTCGCGCAGGGCGGCCTGCTCGGCGCTCTCGCCCGGCTCCATGCGGCCGCCGGGAAAGGCGACCTGCCCGGCATGGCTGGAAAGCTTCGTGGTGCGCAGGGTCAGCAGCACCGTGGGCGAGGGATGCAGCACCACCGGCACCAGCACCGCCGCCGCCACCGGCCTGCCCACTTCCTCATGGCCCTCGGTCGCCGTGGGCTCGGCGCGGGCGAGGCGCACGGGGTCGCGCAGGCGCTGCGCGATCTCCGTCGCGCCCAGCGCCTCGATGGTGCCCAGCCCTTCTTCCGGCGGGGTGCTCACTTCGCGCTGGCGCGTGGCGCCCGGCCCTCGCCCCGGCTGGCGCGGCGGGGGGCGCGCGGCGCCTCGGCAGGCATGTCGTCGATGGGGAAGAAGACGCCCTCGCTCCAGACGCCGAGCACATCGCGGCCATCCACCTTCTCAGGCTCGGCCAGGGCAACCAGCTCGTAGAAGACGGCGCGGTTGATGCGCGCCTCCAGCCCACCGCGCACCTTCACATAAGGGCGAGGCTCCCGCGTGCGGGGGTCCACCGCGACGCGGATGGGGTGGTCGTGGTCGGCCGTCACCATCTCGTCCAGGTTGGTGCGGAAGGTCAGGCATTGCCGCCCCTCGCACTGCCGCCAGAAGACCTCCACGGCGATGAAGGGCGCGTCCTCCACCTCGATGCGGCCGCGCTCCACCGGGGTTTCCAGCCAGAAGGAGCCATCCTCTTCCCGCTTCAGCACGGAGGCGAAGAGGCAGACCAGCTCCTTCCGCCCGATCGGGCTGCCCTTGTAGTGCCAGGAACCGTCGCGGGCGATGCGCATGTCCAGCGTGCCGCAATCCACCCTCGGCCTGGGCGGGCGGCCTTCCCGCGCGCCGCCCGGGCGCAGCCCGGCCAGGGGAAGGCCGCAGGGATCGCCCCCGCGTGCGGCGATGGGGCGGCAGCAATCGCCGCTCACATCCGCCTGTTGCATTGCATTCAATGCTTTGTCCGTGCGCCCACTGGTCATACGCTTTCCAAGTCTCGCTCCTGGATCGTGGCGGCTGGCGAAGAACCTCCGGCCCCCCATATCCAGGCTATATAAGGAGCCCGACCGGCATGGTTGAAGTGGCGGACCCCACCGATCCCACCATCCTCGTTGCGGAGGTCGAGGCCCTTGGCACTCGGCTGGCCCGCGTCAAGGCCGCGGTTGGAGAAGTGATCTTCGGCCAGCCCGAAGTGGTGGAGCAGGTGCTGATCACCATTCTCTCCGGCGGCCATGTGCTGCTGGTGGGCGTGCCCGGCCTGGGCAAGACCCGGCTGGTGGAGACGCTCGGCACCGTGCTTGGGCTCCATGAGGGCCGGGTGCAGTTCACCCCCGACCTGATGCCCGCCGATATCCTGGGCAGCGAGGTGCTGGAGGAAGCCGAGGGCGGCCGCCGTGCCTTCCGCTTCATCAAGGGCCCGGTCTTCTGCCAGTTGCTGATGGCGGACGAGATCAACCGCGCCTCCCCCCGCACGCAATCGGCGCTGTTGCAGGCGATGCAGGAGCGCAAGGTGGCGGTGGCCGGCCAGTCCCACCCCCTGCCCGCGCCCTTCCATGTGCTGGCGACGCAGAACCCCATCGAGCAGGAAGGCACCTATCCGCTGCCCGAGGCGCAACTCGACCGCTTCCTGCTGGAAGTGAATGTCGGCTACCCGGACGAGGCCGCCGAGCGGCAGATGCTGCTGGCCACCACGGGTTCGCAGGATGCCAAGGCCCGCCCGGCCATCACGGCGGCGGAGCTGATGGCAGCGCAGGCGCTGATCCGCCGCATCCCGGTGGGCGAGCAGGTGCTGGAGGCCATCCTGAAGCTGGTGCGTGGGGCGCGGCCGGAAACCGGCTCTCTGGAATCGGTGCGCAAGCACCTGGCCTGGGGCCCCGGCCCGCGTGCCGCACAGGCGCTGATGTTGGCCACCCGCGCCCGCGCGGTGCTGGACGGGCGCTTGGCCCCCAGCGTGGAGGATGTGATCGCCCTGGCAGACCCGGTGCTGCGGCACCGCATGGCGCTGAACTTCTCCGCCCGCGCCGATGGCGTGCAGCTTTCCGACGTGATCGGCGCCCTGAAGGCCAGCCTTGGCTGAGACCGGCACGGCCCCGCGCGCCACCGCCCTGCGCGCCGAGGCGCTGGGCGCCCGGCTGCCGCCACTGGTGGTGGCGGCGGAGCGGGTGGCCGCGACGGTGATGCAGGGCGTCCATGGCCGCCGCCGCGCCGGCCAGGGCGACGCCTTCTGGCAGTTCCGCCCCTATACCCCCGGCGATGCGCTGAACCGGCTGGACTGGCGGCAAAGCGCCAAGTCCGACCGCCTCTTCGTGCGCGAAACGGAATGGGAGGCGGCCCAGAGCGTCGCCCTCTGGCGCGATGCCGGGGAGACCATGCGCTGGTCCTCCGGCAAGCTGCCGCAGAAGGTGGAGCGGGCCGAACTGCTGATGCTGGCCCTGGCCTCGCTCCTGCTGCGCGGGGGCGAAAGGGTGCGGCTGCTGGGCCTGCGGCGCGCCTTCGCCGGGCGCGGCGTCCTGCCCTCCCTCGCGGAAGCCATGCAGCGGCACATGGCGCCGCCGGGTGACGAAAGCCTGCCTCGCCATGCCCGCGCCGTGCTGTTTGGGGACTTCCTCCAACCGCTGGAGGAGACCCGCGCGGCGGTGGGCGCGCTCTCCGCCCGCGGCGTCACCGGGCATCTGGTGCAGGTGCTGGACCCGGCGGAGGAAACCCTGCCCTATACCGGCCGCATCCGCTTCGAGGCCCTGGCGGCCGGCGAGGACCCGCTGCTGCTGCCCCGCGTGGAAAGCGTCCGCGCCCTTTATGCCGAAAGGCTGGCGGCACATCGCGCCGGCCTCGCCACCATTGCCGCCGCCGCCGGCTGGCGCTTCACCACCCACCGCACCGATGCCCCGCCCGAGGCGGCGCTGCTGGCGCTGTGGCAGGCCCTCTCGCCCGGATAACCGCCCCCGATGCTGCAACTCGGCCCCATCGGCTTCGTGCTTCCCTGGTTGCTGCTGGCCCTGCCCCTGCTGCCGGCCATCTGGTGGCTGCTGCGCGTGACGCCCCCGGCACCGCGCCGGCAGGTCTTTCCGGCCTTGCGCCTGCTGCGGGACCTGCCGGCACCGGAGCAGACGCCCAGCCGCACGCCCTGGTGGCTGCTGCTGCTGCGCCTGGTGGCGGCGGCGCTGATCGTGCTGGGGCTGGCGCGGCCGGTCTGGGGACCCGGCGCCGGCACGGCGGGGGATGGCCCCTTGCTGCTGGTGATCGACGATGGCTGGGCCGCCGCGCCGGACTGGCCCGCCCGCGCTGCCGCCGCCCAGGCCGCGCTGGACAC
>NZ_JACTUZ010000227.1 GCF_014490445.1 Pseudoroseomonas ludipueritiae | reverse complement strand
CCCGCCGCGCGACCGCCAGAACCGCCCCGAGGGCGAGCGCCCGCAGGGCGACCGGCCGCGTGGCCCGCGGGAGGACCGCCCGCGCGGCAACCGCCCCTTCGACAAGGGGCGCGACAACCGGGGCAACGAGGGCCGCACCTACAGCTTCGACACGCCGAAGCCGGCCAAGGCCGACCCCGACAGCCCGTTCGCCGTGCTGGCGAAGCTGAAGCTGGGCAAGGGCTGAAAGGCCCTTCCCGGCGGTGGCCGAGACCGAGGACCGCGACTGGCAGCGGCTGGACAAGTGGCTGTGGTGCGCGCGGGTGGCCAAGACCCGCGCGGAATGCAGCCGCTTCGTCGAGCGCGGCACGGTGCGGCTGAACCGCCAGCCGGTGGACAAGCCCCATGCCAAGCTGCGGCCGGGGGATGTGCTGACCCTGGCCTTCGGCGGGCCTGAGAAGGGCGTGGTGCGCGTCTGGCGCGTCCTGTCCCTGGCGGAGCGGCGCGGCCCGGCGCCGGAAGCGCGCGGGCTTTACGAAGAGATCAGCTAGGCCGCCTTATGCCGCCGGCTGGTCTTCCTGCGCCATCGCGGGTGTGAAGCGCACCCCGGCCGGCACCAGCACGCGCCGGCCCTTGGCAGGTATCGCCCCTACCGGCACGGCGCCGAACATTTCCTTCCGCGCCTCCACCAGCGTCACGCCCGCGAATCGCGGCGCCAGCGCGCGCCCGGCGCGTTCCCAGACCCCGGCGCCGCGCAGCAGCAGCCGCGCCTGGAAGGGCGGGATGAAGAGCGCGCCGCGCCGCCGCTCCACCGTGAACATGGTGCGGCTGAGCAGGCGGGAGATCTGCCCGGGCGAGTAAGGCCGCCCCTGGCCGAAGGGCGTGGTATCGGAATGGGCCCAGATGCCGCGGCGGTTGGGCACCACCACCAGCAGCCGGCCATCCTCCTTCAGCACGCGCCAGACCTCGCGCAGCAGGCGGCGGCCGTTCTCGGCGGTCTCCAGCCCATGCACCAGCAGCACATTGTCGAAGCAGAAATCGGGAAAGGGCAGTTCCGTCTCTTCCACCAGGGTGGAGAGGCCAGGGCCGCCACGGGGCCAGGATTGCGGCCCCAGTTCCGCTGGCGTGGCGCAAAGCACGCGCTCCGCGCCGTCCCGCCACAGGCGCAGATAGGGGGCGGCATGGCCGAGCCCCAGCACCCGCCGGCCGGTCAGGTCCGGCCAGAGTTCCAGCAGCCGCTCCCGCAGCACCCGCGCCGCCACCCGCCCGGTGGCGGAGTGGTAGAAATCACGGTGCGGCGATTCGGGAACGACCGATTCGGGGGGCGTGTGGACCTCCGCGCTCATGCACCTGATATAGTGGCGCAAGCCTGGGCTGACACGCCCTTCCTGCGCCCCAAGACAGAAGGACCGATGCAATGACCGTGACCGTTAAGGCTGTGCCCTTTGCGTCCGACAATTATGCCTGGCTGCTGCGGGACCAAGCCACCGGCACGGTCGCCATCTGCGACCCGGGCGAGGCCGCGCCGGTCACCGCCGCGCTGGATGCCGCCGGTGGCCGCTGCGACATCATCCTGCTGACCCACCACCATGCCGACCATATCGATGGCGTGGAGGAGGTGCGGGCGAAGTACGGCGCCAAGGTCATCGGCGCCAAGGCCGACGCGCACCGGCTGCCGAAGCTCGACCAGGCCGTGGTGCCAGGCGAGACGGTCCGGGTAGGCGAGACGGAAGGCCGCGTCATCGACAGCCCCGGCCATACGGTCGGCCATGTCGCCTTCTACTTCCCCGACGGGGACGTGCTGCTGTGCGGCGACACGCTCTTCTCCCTCGGCTGCGGCCGGCTGCTGGAGGGCACGGCGGAGGATATGTTCCATGCGCTGGAGCTGCTGAAGCCGCTGCCGCCGCAGACCCTGGTCTGCTGCGGCCATGAATACACCGAAAGCAATGCCCGCTTCGCGCTGACGGTGGAGCCGGACAACAAGGCGCTGCGCGACAAGGCGGCCGATGTCGCCGCCAAGCGCGCCGCCGGCAAGCCGACCGTGCCCTCCCTGCTGGGCCAGGAGATGGAGACCAATCCTTTCCTGCGTGTGCCCAGCGCCACTCGTCTGGCCGAAATCCGCAAGGCGAAGGATAACTTCCGCGGCTGAACAACCCGGGAAGGAATCGCGCCGCCATGCAGCTCTTCTACTCCGCCACCAGCCCCTATGTGCGGAAGGTGATGGTCTGCGCGCTGCTGCGCGGCCTGGATGACCGGATCGAGCGGGTCAACACCAATCCGCATCTCAGCCCGCCGGAGCTGCTGGCGCAGAATCCGCTGTCCAAGGTGCCCTGCCTCGTCACGGTGGAAGGGCTGCCGGTCTATGACAGCCGGGTGATCTGCGAGTATCTCGACGGGCTGGGCACCGCGCATCCGCTCTTCCCGGAACCGGGGCCGGAGCGCACAGGGGCACTGGTGATGCAGGCGCTGGGGGATGGCATCATGGATGCCGCCGTCGCCCGCCGCATGCAGCAGCCCCTGCCGCAGGACGAGGGGCGGCGGGATTTCAGCGGCCGGGCCCGGGCGGCCGTCGCCCGCGCGCTGGAGGTGCTGGAGGCCGCGCCGCCGCAGGGGCTGCGGGATATCGGCGCGGTCGCCGTGGCCTGCGCCCTTGGCTACCTCGACCTGCGCTTCGCGGACGAGCCCTGGCGCGAGGCACATCCGAAGCTGGCGGCCTGGTTCGCCGAGGTGTCGCAGCACGCGGCACTGACCGGAACCACGCCCGCCTGATGCCGCCCATCGACCTGCGCGATGGCAGCCTGCCGGCGGCGGCGGTGATCGCGGCGCTGGAGTTGCGCCCGCATCCGGAAGGCGGCCATTACCGCGAGATCTGGCGGGATGCGCCGGCGGATGGCGGGCGCGGCGCCGGTACCGCCATCTACTTCCTGCTGGCCCCAGGCGAGCGCAGCCACTGGCACCGCGTCGATGCCGCCGAAGCCTGGCACTGGTATGCCGGCGGGCCGCTGACGCTTTCCCTTTCCGCCGATGGGCACGGGGTGGAGGAGCGGCTGCTGGGCCCTGACCTTGGCGCCGGGCAACGGCCCTTCGGCATTGTGCCGAAGGGCTGGTGGCAGGCGGCGCGCCCGCTGGGGGGCTGGGTGCTGGTGGGCTGCACCGTCAGCCCCGCCTTCGACTTCGCGGGTTTCGAGCTGGCGCCGCCTGGCTGGAACCCGATGCCATGAGTGACAGCCTGGCCTGGGATGCCCGCTATGCCGCCCAACCCTGGATGTTCGGGCGGGCGCCCAACCGCTACCTCGAAAGCCTGTCCCCCAGCCTGCCTCGTGCTGGCCGCGCGCTGGCACTGGGCGATGGCGAAGGCCGCAACGGTGTCTGGCTGGCGCAACAGGGGCTGGAGGTCACGGCGGTGGACTGGTCCGCTGCCGGGCTGGAGCGCGCCGCTGCCCTGGCCGCCGAACAAGGTGTGCCGCTGCGCATTGAGGCCGCCGACCTTACCCGCTGGCCCTGGCCGGAATCACGATTCGACCTGATCGCCTGGATCTTCCTGCATCTGCCGCTGGAGGACCGGGCGGTGGTCGTCGCCGGCGCCCTGCGCGCCCTGGCACCGGGCGGGCTGCTGGTGCTGGAATGCTTCACCCCGGCGCAGCAGGGCCGCCGCAGCGGCGGGCCGAAGGAACCCGCGTTGCTCTGGACCCGCGCCATGGCCGAGGAAGCCTTCGCCGCCCTGGAGGTGCAGGAATGCCTGGAAGGCACCGTCCGGCTGGACGAAGGCCCAAAGCACCAGGGCCCGGCGGAGGTGGTGCGCGGCTTCTGGCGCAAGCCGGGCTGAGCCACGCATAAAAAAAGCACCGCCCGGCCAGTTTGGCGGGGCGGTGCCGGTGCGGCCTTCAGGCCGAAGCCTCAGTCGTGGAAGGCCACCTTGGCATTCTCGCCGGTATGGGCGGGCTTGCCCGTCGCGGCGGCCTTGGCATAGCCGAAGGCGAAGGCGACATTGGAGCTGACGCCATCCCAGTATTCGGCGCTCTCGACCTCCACCGCGATCAGCGCGATGCCATCGCCTTCCGGGCCCTGCGGCAGCCAGGTGCGCAGGTCCTCGGTCCAGAGCTTCTTGTTCATCTCCTTGTCGCGCACCACGCGGGCCTTGCCGGCGATGGAGACGAAGTCCTGGCTCTTGGTATCCGAGTAGCCCAGCAGCACCCGCGGATCGCCCTCGATCTCATCGACCTTCGGGCTGTCGTCCCTGGTGAAGAACCACAGCGTCTTGCCATCCGCATCCGGCTTCTGGGCCCGCATCGGGCGGCCGTGCATGCGGCCTTCCGGGTTGGTGGTCACCATGATGGCGACCTGGATGTCCTTGATCATCTCGCGCACTTTCATGCGCATCTCGTCTTCGTTCTGGGGGGCAGCCATGCTCGTGTCTTCCCTCACTGTTCGGGAGGGAAACAGCGCAGGTGCGATCCGGTTGCGGCTTCAGCCCGCCTCGGGCTGGCCCTCGGTGGTCTCGCTGCCCTTGCGCCAGCGGTGGGTGGAACTGCCGAAGGCCACCATCTCGCCGGCCTCGTTGAAGACCTCCGTGCGCGCGAAATAGATGTTGCGGCCGCGCGAGGCCATCTTCGCCTCCGCCACCACCCGCCCGCTGGCGACCTGGCCGGTGAAGCGGCAATCCAGGTCGATGGTCACCGCGCGGCGGGCGTTGCCGGGCACGCTGCACCACAGCCCGCAGAAGCCGGCGGCCTGGTCTATCAGGGACAGGATGGCGCCGCCGTGGAGGATGCCGCTGCGGTTCATGTGCTGCGGGCTGGCGGTCATCACCACGCGGGCGAAGCCGTCGCGCCATTCCTCCAGCCGCATCCCGAGCAGTTCGTGATAGGGGGCGGAGGCGGCGGCGAAGGTGGGGTCTGCATTCTCGGACATGGAGGCGGGGGTGCCGGGGGATGGCGCCAGCGTCAAGGGGCTTCCAGCCGCCGCGCCAATGCGGGGGCAAGGCCGGTGCTGGGTGCCGAGGCGGCGGCGGGCGGCACCGGCAGCGGGCGCGCGGCCACCCGCAGCAGGCATTCCAGGCTGTCCAGCACCGGCACGGGCAGGCGCGGTTGCAGGC
>NZ_JACTUZ010000226.1 GCF_014490445.1 Pseudoroseomonas ludipueritiae | reverse complement strand
CGCGCGGCGCCCGCCTCCCCCACCCCGCCTGCCGGCCGAGCCGCCGCCGGAGATCGCCGCCCGCATCCTGCTGCGCACCGATGCGGTGCTGGTGCTGGACAAGCCCGCCGGCCTGCCGGTCCATGCCGGGCCGCGCGGTGGCGCGAGCCTGGAGGATTGGCTGCCGCAGTTGGCCTTCGGCAAGAAGCGCGTGCCGCAGCCGGCGCACCGGCTGGATACCGATACCGCCGGCTGCCTGGTGCTGGGCCGCACCCAGCCCGCCCTGGCGGAACTCGGCGCCCTGTTTGCCGCCGGCCGGGCGGAAAAGACCTATTGGGCGGTGGTGAAAGGCGCTGGCCCCGCCGAGGCCCAGGGCCGCATCGACCTGCCGCTGCGCAAGACCAGCAGCGCCGCCCGTGGCTGGCGGATCGAGCCGCATCCGGAAGGCCAGCCCGCCACCACACTCTGGCGCGTGCTGGGCCGTGGCCCCGGACTCTGCTGGCTGGAGCTGCGCCCCCGCACCGGCCGCACGCATCAGCTCCGTGTTCATTGCGCCACCCTGGGCTTTCCCATTCTGGGCGATCCTTTCTACGGCACACCGGCCCCTGGCGGGCTGCACCTGCTGGCCCGTGCCATCAAGCTGCCGCTCTTGCCCCCGGTCATGGCCAAGGCCCCGGTACCCGCCGCCATGCGGCCGGCCTTCGCCGCCTGTGGTTGGCAGGCAGAAGCCTAGCCGCCACGCCGCGACTTGTGTTGTGTGCCGAGCCAATCGCGCGGAAAAGGTGCACCGCCTCCAAGCCCTTGAAAGTGAATACCTAAGCCACCATTTGGAATTTGAAACGAACCGCCAAGGCGGCCAGGGCGTGGTGCGGCCGGGACTCAAGCCCGGCGATTCCGCTTGACGAGGTGCCCGAAGCTGTCTTAGGCGGTTTTCCAAACCTTGCTGCCGATCTGGCGGCAAGGTTGTCCGGTTTTCGGGCCTGTCGTTCCGGCGACGGGCCATATACCGGACCGGCAAGGGTGGGCCGATATTCCGCCTGTCATCACAGGGTCAGGGTAAGCCGCGAACCACGGCGCCCGGCCAAGCCGTGCCCGCGGAGGCGGGGGCGCAGGAACCGGCCCGGGTACCTCGCCTGGGCCAGAAGCAGGAATTTCCCGCTATATGACCGAAGACTTTGCTGCCCTGCTCGACGAGACGCTGGGTGCCGACACCGGCTTCGCCGGCTCCGTCGTCACTGGCCGCGTCATCCGCGTCGATGACGACTTTGCCGTTGTCGATGTCGGCCTCAAGAGCGAGGGCCGCGTTCCCCTGAAGGAATTCGCTCCTCAGGGTCAGAAGGCCGAAGTTCAGCCCGGCGACGTGATCGAGCTGTTCGTCGAGCGTTACGAGGACCGGGACGGCTCCATCGTCCTGTCCCGTGAGAAGGCGCGCCGCGAGGAAGCCTGGACCAACCTGGAGAAGGCCTTCAACGCGCAGCAGCGCGTGAACGGCGTGATCTTCGGTCGCGTCAAGGGTGGCTTCACGGTGGACCTGGGCGGTGCCGTGGCCTTCCTGCCCGGCTCCCAGGTGGATATCCGCCCCGTGCGCGATGTCGGGCCGCTGATGGGCTCCCCGCAGCCCTTCCAGATCCTGAAGATGGACCGCGCCCGCGGCAACATCGTCGTCAGCCGCCGTGCGGTTCTGGAAGAGACGCGCGCCGAGCAGCGCTCCGAGCTGATCCAGGGCCTCAAGGAAGGCATGATCCTGGACGGCGTGGTCAAGAACATCACCGACTACGGTGCGTTCGTGGACCTCGGTGGCGTGGACGGCCTGCTGCATGTCACCGACATCGCCTGGCGCCGCATCAACCACCCGTCCGAGGCCCTGACCATCGGTCAGCAGGTCCGCGTGCAGGTGATCCGCTTCAACCCGGAGACGCAGCGCATCTCCCTGGGCATGAAGCAGCTGATGTCCGACCCGTGGGAAGGCGTGGCGATCAAGTACCCGGTGGGTGCGAAGTTCTCCGGCCGCGTCACCAACATCACCGACTACGGCGCCTTCGTGGAGCTGGAGCCGGGCGTCGAGGGTCTGGTCCACGTCTCCGAGATGAGCTGGACCAAGAAGAACGTCCATCCGGGCAAGATCGTCGCCACTTCGCAGGAAGTCGACGTGCTGATCCTGGACGTGGACGAGCCGAAGCGCCGCATCAGCCTCGGCCTGAAGCAGGCCCAGGGCAACCCGTGGGAGCTGTTCCTGGAGCAGCATGGCCCGGGTTCGATCGTGGAAGGCGAGATCCGCAACATCACCGAATTCGGTCTGTTCGTGGGTCTGGCTCCCGAGATCGACGGCATGGTGCACATGTCCGACCTGTCCTGGGATGTCGCCGGCGAGCAGGCGATGGCCGAGTACCAGAAGGGCCAGATCGTCAAGGCCAAGGTGCTGGACGTGGACGTCGAGAAGGAGCGCATCTCCCTCGGCATCAAGCAGCTTGAGGCCGATCCGGCCGCCGAGGTGCTGGACCGCGTGCGCAAGAACGACATCGTGACCTGCGTGGTGACGAAGGTCGAGCAGAACGGCATCGAGGTGAAGGTTGACGAGGTCCTGACGGGCTTCATCCGCCGCGCCGAGCTGGCCCGCGACCGCAACGACCAGCGCCCCGACAAGTTCGCCATCGGCGAGAAGGTCGATGCGAAGGTGACGGCCGTGGACCGCGCTGCCCGCCGCCTGGCCCTGACCATCAAGGGCAAGGAAGTCGAGGAAGAGCGCGAGGCGATGAAGGAATACGGCTCCGCCGATTCCGGCGCCTCCCTGGGTGACATCCTGGGCGCGGCCATCCGCCGCCGCAACCAGATGGCTTCCGAGGACTGATCCAACCCCGCAAGGGATCGGATCGAACGGACGCGCCCCGGGTGGTTCTCCACCCGGGGCGTTTTCGTTTGCGGGCAGGGCGCCTGGGGGCGCTGCCCCCAGGCGCCCGCCGGCGTGGAAAATCCACCCCGGACCCCGCTTCGAGATGTTCAGGCTTGAGAGGCACGCGAGGTGCCAATCATCCTCACTGTAAGATCAAAAGGCTGCGCAAGCTGGCCCCGCAATCGCCGGAGGGTCTGGCCCTCCGGCGGAACCGGCCAGCCAGACGCCCAACTGATGGCGGTCTGGGGTGACACTGTCACCCCAGCGGGGAGGTCTGGAGGGGCGGCGCCCCTCCGGCCTTGCGTCTCACTCTTGACCCCGCCCATCGCATACCGGCATGGATGCCACCAGCATGAGCGCCTCCCTGCAATCCGACCTGCTGGTGGACCGACGGCGGCTGAAGCGGCAGCTTCTGGGCTGGCGTGTCGCTGCCGTGGCCCTGGGTGCCCTGGCGGCTTTCGTGGCTTTCCGCGGCACTGCCGATGGCCTGCCGGGCCGGGCGCATCTGGCCCGGCTGAAGGTGGAAGGCGCCATCACCGACGACC
Organism: Pseudoroseomonas ludipueritiae; assembly: GCF_014490445.1. Classification (GTDB taxonomy): domain Bacteria; phylum Pseudomonadota; class Alphaproteobacteria; order Acetobacterales; family Acetobacteraceae; genus Pseudoroseomonas; species Pseudoroseomonas ludipueritiae. Next base: position 1,817 of record NZ_JACTUZ010000226.1, on the reverse strand, counting down.
CGCGTGTGGCCGAGGCCCTGGATGCCGCCGCGCGCGATGCCTCGGTGAAAGGGCTGATCCTCTCCATCGACAGTCCTGGCGGCAGCGTCGGCGGCGGCGAGGCACTGCATGCCGCCGTGGCCCGTTTCCGGGAGAAGAAGCCCGTGGTGGCGGTGATGCGCGGCACCGCCGCTTCCGCCGCCTTCATGGCCGCCATGCCGGCCGAGCGCGTTTTCGCGCGGGAAAGCACCGTCACCGGCTCCATCGGCGTGCTGATGCAGTCCTTCGATGTATCGGAGCTGCTGGGGCATCTCGGCGTGCGGCCGGAGACCATCACCTCCGGCCCGCTGAAGGCCCAGCCTAGCCCCTTCCAGCCGCTGTCGCCGGAAGGGCGGGTGGTGATGCAGGGCGTCATCTCCGACCTGCAGAACCAGTTCATGGGCATGGTGGCCAAGGGCCGGCAGATGACGCTCGAAGAAGTGCGTCCGCTGGCCGATGGCCGCGTCTATACCGGGCGGCAGGCCCTGGCGCTGAAGCTGGTGGACGCCATCGGCGGCGAGCCCGAGGCGCGCGCCTGGCTGGCGGAGGCGAAGGAGATTCCGGCCGGCACCCCGGTGCGGGACCTGGACCCGCGGGACCTGTCTGAGCGCACCTTTGGCTTCGCGCTGCGCGGCCTTGCCAAAAGCGTTGTATCAGAATGGCTTGCGGTTGACGGCGTGCGGGCCGTTTGGCAGCCTGGGCGCTGAATTTAAGAACCCTGCCCCCCGAGGAGATCCGCGCGAGATGACGAAATCGGAACTGATCGCGCAGCTGGCGGCGGCCAATCCGCATCTGCGCCAGCCGGATGTCGAGTTGATCGTTGGCACGATCTTCGACGAGATCAGCGCCGCCCTGGCGCGCGGGGACCGGGTGGAGCTGCGCGGCTTCGGCGCTTTTTCCGCCAAGCAGCGCGACCCGCGCACCGGCCGCAACCCGCGCACCGGTGAAGCGGTTGAAGTGGCCAGCAAGGCGGTGCCTTATTTCAAGCCGGGCAAGGAGCTGCGGGAGCGCGTCAATGGCGGCCCGCTGCAGTCTCCCCGGCGCATGGCCGGCAGTGGCTCGGCAACGGCGGAGTAAGATTGCGTGTTGGCTTTGATCCTCGCCCTGCCGCTGCTGCTGGTGCTGGTGCTGTTCGCGGTCTCCAATACCGTGCCGGTGGACCTGCAGTTCTGGCCCTTCGACTTCGCCTGGCAGGTGCCGCTGGCCGGCGCCGTGCTGGGGGCGGCGCTGCTGGCCTTCCTGCTTGGCGCCCTGCTGGCCTGGGGCAGCGGGCTGCGCTACCGCGCCGAGGCGCGCCGCATGCGCAATGCCGCCCGGCTGCTGGAGGCCGAGGTGGCCGAGCTGCGCGCTCAGCAGGCCAAGCCGGTGCCGAATAGCGCCCCCACCGGCACTGCTCTGGTCCCGGCGCCGCACCACGCGTAAAAGAGGCGGCATGAGTGCCGCCTCCATCCCCTCCCCCCTCTGGGCCAAGCCGAACCGCTGCGGCGTCATTGCCGCGCTGGATACCCCGGACCCCGCCCGCGCCATGGGCTGGGCCGAGGCCGTCGCCCCGCATGTCGGGCTGGTGAAGGTGGGGCTGGAGCTGTTCTGCGCCGCCGGCCCCGCCGTGGTGCAGCGGATCGGGCAGCACCGCCCGGTCTTCCTGGACCTGAAGTTCCACGACATCCCGAACACCGTGGCCGGCGCCGTGCGCTCGGTCTGCGCCACGCCGCCCGCGATGCTGACGCTGCATGGCGGCGGCGGCGGCGCGATGATCGAGGCCGCGCGCCGTGCCGCCGAGGACACGGCCGGCGCCCGGC
>NZ_JACTUZ010000225.1 GCF_014490445.1 Pseudoroseomonas ludipueritiae | reverse complement strand
GCGCTACCGCCCGCTGACCCTGGCGGCGCTGCTGGCCGGCGGCGTCGTGGCGGCGGCGGTGCGGCTGCGTGGCGGCGCCTGGCTGCATGCGGCGATGTTCGGCTGGTGCGGCTTCGTGCTGGCGCATGGCCTGCTGGTGCTCTTGCGCATCTGGCCAGCCGATGCCGAGCGCATGCGCGCCCATGCCCGCGCGCTGGATGAAGGCCGCCTCGCCGTGCTGGCGCTGTCGCTGCTGGCCGCCGGAGCCTCCCTGGTGGCGGTGGCGCTGGACCTGACGGATTCCACGCCCGGCCATACGGTGCTGGGCGTGGCGACGGTGGTGCTTTCCTGGCTCTACGTCCACCTGCTCTTCGCGCAGGATTACGCGCGGGAATACTGGCTCAGCGGCGGCGGCATCCATTTCCCCGGCGGGGTGGAGGAGCCGCCTTTTTCCGAGTTCCTTTACCTCGCCTTCAGCATCGGCACGACCAATGGCGTGACCGACATGGTGACGCATTCTCCCGCCATCCGCCGCGTGGCGCTGCTGCACGGGCTGATCGCCTTTGCCTTCAATGCCGTGATCGTGGCGGGCACCGTGGGCATCGTGACAGGGCTGCTGAACGGGGGCCGCCCATGATCCTGCGCCCCAGGCCCAGCTCCTGGGCGCTGCTCTTCATTCTGCGCGGTTCCATCGTGCCGGTCGTGGCGCCGCGCCTGCTGGGCGTCACGCTGCTGGGCGGGGCGGTGGTGGCGGCGGAGCGGCACTGGCCGGGGTTGCTGCCGGAACTTCCGCTGGCTTCCTTCGCGCTTTTCGGGCTCGCGCTCTCCATCTTCCTCGGCTTCCGCAACAACGCCTGCTACGACCGCTGGTGGGAAGGACGGAAGCAATGGGGCCGCCTGATCATCGAGGCCCGCAGCCTGGCACGGGAGGCCACGGCGTTGCTGGGCCCGCAGCCCGCGCTGCTGCGCCGGGCCATCGGCTTCACCCATGCGCTCTGCGCCCGGCTGCGGGGCCGCGACGAACTGGCCGCCGCCGTCCCCTGGCTGCCGCCGGAGGAAGCCGCCGCGCTGGCCGCGGCGCCGAATCTGCCCGATGCCATCCTGCGCGCCATGAACATGGAACTGGCGGCGCTGCGGCGAGACGGGCGATTGAGCGACATGCTCTACATCGGGCTGGAGGAGCGCCTGCACGGCCTCTCCGAGGTGCAGGCGGCCTGCGAGCGCATCCGCTCCACGCCCTTGCCCTTCGCCTATACCCTGCTGCTGCACCGGACGGCCTTTCTCTTCTGCCTGCTGCTGCCTTTCGGGCTGGCCGGCACCATCGGGCTGGCGACGCCTTTCGCTTCCGCCTTGCTGGCCTATGCCTTCTTTGGCCTGGATGCGCTGGGAGACCAGTTGGAGGAACCCTTCGGGCTGGAGCCGAACGACCTGCCGCTGGATGCCATCACGCGTACGGTGGAGATCGAGTTGCTTGCCGCGCTGGGGGAGACGGACCTGCCGCCACCGCTGCGCCCGGTGCGCTTCTGCCTGACCTGACTGCCATGGCCGGGAGCGGGAAGGATTGCCATGAGCGGCCAGATGATAATAAGAGTTATTCTTAATTAGAATCCTCCCCAAGCCCAGGAGACCGCCGATGCCCCTGTTGCAGGTGAAAGACCTCACCGTGCGCTTCGACACCACCGGCGGCACCGTGCATGCCGTCAGTGGCGTGACCTATGACCTGGAGCCCGGCGAGACCCTGGGTGTGGTCGGCGAGAGCGGCAGCGGCAAGAGCGTGCATGTGCTGGCCATGCTGGGGCTGATCCCGAAGCCGCCGGGCCGTATTGCCGGTGGCCAGGTGCTCTTCGAGGGCCGCGACCTGCTGACCCTGCCGGAGCGGGAACTGCGCGACCTGCGCGGCAAGCGCATCGGCGTGATTTTCCAGGACCCCATGACCTCGCTGAACCCGGTGTTGACGGTGGAGACGCAGATCGCGGAAGCCATCACCAGCCACGGGTTGATGTCCAAGCGCGCGGCGCGGGCGAGGGCGGTGGAACTGCTGGATCTCGTGGGCATCCCGGAGCCGCAGAAACGGGTGAAGCAGTATCCGCACCAGTTCTCCGGCGGCATGCGGCAACGCGCCATGATCGCCATCGGCGTGGCCTGCGAGCCCAAGCTGCTGATCGCGGACGAGGCCACCACCGCGCTGGACGTGACGGTGCAGGCGCAGATCCTGGACCTGATGAAGGACCTGAAGCGCAAGCTGGATATGGCGATGATCTGGATCACGCATGACATGGGCGTGGTGGCCGGGCTCGCCGACACGGTGCAGGTCATGTATGGCGGCCGCATCATGGAGCGTGGGCCGGCGCGGGCGGTCTTCAACGATACCCGCTCCGCCTATACCTGGGGCCTGCTGCGCTCGCTGCCCGACCATAGCGAGGGCCGGGTCTATGAGACCCATACCCCAGGGCAGGCGAAGAAGCGCCCGCGCCTGCAACAGATCGCCGGTGCGCCGCCGGACATGACCAACCCGCCGCCTGGCGACCCCTTCGCGCCGCGCAACCCCTTCGCCACCGAGCGCTGCCTGCGGGAAGTGCCGCCGCTGGTGCAGGCGCGCGATGCCGCGCCGGGGCATCTGGTCGCGGCATGGTACGACCTGCCACGGGCACTCGCCGCGCGGCCGGACCTTGCCGGCAAGGGAGAAGCCGCATGAGCGCGACCACCGCACCGCTGCTGCGGGTGGAGGGGCTGACCAAGCACTTCCACACCACGAAGAACCTTTTCGGCAAGCCGACCCATACCGTGCGCGCGGTGGAAGGTGTCTCCTTCGAGATCGGCCATGGCGAGACGCTGGGGCTGGTGGGCGAATCCGGCTCCGGCAAATCCACCACCGGCCGGCTGATCCTGCGGCTGGAAGAACCCACGGCCGGGCAGGTCTTTTTTGAGGGGCAGGATATCAGCCGCCTGCGCCCGCATGCCCTGGCGCCGATCCGCCGCAAGTTGCAGGTGGTGTTCCAGGACCCCTTCTCCTCGCTCAACCCGCGCCTTCGCGTTGGCGAAAGCGTGGGGGAGCCGCTGAAGACCCACGGCCTCGCCACCCATGCGGAGGAGCGGCGGGAGAAGGTGGCGGCGCTGTTCCGGCAGGTGGGGCTGGACCCCAAGTTCATGGACCGCTTCCCGCACCAGTTCTCCGGTGGGCAGCGGCAGCGCATCGGCATCGCCCGCGCCATCGCGCTGGGCCCGAAGCTGATCGTGGCGGATGAGCCGATCACGGCGCTCGATGTCTCCATCCAGGCGCAGATCGTGAACCTCTTCCTCGACCTGCAGGAGGAGATGGGCATGGCCTATCTCTTCATCGCGCATGACCTGGGCATGGTGCGGCACCTCTGCCACCGGGTGGCGGTGATGCTGCGCGGCCGTATCGTCGAGATGGGCGCCACGGAGCAGGTCTTCGCGAATCCGCAGCACCCCTATACCCGCGCGCTGATCTCGGCGGCCCCTATCCCGGACCCGGATCGGGAGGCCGCGCGGCGCCGCATCCCCTATGACCTCGTCCCCCCGCCGCCCGGCGCGGTGCTGCAGGAGGTGCAACCGGGGCATTGGGCGCTCTCCGCCGCCTGATGTGAGTGGAATCGGCGCCATGCTGCCTTAGTCTTGGCGGCATGACGCACCGTTCCTTGTGGCTGGCGCTCGCCGGCATGCTGGTGGTCGGCCCGGCCCTGGCGGATGGCAGCTTTCCCAACGACCTTTCCGCCTTCGACCAGGGGCGGCTGGAGCGTTTCGACACCGTGCGGCGGGAGGCCATCGCCGCCGCCCGTGCACGCGGCAAGCCGGCGGATGTCGCCGTGCTCAACCAGGTGCTGAAGGGGCAGGCGGCCGCCTTGCCGGCGGCGCGCATGGCGGGCGAATGGCGCTGCCGCATCCTGAAGCTGGGCGGCACCCCGCCGCTGGTGGTCTATGCCGACTTCAAATGCCGCATCACCGACGATACCGAAGGGCTGCGGCTGGAGAAGATCACCGGCTCCCAGCGCACCTCCGGCCTGTTCTACGACATCGAAGGCCGCCGGCTCGGCTATGCCGGGGCCGAGGCCTGGGGCAATGAGCGGCCGCTGCAATACGGCCAGGACATGCAGCGGGACCAGGTCGGCTATCTGGTGCCACTCTCGGCGGACCGGATGCGGCTGGAACTGCCGCTGCCGATGCGAGAATCGCGCTTCGATATCCTGGAGCTGCGGCGCTAGCGGCCGGCCCCGTATTCTCTTGCGCCGGCACGGGATCGGGCCACACTCGGCGGCATAACCATGGAAGTGGGGGGAGGAACATCATGAGCGGCTCCTATAAGGGTGCCTGCTTCTGCGGCGCCGTCGAGCTTCGCGTCACCGGCCAGCCGGATGTCATGGGCTACTGCCATTGCCGTTCCTGCCGCTCCTGGTCCGGCGGGCCGGTGAATGCCTTCAGCCTCTGGCAGCCCGAGGCGGTGGAGGTCACGAAAGGCGCCGAACATATCGGCGCCTTCGCCAAGACACCGATGACCGAGCGCCAGTTCTGCAAGCGCTGCGGCGGCCACCTGATGGCGCGCCACCCGTCGCTCCAGATGGTCGATGTCTTCGCCGCCACCATTCCCGAGCTGCCCTTCGTGCCGGCCGTGCATCTGAACTATGCCGAAACCGTGCTGCCGATGCGCGATGGCCTGCCCAAGATGCGCGACTTTCCGGCGGAAGTCGGCGGCTCCGGCGAAACCGTGCCGGAATAGGCGAAGGCCTGCTACTCGGAGGCGGGCTTCCGCCTTAGGCTTGGCCCATGCGTATCCTGCTGCTGAACGGCAATACCGACGCCGCCATGACCGAGCGCATGCTGGCGCTGGCACAGGCCGCGCTGCCGCGCCTGGGGTTGCCGGGCGTGGCGCTGCTGCCGGCCACGGCGCGCTTCGGCGCCCGCTACATCGCCAGCCGCGCGGCGGCCGCCATCGCCGGCCATGCGGTGCTGGAACAGGTGGCGGAGCATGCCGGGCAGGTGGATGCCGTGGCCATCGCCTGCTTCGGTGACCCTGGACTCCAGGCGGCGCGGGAAGTGGCGCGTATCCCCGTCACCGGCATGGCCGATGCCAGCCTGGACATCGCGCTGGAAATGGCGCCGCGCGTGGCGCTGCTGACCGGTGGCGCCGCCTGGGTGCCGATGCTGGAGGAATTCTGCCTGCTGCGCGGCCTGGGGCGGGACCGCGTCGGCGTCCATGCCGTGGCCCCCCCCGGCGACATGATCGCGCGGGAGCCGGAACGCGCCCTGAACCTGCTGGT
>NZ_JACTUZ010000224.1 GCF_014490445.1 Pseudoroseomonas ludipueritiae | reverse complement strand
GCCGCGCGCCCGCTACTACGGCCCGCCGCCGCGCTGGCACCGGGGGCCGCCGCCGCGCTGGCACCGCCCGCCGCCGTATTACCGCTATTGAGCCAGCAAAAAGGGCCAGGGGATCGCTCCCCTGGCCCTTCCGCCGCCCGCTGGCCTCAGGCGAGGCTGGCGGGGTCCTTCGGGTCTTCCTTGGGGGTGGGGGAGGACGGCGCCTCCTCCGCAGCGGCTGGCTTCGCCGCAGCGCCGGTACCGAGCTTCGCCTCCAGCGCCGCCACGCGGGCGGCCAGGGCGGTGGATTCCTCCCGCGCGCGGCGGGCCACTTCCAGCGCGGCATCCAGGTCCTCGCGCCGCACCAGCTCCAGCCGCTGCGCCAGCATCTCGACCTGCGACTTCACCAGCGATTCCAGCTCGGCCCGCGCGCCGGCGAAGACGGAAAAGGCCCCGCCCGCCACGCCAGCCAGGTCGTCGAAGAAGCGCCCGCGCCGGCCGGGGCCGTAGCCGGTGCCGGTGCCGCTCTCGCTCTTGGTATCCGTCATCCCAAACCTCCAAAACGCCGGTGAAACAGACTGATGCCCGGGGCAGGTCGCCTGGCATCGGTGCTTGCCGCTATCACGGCACGGCGCCTATACCCGGCGCGCCCGGGGAACAACCCCGGGCCACCACATCGCGGAAGGCTCTGCGCGCCCTGATGGACCCTGCCCCATGTATTTAGTGACCGGAGGCGCCGGTTTCATCGGCTCCAATCTCGTGGCGGCGCTTTGTGCCCGTGGCGAGGAAGTGCTGGTGGTGGACCGGCTGCGCGCCGGTGAGGCCGGGCGCGAGAAGTGGCGCAACCTGGCGCATCACGGCATCGCCGGCATCCTGAGCCCCGACCGGCTCTGGGCCTGGCTGGCCGATACGCCGCGCCCCAAAGCCATCCTGCACCTGGGCGCCATCAGCGACACCACGGTGCGCGACGGCGACCTGGTGGCGGAGAACAACCTTTCCCTGACGCTGCGCCTCTTCTCCTGGTGCGCGGACCATGGGGTGCCGCTGATCTATGCCTCCTCCGCCGCCACCTATGGCGGGGGCGAGCAGGGCTTCGACGACGATGCCTCGCCCGAGGCACTGGCGAAGCTGCGGCCGTTGAACCTCTACGGCTGGTCCAAGCACGCCACGGACCGGCGAATCGCCGACCTGCTGGCGCGCGGCCACAAGGCGCCGCCGCAATGGGCCGGGCTGAAGTTCTTCAACGTCTATGGCCCCAATGAATTCCACAAGGGCCGCATGGCCAGCGTGGTGCTGCACAAGTTCCGCCAGATCATGTCGGACATGCCCGCCACCCTGTTCCGCTCCGACCGCGAGGGCATCGCGGATGGCGAGCAGCTGCGCGACTTCGTCCATGTGGACGATTGCGTCGAGGTGATGCTCTGGCTGCTGGACAACCCGCAGGTGTCCGGCCTGTTCAACGTCGGCACCGGCACGGCGCGGTCCTTCCTGGACCTGACGCGCGCCATCTATGCGGCGCTGGGCAAGGAGCCCGACATCTCCTTCGTGAACATGCCGATCGATCTGGAAGGCAAGTACCAGTACTACACCCAGGCCCGCATGGACCGGCTGCGCGCCGCCGGCTTCGCCGGTGCCGCCACGGGGCTGGAGGATGGGGTGGCGCGCTATGTGCAGCGCTACCTGACCCAGCCCGACCCCTACGTCTGAGGGCCCGCGCCGGCATGTTCCCTGTGATCGCCTTCCCTGCCATCGACCCGGTGCTGGTGCATCTGGGCCCGCTGGCCATCCGCTGGTATGCGCTGGCCTATATCGTCGGCATCGTCATCGGCTGGCAGTGGATGAAGCGGCTGGTGGTGCTGAGCCCCGCCGTGGCCACCAAGCAGCAGGTGGACGACTTCGTCACCTGGGCGGTGCTGGGTGTCATCCTGGGCGGCCGGCTGGGCTATGTGCTCTTCTACGGCTTCGAGCGGTATCTGACCGCGCCCTGGGAAGCGCTCTACATCTGGCAGGGCGGCATGTCCTTCCATGGCGGCGCCGCGGGGGTGATCCTGGCGATCTTCCTGTATTGCCGGCAGCAGAAGCTCAGCTTCCTGGGCTTCGGGGACCGCATCTGCGCCATCGTGCCGGTGGGGCTCTTCTTTGGCCGCCTCGCCAATTTCATCAATGGCGAGCTCTGGGGCCGCGTCTCGGACGTGCCCTGGGCCATGGTCTTCCCCACCGGCGGGCCGGAGCCGCGCCACCCCAGCCAGCTTTACCAGGCCGCCATGGAAGGGCTGATCCTGCTGCTGGTCGTGCAGGTGCTGGTGCATATCCCGGCCATCCGGGCGCGGCTGGGCTTCGTGGCCGGCGCCTTCCTGGCCGGTTATGGCATCGCCCGCATGGTGGGTGAGCTGTTCCGCCAGCCGGACGCGCAACTCGGCTTCCTCTTCGCCGGCCTCACCATGGGGCAGCTTCTCTCCATCCCGATGGTGCTGGTCGGCGCCTTCCTGATGCTGCGCGCCAAGCCCGTCACCCGGAGCGTGACGGCTTGAGCGAGGCGGAACGCCTCGACCACTTCATGGCCCGCGCGGCGGCGGCCTATTACGCCGGGCGCGAGCCCTTCGGCGCGCGGGGGGACTTCACCACCGCGCCCGAGATGTCCCAGGCCTTCGGCGAATGCCTGGGCCTCTGGGCCGCCGTGGTCTGGCAGGGCATGGGCGCACCCTTCCCCGTGCATCTGGTGGAACTCGGCCCCGGGCGCGGCACGCTGATGGCGGATGCGCTGCGCGGCATCGCCACCGCCCTGCCGCCCTTCCGCGCCGCGCTGCGGGTGCATCTGGTGGAAGCCAGCCCCGGACTGCGCGCCGTGCAGGCCGCGACGCTGGGCGAAGGCGTGGCGGAATGGCATGACAGCCTCGACAGCCTGCCGCCCGGCCCCGCCATCATCCTGAGCAACGAGTTCCTGGACGCGCTGCCGATCCGCCAGTTCGTCCGCCGTGGGGAGGGCTGGATGGAGCGCTTCGTGCGCGACGGCGCCTTTGCCGAGCAGCCCGCCGAGAACCCGCCCCCCCTGCCCGCCGAGGCCCCCGAGGGCGCCGTGCAGGAATGGAACGAGGCCGGCGAGGCTTTTGTGCGTGCCCTGGCCAGCCGCTTGGCCCAGCAGGGCGGCGCCGCGCTCTTCCTGGATTATGGCCCGGCCGAGAGCGGGCTGGGCGACAGCCTCCAGGCCTTGGCCAACCATCGCGCCGCCGATCCGCTGTCCGAGCCCGGCAGCGTCGATATCACTGCCCATGTGGACTTCGCCGCGCTCGCCCGCGTGGCGCGGGCGGCGGGCGCCGCCGCGCATGGCCCGGTGCCGCAGGGCATCTTCCTGCAGGCGCTGGGGCTGGTGACACGCGCCGCCATGCTGGCCCGCGCCGCGCCACATTCCGCCGGCTTGCAGCTTTCCGCCGCCCAGCGGCTGATCGCGCCCGAGGGCATGGGCCGGCTGTTCAAGGCCCTGGCCCTGACCCATCCTGCCCTTCCCGCCCCGCCTGGCTTCGAGGTATCCGCCCCATGACCGCCGAATTCCTCTCCGACGCGGCGCTGGATGGCCTGCCGCATGGCTTCTTCACCCGGCGCGGCGGTGTCTCCTCCGGCAGCTTCGCCTCGCTGAACTGCTCCCTTTCCGGCCGCGACGACCCGGATGCCGTGGCCCGCAACCGGGCGCTGGCGATGGAGGCCATCGGCATCGCGCCGGCCGCGCTTTCCTCCACCGTGCAGGTGCATGGGCCCGCCGTGGCACAGGTGACGGCGCCCATCCCGCCCGATTCCCGCCCGCAGGCCGATGCCATGGTCACTGACCGGCCCGGGCTGGCGCTGGGCATCATCACCGCCGACTGCGGCCCCATCCTGTTCGCGGACCGCGCGGCGGGGGTGGTGGGCGCGGCCCATGCCGGCTGGCGCGGCGCCGTGGGCGGTGTGCTGGAAGCCACCATCGCGGCCATGGAGGCCCTGGGCGCGACCCGGAAGAACATCGCCGCCGTGGTCGGCCCCTGCATCCGCCAGCCTTCCTACGAGGTCGGGCCGGATATGCGCGACGCCGCCCTGGCGCAATCGGCCGAGGCCGCCCGCTTCTTCGCCCCCGGGCAGCGGGAGGACCGCTGGCAATTCGACCTCGCCGGCTATTGTGCCGCGCGGCTGCGGGCGGCGGGCGCCGGGCTGGTTTCCGTGGTGGCGGCGGATACCCTGGTGGAGGAAGACCGCTTCTTCTCCTACCGCCGCAACACGCTGCGCGGCGGCGGGCCGATCGGCCACCAGCTCTCGGCCATCGCCCTGCCGGCCTAGGGCAACCCCGCCCCGCCCGCCGATGTTCTGCTTTTTCGTCCTTATTTCATGATGGTGTTCTGCATTGCCCTGGTCTGACTTCCTGCGGCGCCACCTGCCGCTGGTGCTGCTGTTGCTGGCCACCGCCTGTGGCACCCTGCCGCAACCCTACCGGGGCAATCCGGGCGGTGAGGCCGCGCGCCTGGCGCTGCCGCCCGCCTATCGCATCGCCGTGGTGAAGCCCACGGATGCCATGCTCTCGGACGAAGCCTCCAAGGACCTGGCCGAGGCCATGGCCATCGCCCTGCGCGATGCGGAGGTGCCGGCCACCGTCACCGCGCCGCTGCCGCTGGACCTGCGGCTGACCATCGTGGCGCAGCGGCCGGACGCCAACCGCAACACGGTGGTGCCGCGTTACACCCTGTACGACGCCGATGGCGCGTCGCTTGCCAGCAACACCGGCGCCCCGGTGCCGCTGAAGGCCTGGGCCAGCGCGGCCCCCAGCGTGTTCAAGAGCCTGGGCGACCGCGATGCCCCCAACATCGCCAAGCTGCTGTCGGGCATCGAGGCCGCGCGCAAGGAAAGCCATCCGCAAAGCCTGACCGGCAAGGCCGCGCCACGCCTGCGGCTGGTGCCGGTGAAGGGGGCCCCGGGCGACGGCAATGCCGCGCTCACCGCCCGCATGGAGGAGTTCCTGACCAAGCGCGGCCTGGTGCCGCAGAACAACGCCGAGGGCGCCGACTATGGCGTCGAGGGCCGCGTCACCATGGCCGATGCCCCCAATAACCAGCAGCGCGTCGAGATCCTCTGGATCGTCACGCGCCGGGACGGGCAGGAAATCGGCCAGGTGCTGCAGATGAACGAGGTGCCGAAGGGCAGCCTGAACCGCTTCTGGGCCGATGTCGCCTATGTGGTGGCGGACGAGGCCTCGGCCGGCATCCGCGACGTGCTGCGCAACGCGGGCTCGCCCCCCGGCCCGCAGCAGGCGCCGGAG
>NZ_JACTUZ010000223.1 GCF_014490445.1 Pseudoroseomonas ludipueritiae | reverse complement strand
CCCGCTGCCCGCGCCATGTCGCGGCCTGCGACGCCGCGCCGCCGCCGCTGGTGCCGGTGACGCCGGGCCATTGCGCCGCCTGCATCCGCCCCGGTGCCGCCTCTGCCCGCGCACCGCTTTCGCCGGAGTTGCTGCCCGCATGACGCCTTTGCTCGAAGCCCGTGGGCTGGTGCGCCGCTACGCGATGCGTCGTGGCCTGCTGGGCCGCCCGGTGGAAGTCCGCGCCGTGGATGGCGTGACGCTGCGGCTGGAAGCCGGCCGCACCCTTGGGTTGGTTGGGGAATCCGGCTGCGGCAAATCCACCACCGGCCGCATGGTGCTGGGGCTGGAAGCGCCGGATGAGGGCGACGTGCAGTTCGAGGGCGCGCCCATGCCGTCGCCCGGCACCATGCCTTGGCGCCGCCAGCGCGCGCGGATGCAGATGGTCTACCAGGACCCGCTGGGCGCGCTGGACCGCCGCCTGACCATCGGCGCCCAGGTGGCCGAGCCGCTGCAGATCCATAACCTGCCCGCCGATGCCACGCGGGTGCATGCCCTGCTGCGCCAGGTCGGCCTGCGCCCGGACCAGGCGGAGCGCTACCCGCACGAACTTTCCGGTGGCCAGCGGCAGCGCGCCGTGCTGGCCCGCGCCCTGGCCACCGATCCGGTGCTGCTGGTGTGCGATGAGCCGATCAGCGCGCTGGATGTCTCCATCCAGGCGCAGGTGATGAACCTGCTGGTGGAGTTGCAGCAGCAGCGCGGCATCGCGCTGCTGTTCATCTCCCATGACCTGCGCGCCGTGCGGCAGATGAGCCACCGTGTCGCCGTCATGTACCTCGGCCGCGTCGTCGAGGAAGGCGAGCCGGACGCCGTGCTGCACGACCCCGCGCATCCCTATGCCCAGGCGCTGGTTTCCGCCATCCCGGACCCCACCCGGCGCGGCAGCCGCATCGTGCTGCAAGGGGACCCGCCGAACCCCGCCGCGCGGCCTTCCGGCTGCGCCTTTCACCCGCGCTGCCCCCTGGCGGTGCCGCTCTGCGCGCAACAGGCGCCGGCGCTGAAGCCGCGCCCCGGCGACGGCCGCATGGTGGCCTGCCATGTCGCCCAGGGCGAGGCCGCGCTGATGCAAAGGGCTGCCTGACATGCTCCGTTTCCTTGGCACCCGCCTGGCGCGCGCTTTGCTGACCCTGGCGCTGGTGGTGACCTTCGCCTTCGTGGTGCTGCGCCTTTCGGGTGACCCGGCGCTGCTGATCATGTCCGCCGACGCGCCGCCCGAGGCCATTGCCGCCTTCCGGCGCGCCTGGGGGCTGGATGACCCGCTCTGGGTGCAATACCTGCGCTATTTCGGCGCCATCCTGCATGGCGACCTTGGCCAGTCTATGCGCGACGGACGCAGCGCCATCGAACTGGTGGCCGAGCGTGTGCCCGCCACCCTGGCGCTGACGGTGCCGGCGCTGCTGATCAAGGTTGGCCTCGGCATCCCGGCCGGCGTCTATGCGGCCCTGCACCGCAATTCCTGGATCGACCGCGGCGTGATGTTCCTGGCAGTGGCCGGCTTCACCGTGCCCTCCTTCGTGCTGGGCCTGCTGCTGGTGCTGGTCTTCGCCGTGCAGCTCGGCTGGCTGCCATCCGGCGGGCAGGATAGCTGGCGGCATGCGGTGCTGCCGGTCATCACTCTGGGCATGGGTGGTGCCGCCGTGCTGGCGCGCTTCACCCGCTCCGCCATGCTGGAAGTGCTGGGGCAGCCCTATATGCGCACCGCGCTCTCCAAGGGTGTGCCCTGGCATGTCGCGGTGCGCCGCCACGCGCTGCCCAATGCCGCCATTCCCACCGTCACCATCGTCGGCTTCATGGTGGGCTCGCTGCTGGCTGGCGCGGTGGTGGTGGAAAGCGTCTTCTCCTGGCCCGGCGTTGGGCGCCTGCTGGTGGTGGCCGTGGCCAATCGCGACCTCGCGGTGGTGCAATGCATCCTGCTGCTGGTGGCGGCCACCATGGTCACCGCCAATCTGCTGGTGGACCTGCTCTACGGCATGCTCGACCCGCGCCTGCGCATCTCGGCGGGGAAAGCCTGATGTCCGACCTCACCATCGAAACCGCCGCGCCCGCCATCGCCGCGCCGAAGCGCAAGCGCGCCAGGGTGCCTCTGGCCATTATCCTGGCGCTGTTCTGGGTGGGCCTGATGCTCTTCGTCGCCCTGGCGGCGGACTGGATCAATCCCTACGCCTATACCGCCATGGACCTGCGCAACCGCCTGGCCGTGCCGGTCTTCATGGGCGGGCCCTGGTCGCACCCGCTGGGCACCGACGAACTCGGGCGGGACGTGCTGAGCCGGCTGATCGTCTCCATCCGCATGTCGCTGCTGATCGCCTTCGGCGCCACAGTGATCTCGGCGGTGCTGGGCGTGACGCTGGGCTTCCTGGCCGCGCATTTCCGCGGCTGGGTGGAACAGGCGGTGATGGCGCTGGTGGATTTCCAGGCCGCCATGCCCTTCCTGATCCTGGCGCTGGCGGTGCTCGCCTTCTTCGGCAATTCGCTGCCGCTGTTCATCTGCCTGCTCGGCCTCAATGGCTGGGAACGCTATGCCCGCATCGCGCGGGGCCTGGCGATCAGCGCCGGGGCGCAGGGCTATGCGGCGGCGGTGCAGCAGCTCGGTGCCTCACCCTGGCGGGTCTACGGGCGGCATGTACTGCCGAACATCGCCTCCACCCTGATCGTCTCGATGACGCTGGCCTTCCCGGAAATCATCCTGCTGGAAAGCGGGCTGTCCTTCCTGGGCCTGGGCGTGCAGCCGCCGGGCACCTCGTTGGGCAACATGGTCGGCTATGGGCGGGAATACCTGACGCGCGCGCCCTGGATCCTGCTGGCGCCTTCCGCCGTGATCGTGCTGACGACGCTGGCGGTCTCGATGCTCGGCGACTGGCTGCGGGACCGGCTGGACCCGACGCTGCGTTGAGAGTGCCTGGACCAGTGGCCCGCAGCCGCGGGCCACTGGCGATCCGCTCCGCTCAGTGTGGCGGACGGGTCTCGGTCTCGGAAAGGCCGGAGACCACGCCCACCGGCTCCCGCCGCCCGATGCCGAGCAACTGGTAGAGCCCGATCGCCGCGATCGTCGCCGTGCCAATGCCGGCGATGGAGAAGCCGCCGATGGTGACGGAGAAATTGCCCGCGCCCATCACCAGCGCCACGCCCACCGTCAGCAGGTTGCGCGGGTCGGAGAAATCCACGCGGTTATCGACCCAGAGCCGGATCATGGCCGAGGCGATCAGCCCGAAGACCACCACGGCCAGCCCACCCAGCACCGGGCCGGGGATAGTCCGCAGCAGCGCGCCGAACTTGGGCGAGAAGCCCAGCGCGATGGCGGCCACCGCCGCCACCACGAAGATCAGCGTGGAATAAACGCGCGTGACGGCCATCACGCCCATGTTCTCGACATAGGTGGTGACGCCGGTGCCGCCGCCGGCGCCCGAGATCATGGTGGCGATGCCGTCGCCCAGAAAGCCGCGCCCGACATAGGGGTCGAGGTTGCGGCCCGTCATGGCGCCGATGGCCTTGATGTGGCCCAGGTTCTCCGCGACCAGGATGAAGGCCACGGGGGCGATCAGCAGCATCGCGCCGGTCTCGAAGGTGGGCGTGTGGAACTGCGGCAGGCCGAGCCAGGGCGCGGCGGAGATTTCCGCGAAGGAGATCGGCGGCAGCAGCCCGAAGCCATTGCCCAGCAGCAGGTAGAAGAAATAGCCCGCCGCGATGCCCACCAGGATGGAGACGCGGCGGATGCGCAGCGGCGCATAGACCGCGACCAGCGCCGTCGCCAGCAGCGTGCCCAGCGCCACCAGCAGATGCGGCCCCGTGCCCTCGATGCCGCGCACCGCCACGGGGGCGAGATTGAGGCCGATGGAGGCGCCCACCGCGCCTGTGACTGCCGGCGGCATCAGCCGCTCGATCCAGCCGGAGCCGGTGAACATCACCAGGACGCCGATGGCGGCGTAGAGCGCGCCGCAGGCGATGATGCCACCCAGCGCCGGCCCGATATTGGGGTTGGCCCCCGATCCGGCATAGCCGGTGACGGCGATCACCACCGCGATGAAGGAGAAGGAGGAGCCGAGATAGCTCGGCACCCGCCCGCCGGTCAGCAGAAAGAAGACCAGCGTGCCGATGCCGGAGAAGAGGATGGCCAGGTTGGGGTCGAAGCCCATCAGCAGCGGGCCGAGGATGGTGGAGCCCGACATGGCCACCAGGTGCTGCACCCCCATGACGCCCGTGGTGCCCCAGGGCAGGCGCTCGTCGGGCGCGACAACGCCGCCGCGTGAAAGCGGCCAGCGCGGGAAGAAGGATGACATGGGGTCGTGGCTCCGTGTTGATGCGCCGCGGGATGGCTTGGCGGCGCCATGTAGCAACGTTCCGCCCCCAGGGGCAGTCAGGCCGGCAAGGGCAGCGCGGATTCCAGGCTTTGCAGGTGCAGCGCCCCGGGCGGCAGGGTGGCGGCCGCCAGCTCGGCCAGGTGCCGGTGGTGGCTCAGCAGGATGACCTGGGTGGTCTCGCTGAAGTCCAGCAACGTGCGGAAGGCGGCGGTGGCGCGGCCGTCGTCGAAGCTCTGCAGGATGTCGTCGCCCAGGAAGGGCAGGGTAGTGCCCCCGGCGACCTGATCCTCGATCGCCACCAGCCGCAGCGCCAGGAAAAGCTGGTCCCGCGTGCCTTCGGAGAGCGCCTCCACCGCCACATCCTCCTCCGGAAGCTCACGGCGGCGGATGACGAGATGGGCGAGGCCTTTCTCATCCTCCCGCGACTGCACGGCGGGATAGGCACCCTCCGTCAGCGCGGCGAAAAAGGCGCCGATGCGGCGCAGCAGCGCGTCGTCGCCCGCTTCCTGCAACTGGCCCATGGCGGCATCCAGCAGGCTGGCGGCCACCTGTGCCAGCAGCGCATCCTCCAGTGTCTGGCCAAGCTGGGCGATGGCGGCCTGCTGGTCCTGCGCCGCCTGGGCCACGCCATCGTCGTTGTGCAGCGCGTCCCGCTCGGCGCGCAGGCGCGCGGCCTCGGTGGCGGCTTCCGAGATCTGCTGGGTCAGCGCCTGCTGTTCCGCACGGGCTTCCGCGAGGACCGCTTCCAGGGATTCAGCCGGGTGGCTGGCGGCCTCGGCGCGGAGTTCCTCCACGCTTAGGCCATCGCCCTCCCGCGCCAGCGCCTGCCCGGCGGCGGCGGCCTCAGCCTCCTGCCGGTGGCGCTCGGCGGCCAGGGCGAGGCGCTCGTCGGCCTCGGCAACGGTGGTGGCGCCGGCCTC
>NZ_JACTUZ010000222.1 GCF_014490445.1 Pseudoroseomonas ludipueritiae | reverse complement strand
CGTGGCGGCGCAGGGCGCCGGGGCCATCCTGGCCGCCTGCGGGCTTGAGGCGGCCCCGGACCCTGCGCCGCGCTCCGCGCCGCCCCTGGCGGTAGGCCTACTGCCCGGGCGAGTGCTGGGCGTGGCGGCACCCTTCGGGCAATTGCGCGCGGAACAGCTCGCGGCCTTGGCCGATCTCGCGGAACAACAGGGCGACGGCACCTTGCGCCTCACCCCCTGGCGAGCCCTGCTGCTGCCGGGGGTGGAGGATGCGGCACCCGCCGCCTCCCTGGGGCTGATCCTGGCGCCAGAGGACCCGCGCCTGCGCATCGCCGCCTGCACCGGCGCCCCAGGCTGTGGCAGCGCCTTCATCGACACGCGCGCGGCGGCGGCACAGGTGGCGGCGGTCGGCCTGCCGGGCTTGCTGCATCTCTCCGGCTGCGCCAAAGGCTGTGCGCATCCGGGCACAGCACCCGCCACGCTGGTGGGCGGCCCGGACGGCTATGCCATCATCCGCGACGGCCGCGCCGGCGACAGGCCCGCCGCCGCCGGCCTGACCCTCGAACAAGCCCTGGCGGTGCTTCAGCGACCATGACCACGCGCAGCAACTACATCAAGGACGGCGCCGCCATCTACCGGCAGTCCTTCGCCACCATCCGCGCCGAGGCCGACCTTGCCGGCTTCAGCACGGCGGAAGCCCGCGTCGCCGTGCGCGTCATCCATGCCTGCGGCATGGTGGAGGTGGCGCAGCGCATCCGCTTCGCGCCCGGCTTCGCCGATGCCGCGCGGGCGGCGCTGCTGCGCGGCGCGCCCATCCTCTGCGATGCCAAGATGGTGGCGCATGGCATCACCCGCCCGCGCCTGCCCGCCAACAACGAGGTGCTCTGCCTGCTGGATGACCCGCGCGTGCCGGAACTGGCAAAGCGCATCGGCAATACCCGCTCGGCGGCGGCGCTGGAATTGTGGGGGGAGAAGCTGGGCGGCGCCGTGGTCGCTATCGGCAATGCGCCCACCGCGCTGTTCCATCTGCTCGACCTGCTGGACCGTGGCGCGCCACCGCCCGCCGCCGTCATCGGCCTGCCGGTGGGCTTTGTCGGCGCTGCCGAATCCAAGCAGGCGCTGGCGGACGATAACCGCATTCCCTGGATGATCGTGGAAGGGCGGCTCGGCGGCAGCGCCATGGCGGTTGCCGCCGTCAATGCCCTGGCGAGCGAAGCCGAATGACCTCCGGCACCCTGTACATTCTCGGCCTCGGCCCCGGGGACCCGGAGCTGGTGACGCTGAAGGCGGCGCGCATCCTCGGCGCCGCGCCAGTCTTCGCGCATTTCGCCAAGCGCGGCCGCACCGGCCATGCGCGCGGCATCGCTGCCCCGCACCTGAACCCGGCGGCCGAGGAACTGCGCTTCGACTACCCCTTCACGATGGACCTGCCGGTGACGGACCCGCGCTACTTCGCGGAAATGGGCGCCTTCTACGACCGTTGCGCCGAGACCCTCTCCGCCCGCCTCGCCGCCGGCCAGGACGTGGCCCTGCTGTGTGAGGGCGATCCCTTCCTCTACGGCTCCGCCATGTATCCCTTCGACCGGCTGCGCCACCGCCACCCGGTGCAGGTGGTGCCCGGCATCACGGCCATGTCCGGCTGCTGGTCCGTGGCCGAGGCCCCTATGGTGCATGGCGACGACACCCTGCTGGTGCTGCCCGCCACCATGGACAGCGACAGCCTCCGCACCCGCCTGCGACAGGCCGATGCCGCCGTGGTCATGAAGCTCGGCCGCCACCTGCCCCGCCTGCGCGGCATCCTGGACGAACTCGGCCTCACCGCCCGCGCCCTTTATGTCGAGCGCGGCACCATGGAAGGCGGCCATGCCACGCCGCTGGCCGAGCGCGACGACAGCCCCGCGCCCTATTTCTCCCTGCTGCTGATCCCCGGCCGCCAGGACCCGCGATGCTGAACCCGGGCAGCCTCACAGTCCTTGGCCTCGGCCCCGGCTCCCCCGCCCAGCGCACCCCGGAAGTCGAGGCCGCGCTGGCCGAGGCCACCGACCTCGTCGGCTACGCCCCCTATGTCGCCCGGGTGCCACACCGCCCCGGCCTCTACCGCCACGCCTCCGACAACCGGGTGGAGCTGGACCGCGCCCGCCATGCGCTGCAACTGGCCAAGGCTGGCGCCAGGGTCGCCGTGGTCTCCGGGGGCGATGCCGGCGTCTTCGCCATGGCCAGCGCGGTCTTCGAGGCACTGGAGGCCGGCGACCCCGCCTGGCGGGCGCTGGACATCCGCGTGCTGCCCGGCATTTCCGCCATGTTCGCCGCCGCCGCGCGCATCGGCGCGCCGCTGGGGCACGATTTCTGCGCCATCTCGCTTTCCGACAACCTGAAGCCCTGGGAGGTCATCCAGCACCGCCTGCTGGCGGCGGCGCTCGGCGGCTTCGTGATGGCGCTCTACAATCCGCTCTCCCGCGCCCGGCCCTGGCAGCTCGGCGCCGCCTTCACGCTGCTGCGGCAGCACCTGCCGGGCACGGTGCCCGTCATCTTCGCCACCGCCGTCACCCGGCCGGATGAGCGCATCACGGTCACCACCCTGGCGGAAGCCGACCCCGCCCTGGCCGATATGCGCACCCTGGTGATGGTGGGAACCGCCGCGACACGGCTGCTGCCCCGGCCGGGCGGCGCGTGCCCTTGGGTCTATTCGCCGCGCTCGGTGCCGGCGTCATGAGGCGGAAAGCCGGGGCCAAAGGGGCTCTGCCCCTCTGGACGCCCCGCCGGGGTGGAAAGTCCACCCCGGACCCCGCTTCGGGTTTTTTGCAGCACCCAGGCGGTGGGATGGGCACTGCCCCCATCGATATCCACATTATACACAGAAAGAATCCACAGCCCCCGAGGGCCAATCCCGCCCGCGAAGTAACGGCGGGGTCTGGGGTGACACTGTCACCCCAGCGGGTGTGTCCAGAGAGGGCAGCGCCCTCTCTGGCCCCGGCCGGTCGTTCAAAGATACCGCAGCAGCCAGCGCATCGCGCCCTCCGCATCCGGCACCCCCTCCAGGCCCGAAGGGGGAATGGGCCGCTCCATCATCACCACGGGGATGCCCCGCTCCCGCGCCGCCGCCAGCTTGGCCGCGGTGGCCGTGCCGCCGGAATTCTTGGTGACGATCACCTCGATACCGTGGCGGTCCAGCAGGGCGCGCTCGGCTTCCAGCGCGAAGGGGCCGGTGGCGGTGATCACCTCGGCGCCCTCCGGCAGGCTGGCGGGGTCCGGCGGATCCACGCTGCGGATGACGTAGTGGTGCCAGGGCGCGGCGCGGAAGGGCGCCAGCTCCTTCTGGCCGATGGTCAGCAGCACGCGGCGGGGCGTCTCGCCCAGGGCACGGACGGCGGCGGGCATGTCGGGCACCGGCAGCCAGGTGTCGCCGGGGACAGGCGCCCAGGCGGGGCGTTCCAGGCGCAACAGCGGCGTGGCGCCAGCGGCGGCCTGGGCATGGCGCGTCATCTGCGCGGCGAAGGGATGAGTGGCGTCCACCAGCAGGTCGACGCGCTCTTCCGCCAGGTAGCGGCGCAGGCCTTCGATGCCGCCAAAGCCGCCGATACGCCAGGGCAGCGGCTGCGGGCGTGGCGAGCGAGTGGCACCGGCCAGGGACAGCGTGGCCGTGAAGCGCGCATCCGCCGCCAGCAGCCGCGCCAGCGCCGAGGCTTCCGTTGTTCCGCCCAGCAGCAGCACCTTCAATGTCACTGAACTCCTCGCACTGGCTGACCATCCTGGGGATCGGGGAGGACGGCGTAAACGGGCTTTCGGCCGCCGCGCGCGGGCTGCTGCGCGGGGCGGAGGTGGTTTATGGCGGAAGGCGGCATCTGTCGCTGGCGGAAGCGCTGATCGGCGGGGAAGCGCGGCCCTGGCCCAGCCCGATGGCGTCCGCATACCCGGACCTGCTGGCCTGCCGGCCCCGGCCCACGGTGGTGCTGGCCTCGGGCGATCCCTTCTGCTTCGGCGTCGGCAGCGTGCTGGCAGAGTTGGTGCGGCGGGAGGAGATGCTCTGCATCCCCGCGCCCTCGACCTTCGCCCTGGCCTGCGCGCGGCTGGGCTGGGCGGCGCAGGATTGCGCCACCATCTCCTTCTGCGGCCGGCCGCTGGAGCCGGTGCGAGCCTTGTTGCAGCCGGGCGCGCGCATCCTGGCGCTTTCCGCCGATGCGGCGACGCCGGGGGCGCTGGCGACGATGCTGGCGCGCCTCGGCTTCGGGCCGACGCGCCTGCATGTGCTGGAAGCCCTTGGCGGCCCACGCGAGCGCATCACCAGCACCACGGCGGCGGCTTTCGCACTGGAACCCGCCGCGCTGAACATGGTGGCGCTGGACGTGGTGGCGGAACCCGGGGCGCGGGTATTTCCGCTATCCACCGGCCTGCCGGACGACTTTTTCGAGCACGACGGGCAGATCACCAAGTCGGAAATTCGTGCTGTCACCCTGGCCGCCCTGGCGCCACGGCAGGGCGAATTGCTCTGGGATATCGGCTGCGGTTCCGGCTCGGTAGCCATCGAATGGCTGCTGCGCCACCCGGCCAACCGCGCCATCGGGCTGGAGCCGCGCACCGACCGCGCCGCCCGCGCCTTGCGCAATGCCCTGGCGCTCGGCACGCCGGGGCTGCGGCTGGAACAGGCGCGGGCACCGGAGGGTCTGGACGGGCTGCCGGCGCCGGATGCCATCTTCATCGGCGGCGGCTGTGACGCGGCGGTGCTGGACCGCGCCTGGGGGGCGCTGAAGCCCGGCGGCCGGCTGGTGGCCAATGCCGTGACGGTGGAGACGGAGGCGCTGTTGCTGGCCAGCCACGCCCGCCTCGGCGCCCGGCTGACGCGCATCGGGGTGGAGCGGCTGGATGCCATCGGCAACCGCCACGGTTTCCGCCCCGCCATGACGGTGACGCAACTGGTGGCGGTAAAGCCGTGATCGTCGCCGGCCTCGGCTGCCGCCCCGGGGTGGAGGAAGCCGCCATCCTGGCCCTGCTGCGGCAGGCCGGGCAGGACCTGCCGCCCGTCACGCATCTGGCCGCGCCCGCCTTCCGGCGGGAGGTGGCGGCCCTGCATCAGGCCGCCGCCACGCTGGGCCTTCCGCTGATATTCGTGGAACAGGCGGCGCTGGAACGGGTGCAGCCGCTCTGCCCCACGCGCTCGGCAGCGGCGCTGGTGGCCACCGGCCTAGCCTCGGTGGCCGAGGCCTGCGCCCTGGCGGCGGCGGGGGAAGGCGCGCGGCTGCTGCGGCCACGCATTTCCGGCGCGGGCGTGACCTGCGCCATCGG
>NZ_JACTUZ010000221.1 GCF_014490445.1 Pseudoroseomonas ludipueritiae | reverse complement strand
CGCCGGCATGGAGGCCGGGGTCGGCGCCGAGATGCCGCCGCCGGTGCCGCCCTGGGAGGGCAGGCGCAGGTAGTTGCCCGGCAGGCTGCCGGCATTGGCGCTGGCCACCGGGTGGAAGCCGCTGGGGCGCGGCGCCTCGGCCACCTGGACAGGCTCGCTGGCCGGGCGGGCGGCGGGGCCGGCAGCTCGGGCGCCGCTTTCCTGGCGCATCACCTCGTGGATCCACCGCTCCGGCACATCGAAGCGCTTGGAGGCTTCCTTGATATACGGGCCCCAGACGATGAAACTCTACCCGAGACCCTTCAAAACTGCCTCGGTGAAGACGTGTGCTGTGAAGTCGGCATTCCTATCAGGGACGGAGGCACCGCCAGCTTGACCAACCTTGATGGGCATCGATCCGCGGTCGGCGCCTTGGTGTTCCGAACGAGGGGTGAAGCAATCACCGCCAACAAAAGCGCACGGGTGACAGGCTGTCTGCGCGCTACGGTCACGGACCGTTCCTTTCGCCGCCTCCTCCCTGAACAGGCGACCGCTCAGGCGCAAGCTTTCCGGAACGGCGTTACGATATGAGGGGCCAAGAGCTGCGGCAACCAAGGTGGGGTATTTGGACGGTCCCTTTGACCTTGTGGATCATCGGCACGCCATGACAGCGGCCATGTTCCTCGCCATGCCGCTGCCCATGAAGGAAGAGCCGGTCAGACCGCGAGGCCAAACCGGATGCTCCCAGCACCTTAAGGCTGGCCAGGATTATGAAGGAGCGCGCCGCCCAGAGAACGCGTCAGGTCCGCTGCGACATTCAGCAAAGTCTTGGTCGCCTTCTCCGCGGCATCCCGGTTGAAGCGGGTGACCGGCCCGGTGAGACTGAGCGCCCCAGCGAAATTCTCGCCCGGCCCGAAGACCGGGACGGACATGCTGGCGATGTGTGGATCGGTTGCTCCGCTCGAATAGATCGGCAGCGGGGTCTTGGCAGCCTTGGGCGATGAAGGGTTCTCGAAGATCCGCAGAACCTGGGCCGTGGCCGAGTCGTCCATCGGCCGCATGTCACCCTGCCGGACATGCAGGCGCAGAGGATGCGGAGAGTCGACGCGGAACAGGCAAAGCCGCTGCTGTCCGCTTCGGACATAGAAAGAGGCGCTCTCACTCGTCGCCGCCACCAGCTTCTCGAGCGCTGGCATGACATGCGCCTCCACGCGGAAGGACTGCTGGTAAACGGAGCCAAGCCGGAACGGCTCCGCGCCCAGGCGATAGGAGCCTTCGGGCAGGCGGATCAGGTAGCCGTGCTCCTCCAGGGTAACGGCCAGACGCATGATGGTCGGCTTCACAAGGCCGGTCCGTGCCGCCAGTTCGGCCAGCGTCACGGCGTCATCGCCCTTGCGGAAGGCAGAGAGCAGGGTCAGGGCGCGCCCTGCCGAGGCGACGCCCTCCATGGATGTCTTCGGGCGGGTCGAAGTGGTCATGGCAGCACCGTTACGGCCCGGACGGACTGACAGCAAGTCGGTTGGCTGCTCGACCGTCATCCAGCATGCGAGTAGAGCGGCTGCCCTGGCACGGGCAGTGTCGCCTGCAGGATCGTCCCTGTCTCGGATTCCGTGATAAAGAGGGTGCGCCCTTCCCCGCCGCCGAAAGCCAGGTTGGTGGTGGACCACCCGGCGCAGGATGCGATGCGCGCCAGCGGCTCCGCCCGGGGGGAAAGGCGCCAGACCGTGCCGAAGCCCGCATGGGCGACCAGCAGCCCTCCCTCGGCATCCAGCGCCAGGCCATCGGGTCCGCTCGGCCCGCCATGCAGGTGGCAGAAGATGCTGGCCTTGGTGACGCTGCCGTCAGCATGGAGCGGCAGGCGCCAGATCTGATTGGCGCGGGTCACCGCCACCAGCAGGAAGGATGCATCAGGGGCCACCACAATGCCGTTGGGGCTCGGCACCGTATTGATCAGGCAATCCAGGCGTCCATCGGTATCCAGGCGGTAGACCCGGCCTGTTGGGTCCTGCAGCCCCGTTTGCCCCTGATCCGTGAAGTACAGCTCCCCCCGCGGGCCGAACACCAGATCGTTGACACCCTTGAAGCTCTCGGACCGCGCCGTGTCGAGGAACGGGGTGACGGCACCGCTCTCCGGGTCCAGCAGCATGATCCCGCGCTTGTAGTCGGTGATGAAGATCCGTCCGTCGCGATGGATCTTCAGCCCGTTCGGCCAGCCGTCATATTCCGCCACCTGTTCCCATTCGCCCCCCGGCGAGATGCGGAACACGCGACCGAAAGGAATGTCCGTGACGTAGAGCCTGCCCTGCCGGTCAAAGGACGGGCCCTCGAGGAAGCTGTCCACTGGCTTGCCGGCCCGGTTGGCGTCGCTCCAGGCAGAGCGCCGCAGCTGGCGGAAGCGCTCTGGCAGGCGGGTGAAGACCGTGGTCTCGAGGCGGGGCGGCGGGGCGAAGAAGCTCATCGCGGAACCCTTACTGCTTCTCGATTCCGCCCGTGGCGGCAACATCGCGCCAGCGGGTGGTCTCCTCCTGAATCAGGCGAGTGAAATCGGCAGGGGCGATGCCACCGGGCTCGGACCCCAGCTCGGCAATGAACGCCTTCATATCAGGTGCGGCGAGCGCGCGCGCGGCTTCCTGGTGCAGGCGCTGGACAATGGCATCCGGCGTGCCCCTGGGCGCCGCCAGTCCGGACCAGTTGACCACGCCATAGTCCGGCAGCCCCGCCTCGGCGAAGGTAGGCACCTCCGGCAGGGCGTCCACGCGGCGCGCGCCGCTGATGGCCAGCGGGCGGAGCTGCCCGCCGCGGATGTTGCCGAGCGCTGAGCCGGGCGACAGCAGCACGATGTCCACGTTGCCCGAGAGGACGCCGATCACCGCCTCTCCTGAGCCGCGATAGGGGACATGGTAGAGCTTCACGCCGGCAGCGCGCTCGAAGGCCAGTGTCGCAAAATGCGGCGCGCTGCCCGCGCCACCCGTGCCGTAGGTCAGTTTCTCCGGCTCCTTCTTCGCGGCGGCGATGAGGGAGGCGAGATCCTTGAACGGCGATTTCTCACCCACCGCGAGCAGCACGGGGGAAAAGGCGGTCACGGTCACCGGGCGGAAAGCGGTCTCGTAGTCGAAGGGCAGGCTGCTGAAGAGGTAGGGCAGCATCGCATAGGTGTTGTCCATGGCCAGCAGCGTGTAGCCATCCGGCGCCGAGCGTGCCGCCTCGGCCGCACCGATCGTGCCGGTGGCGCCCGACTTGTTCTCGACCACGAAGCTTTGCCCCATCTGCTCCGACAGCTTCTGAGACAGGCGCCGCGCCAGCGTGTCCACCGCGCCGCCCGGCGCCCAGGGCACGATCACCCGCACGGGACGCGCGGGGTACTTCTCCTGCGACAGGGCCGGGCGCGCCAGCGGCAGCGCCATCGTGGCCAGTCCAGCCCCCATCAGGATGCGACGGGACACGGAGAGAGAGCGGCTGTTTGTCACTTGCGTTTCCTCTGCTGAACCGGTTATTTCGGAACGGCGTTACGTTTTCTGGGGTGCCTTGTGGCATCCGGCGCACCGCCTTGTCAATCAAACCGGCGCATCAACAGCGCCCACTCTCGGGAGGAGGACGGCCTTGGCCACTGGATTCCGCATTCTCCGGCGCACCCGCCAGGTCGAGCCCGCGCTGGCCGAACGCTTCCGCTCCTTGCCTGTCGCGAACGTGAGCGACGTGATGTCGCGCATGACGGCGGGCGGCCCCCGGCTTCGTCCGATGCATGCCCCGGGTGCGGTGCTGAGCGGCCCGGCCCTGACGGTGAAGACGCGCCCTGGCGACAACCTGATGATCCACAAGGCCATTGCGCTGGCGGAGCCCGGCGACGTCATTGTGGTCGATGCGGGCGGCGATCTCACGAACGCGCTGATCGGCGAGCTCATGCTGGCACAGATGGCCAAGCGCCGCCTGGGCGGCATCGTGCTGAATGGCGCGATCCGCGACAGCGCCGCCATCCGCGCGCAGGACTTCCCGGTCTTCGCCGCCGGAGTGACCCATCGCGGCCCCTATAAGGACGGCCCGGGCGAGATCAACGTGCCCGTAGCCATCGACGGCATGGTGATCGCGCCGGGCGACCTGGTGCTCGGCGACGATGACGGCCTGCTCTGCGTGCCGTTCGAGGAAGCGGAGGCGATCCATGCCGCGGCGGCCGCGAAGCACGCGGCCGAGGAGAAGCAGGCGGCGAACATCGCAGCCGGAACGCACGACGCCTCCTGGGTCGATGCCTCCCTGCGCCGCCTGGGCTGCGAAGGGCTCGGCTAGGCCCTGGCGCCCGCTTCCGGGGAGTGGAGCCACTCCCCGCCCCACCCCGCATCGCGCTCACCCGGAAGACCAGACCCCATGCCTGCCGCCACACGCCCCAACGTCCTTGTCTCGGCCGCCAAGCTGGCCCCCGAAGCCGTCACGATGCTGGAGGAAGCCGGTTACGCGGTGCATTGCACCACCGGCTACCCGGGCGAGGAGGAACTCCTCGCCGCCATCGGCAAGCTGCGCCCCGTCGCCATCCTGCACCGCCAGGGCTTCATCAACGGCACCGTCATGGATGCCGCCGCGCCCGAACTGCGGGTGGTGGCACGGCACGGCGCGGGCATCGACGGCATCGACATCCCGGCCGCCAGGGCGCGCGGCCTGACCGTGACGCGCGCGGCGGGCGCGAATTCGCGCTCCGTCGCCGAGCACGCCATGGCGCTGATGCTGTTCATGCTGAAGGACATGCCCTCGGTGGTCAGCGGCATGCGCGAAGGCCTGTGGGAGAAGACGTCCCGCATGACGCGCGACATCGACGGGATGACGCTGGGCATCGTTGGCTACGGCGCCATCGGCTCCAAGGTGGCGCGCTACGCCGACGCCTTCGGCATGCGCGTCCTGGCCTATGACCCCTACCTGCCCGGCGATGCCCTGCCGGGGCCGGGCGAGCGCGTCGCGGCGTTGCCTGACCTGCTGCGCCAAGCTGAGGTGCTGTCGCTGCACTGCCCGCTAGAGCCGGAAACGCGCGGCCTGATCGGCGCGACGGAACTGGCCATGCTGCCGAAGGGCGCGATCCTGGTGCACACGGCGCGCGGCGGCATCGTGGACCAGGAGGCGCTGCTGGCGGCGCTGGATGCCGGGCAGATAAGCTGGGCGGGCGTGGATGTTTTCGCCAAAGAGCCGCTGGAAGCCGACAGCCCCTTCCGCAGCCACCCGCGCGTGGTGCCGACGCCGCACCTGGCCGCCAACACGCCGCGTGGCGCGGTCGGCATGGCCTGCGGCGCAGCGGACAGCATCATCGCCGTGCTGGCGGGCCGGCTGCCCGCGCTGGAAGGTGCCGTCGTGGTGCCCGGCGGCCTGCCCGCGCATCTCATCCCGGCCTGACACGGCAGCGGCGAGCAGGCCAAGGGCCACGCGCCGGATCAACACGGCTTCAACGCAAGGAGGAACCAAGAATGACC
>NZ_JACTUZ010000220.1 GCF_014490445.1 Pseudoroseomonas ludipueritiae | reverse complement strand
CACGGGCGCGGGCGGCGGCGGCAGGTCCCGCGCGGCGGCCAGGCCGCAGAGCCCGGCCAGGGTCTGCGCCGAGGGGCCGACGCCATCCACCACGGGGAAGCCCATGGCGGTCAGTTCCTCCACCGCGTCCTGCGGGCCATGGACCGTCAACATCACCACCTTCTCGGGGTAGCGGGCGCGGATGGCGGTGAGCGTCTGCATGTACACATTGCGCAGGCGCGGCAGGTAGAGCGAGGAGGAGAGCAGCAGAAGCAGAGAGTCGCAGTTCTCGTCATCAAGGATCGCGGAAAGGATCTTTTCCAGGATCTCCGGCCGGCTGGACATCTGCGCCGTGGCATCCACCGGATTGCGAGGCGAGGCATAGGGCACGGCTTCAAGGATGCGGCGCTGCGTCTCGGCGGAAGGCATGGGCAGTTCCAGCCCCGCCGCGCTGGCGGCATCGGCCAGCAGCACGCCGAAGCCGCCGGAAGCGGTCAGCAGCATCACGCGCCGGCTCTTCGGCAGCCGCTCCAGCCCCAGCACGGCGGCGGCATGGCCGAGGTCGAGCATCTCCTCCACGCTCTGCACCCGCCAGACGCCGGCGCGGCGGAAGACGGCATCGAACACGGCATCCGAGCCCGCCAGCGCCCCGGTATGGGAGGCGGCGGCGGCCTGCCCGGCCTCGGAAGCGCCGATCTTCAGCACGATGACGGGCTTGCCCGCCCGCCGCGCTTCCTCGAAGGCGGCGATCAGCCGGGGGGCGTCGCGGCAGGTCTCCAGGCAGCAGAGGATGACCTTCGTGGCCGGGTCCCGCGCCAGCCAGGCGATGCCATCGGCGATATCGACATCGCATTCATTGCCGGTGGTCAGGAAGCGGCTGATGCCGATGCCGCGTTCCCGCGCCAGCAGCGCCGTGTAGCTGCCGAGATTGCCGCTTTGCGAGGCGATGCCCAGCGGCCCCGCCGGCGGCAGGCTGCTTTCCAGCACGATGGAGAAGGTGGCGATGGATTTCTCGGCGATGCTGAGCGCGCCAAGGCAATTCGGCCCCAGCACGCGCATGCCGGTGCGGCGCGCGGTGTCGCGCAACTGCGCTTGCAGCGCCTCCCCCGCCTCGCCCAGCTCGGCGAAGCCGGAGGAGAAGATCACCGCGCCGCGCACGCCGCGCGCCGCGCAGGCTTCCAGCGCCGCCGGCGCCGCCTCGGCCGAGACGGCAATGATGGCGAGGTCCGGTGCCTCCGGCAGCGCCTCCACGGAAGGATAGGCCGGCAGGCCCTGCACTTCCGTGGCGCGTGGGTTCACCGGGTAGATCTTGCCGGGATAGCCGAAGCGTTGCAGCAACTGCACCGGACGCCCGCCGATCTTGGTGGCATCCTGCGAGGCGCCGATGATGGCGATGGCGCGTGGCTGCAGGATGGCCTCCAGCCCGGCACCGATGGTCATGTCCTGCGTCAGCGGCATCTCAGCGGCCTTTGAACACCGGCTTGCGCTTCTCGATGAAGGCCATGCGCGCCTCCTTCGCATCCTCGGTGCGCGAGAGCGCGACCGTGAAGTTCTGCTCGAAGCGGTAGGCGTCCTTCTGCGGCATCAGCTCGACCATATTGGCCGAGGTCTTGGCATAGTTGATGGCCAGCGGGCTCTTGTTGGCGATCTTCTCGGCATAGCGCATCGCGGTGGGGAGCAGATCCTCCGGCGCCGTGCAGGCCTCGATGATGCCGCGGCGGTACAGCTCGGCGGCGGAGAGGCGCTCGCCCGTGTACATCAGCAGCCGCATGGTGGAGCGGCCAAAGATGGTGTTCAGCATGGCACCGCCGCCGGCCAGGCCGACATCGATCTCCGGCATTCCGAAGGTGGCGTTCTCGGAGGCGAGGAAGATGTCGCAGGCGGCCATGAGGCCAAGGCCCGCGCCGAGCGCCGCGCCGTTGACCGCCGCGATCACCGGCTTGGCGCATTCGCGGATGGCATTGCCGGTCTCGCGCGTCACGCGGTTGTGGCTGCCGAAGGCGCCGAGCTTGGTATTGTCCGGGCGGTCCTTCAGGTCGGCGCCGGCGCAGAAGACCTTGCCGGCCCCGGTGAGCACCGCCACGCGCACGTCGTCCCGCTCCGATATCGCGTCAAAGACCTCGATCAAGGCGTTCCGCATCTCGCGGTTCAGCGCATTGACCGGGGGCTTGTTGAGGGTGACCAGCGCGATGTGGTCCTTGACCTCCAGCCGCACGATATCGTCGGACATCTCATCTCTCCCTTCGCGCCGGGCGGCTCATGCCACAAAGGCACTGTCCGACCGGTCAGTCGAGGAACGCTAGCATTGGCAGGACCGGACTGGCAACACGCATAGCAGCCACAACGCACGGTGATTGACCGTTCGGTCAGGGGGAGGCTAGGATCGCCCCGCAAGACCGGGCACGAAAACCACCGGACGAGAAGGAGGAAGCTCGTGAAGCCAGTATCCCGGCGCCCCTTGCTGGCCGCCACGGCCGCCAGCCTCTTCATGCCCGCCATCGCCCGCGCCCAGGGCGGGCGCGCCATCCGCTTCGTGGTGCCCTTCGCGCCAGGCGGGCTGACCGACGTGATCACGCGGCTGATCGCCCAGAACATGTCGGAAAGCCTGGGCCAGACCATCGTGGTGGAGAACCGGCCGGGCGGCAACGCCATCATCGCCTCGGAGGCCGTGGCGCGGGCGCCGGCCGATGGGTTGACGGTGCTGGTGGGCGGCACGGCCGGCCTGCCGCTGAACGCCATGATGCGCCCCAACCTGCCGTTCAGGCTGCAGGATTTCGCGCCGGTCGCGCTGCTCTTCGATGGCCCGCTCTCCCTCACGGTCAATGCCGAGCTGCCGCCCCGGGACATCGCCAGCTTCGTGGCCTATGCCAAGACGCAACCGGACCCGCTGCGCTACGCCACCAACGGCACCGGCAGCGTCAGCCATCTCTTCGGCATCATGATGGCCGATGCCATGGGCATCCGCCTGACCGATGTCGCCTATCGCGGCAATGCTCCATCCACCACCGACCTGCTCTCCGGCATCATCGAGATCAGCGTCGAGGCGCCGACCATCACCATCGAGCATGTGCGCGCCGGCAAGCTGCGCATCCTCGGCCTCTCCTATGACGAGCGCGCGCCACTGCTGCCCGAGATCCCGACCTTCAAGGAGGCCGGCTTTCCCGCGCTGGTGACCTCCTTCTGGACCGCGCTGCTGGTGCCGGCGCGGACGCCCGTGGCGGAGATCGCGCGCCTCAATGCCGCCGCCAACAAGGCCATGGAAAGCGAGGCCGTGCGCAACCGCCTGGCCGGCGACGCCCTGCGCGCCATCTCCGGCCCGCCGAGCCTGCTGGATGAGCAGATGCAGCGCGACCAGGCGCAGTGGGGAAGGATCATCTCGGAAAGGAAGATCACGCTCGAATAAGCGGCCGCAGCACAGGAGGGAACGCGAATGGATGGAATGCGATGCGCCGCCAAGGTCCTGGTCGGCCGGCGCGGATTGATGGCGGCGGGCCTTACGGCCAGCCTGGTTCCGGCAGCCGCGCGGGCCGCCGACTATCCCAGCCGGCCGGTGCGCATCGTCGTCGCCTTCTCCCCAGGCGGGGAGCCGGACATTCTCATCCGCGCCATGGCGCCCGCCATGCAGGAGGCCCTGGGGCAGCCCGTGGTGGTGGACAACCGCCCCGGCGCCACCACGATCATCGCCGCGGAGCATGTCTCGCAGGCGCCGGCGGATGGCTACACGCTGCTGCTGACCTCTTCCACGACCTTCGCCGTCACGCCGCATCTCTTCAAGAAGCTGCCCTACCGGCTGGAACAGTTCAGACCCATCGCCCTGCTGATGCGCGCGCAACTGGCGCTCTACAGCAATCCCAGGCTGCCGGTCCGCAGCGTGGCGGAACTGGTGGCATACGCGAGGAAGCAGCCTGAGCCGGTCACCTTCACCACCACCAATCGCGGCGCCGTGGCGCATCTCTCCGGTGAGCGGATGAAGCAGGTCACCGGCATCGCCATGACCGACGTGCCCTTCCGCGCCAGCTCGGCGGCGGCGCAGGCGCTGATCCGCGGCGACGTCGATGTGGGCTTCGACGGCGTCGCCTCCTACGTGGAGCTGGTCAAGGCCGGCGAGATCCGCGCCCTGGCCGTCACGGGCGAGAAGCGCGTCGCCGCGCTGCCGGATACGCCGACCTTCGCCGAAGCGGGCTTCCCCGATGTGGCCCAGCCCTACTGGTACGGGCTCTTCGCGCCCGCCGGCGTGCCGGATGTGGTGGTGGAGAAGGTCCTGGCCGCCACGCGCAGCGCGCTGAAGGGGGCGGCACTCGGCAGCCAGATGCAGGCGCAGGGCGCGACGCTGGAGGGCACCGGCCCCGAGGCCTTCGCCCGGCTGCTGACGGCCGAGCGCGAAAGCTGGGGTGCCCTGATCCGCGGCATCGGCCTCAAGCTGGACTAGAGCAGATCCCGATCAGGTGGAATCACCTGATCGGGTGAAGATGCTTGCAGGAACAGAAGACTAGAGCGGTTGAAGTGAGCCAGGGCGAACGGAAACCGCTCCAGGGGCTCAGGGGGCCGGGGGTTCCGCCTTCAGCCCGTTGAAGATCATGTCGAAATAGGTTTCGGCCACCTGCACGGCGGTCAGGCCCTTCTCGGGCTTGTACCAGCGGTGCATCCAGTTCAGCGAGGACAGGATCAGCCGCCCGGCGTGGGAAACATCCACCGGCCGCATCTCGCCGGCCTCGATGGCTTCCTTCAGCAGGTTGCGCAGCAGGCCCTCGTAGCGGTCGCGCCACATCATCCGCTCCTTCTGCCGCCGTGCTTCCGGGTCGCTCCAGAAGGAGGAGGTGGAGGCCAGCCAGGCCCAGCGGTAGCGGTGGAAATATTCCGCCGTGCCGATCATGAAGGCGCGGATGCGCTCAGTGGGAGTGGTGTTCTCCGGGATGCGCGCGGTCACGAACTCGCAGAGTTCCCGCGTCGAGCCGAGGGCGATGCGGGCGAAGATCTCGTCCTTGTCGGCGAAGTGATGGTAGAGCAGCGACTTGGAGATGCCGCAGGCGGCGGCGATGTCGCGCATCGAGGTACCGTCATAGCCATTCGTCGCGAAAAGACGGGCTGACTCGGTGAGGATCTGTAGAATCCGCTCCGATGGCCCGGTCTGGTCCACCACGGATAGCTTGGTTGCCGCGCGGGCCATGGGGCATCCTCCTGAAGGCCGTCAATATTGACCGAACGGACGGTCTCCCGCAATCCCTTCGTCCCGGACCCCCGCCGCCGGGAAGATGGCTGGCGCGCACAGGCAGGTCCTGAAACCCGCATGATGGGCGCGCGGGCCGCGGGCGGCCATGGAAGCGGCGCGATATGCGCATTCCCTGGAGTTGGCATCTGGCGCTTTGCCTTTCCGTGGGCGATATCCCACCGCCATGAGGAATCGCGCCGGACGTGATCCTGACCGCCAGGACGGCCGGCACTGCCTGAGGAGGGCGCCTTGGAACTTCGCTTCACCGCCGAGGAGATCGCCTTTCGCGACGAGCTCCGCCGCTTCT
>NZ_JACTUZ010000022.1 GCF_014490445.1 Pseudoroseomonas ludipueritiae | reverse complement strand
CGCGCAACATGGCGGGGCCGGAGATCGCCGCCCTGCCCGTGCCGCGCGGCACGGCGGCGGAGGCCGTGGCGCGCGCCGCCGGGAGCCTGCGGGGGGCGGAATTCACATCCTCCCCGATGCGGCGCATCCTCGGCCTGCTTCACCGTTGGCAGTAAGGGTCACACTCTGATCATGGAAAAGACGCTCATCGGTCGCACCGCGATCATCACCGGCTCCACCAGCGGCATCGGGCTCGGCATCGCCGCCACCCTCGCCGCCGCGGGTGCCAAGGTGATGCTGAACGGCTTCGGCAAGCCGGAGGATATCGAGGCCGCCAAGCGCGCCGTGGCCCGGGCCGGGGACGGGATCGAGCCGCATCATTCCGCCGCCGACCTGTCCAAGCCCGTGGAGGTCCGCGCCATGGTGGCGGAGGCCGAGAGCCTGCTGGGCCAGGTGGATATCCTGGTCAACAACGCCGGCATCCAGTTCACCAGCCCGGTGCAGGACTTCCCGGAGGAGAAGTGGGATGCGGTCATCGCCATCAATCTCTCCGCCGTCTTTCATGCCACCAAGGCGGTGCTACCCGGGATGCGGAAGCGGAACTGGGGGCGGATCGTCAACATTGCTTCCGCCCATGGTCTTGTCGGCTCGCCGGAGAAGGTGGCCTACGTCGCGGCCAAGCATGGCGTGGTCGGCATGACCAAGGTGACGGCTATCGAGCTGGCGCAGACCGGCGTCACCTGCAATGCCATCTGCCCTGGCTTCGTCCGCACGCCGCTGGCCGAGGTGCAGGTGGGCGCCATCGCCAAGGCCAAGGGCGTGTCCGAGGAAGCGGCCCTGAAGGACCACCTGCTGGCCAAGCAGCCGAGCAAGCGCTGGGTCGAGGTTGAGGAGGTGGCCCGCATGGCACTCTATGTCTGTGGGCCGGATACCGGCAGCCTGACCGGTTCGGCGCTGTCCATCGACGGAGGCTGGGTGGCCTCCTGATGGCCGCCAACCCGGCCTGGGACCCGGAGCAATACCTCCGCTTCTCCGGGGAGCGGCTGCAACCGGCAGCCGATCTGGTGGCACGCATCCGCCATCCTGGCCCGCGCCGGGTGGTGGACCTGGGTTGCGGCGCCGGCAATGCCCTGCCGCTGCTGGCGGCCCGCTTCCCGGGCGCGGAGGTGATCGGCGTCGATGCCTCGGCCGAGATGCTGGCTAAGGCAACGAGCGCCGGCTTCGCCACGGCCCAGGCGGATATCGCCACCTGGGAGCCTGAAGCGCCGGTGGATGTCATCTTCTCCAATGCGGCGCTGCACTGGCTGCCAGGGCATGAGGCGCTCTTCCCCCGCCTGCTATCGCTGCTGGCGCCTGACGGGGTGCTGGCGGTGCAGATGCCAGCGATGCACGACGCGCCCGTGCGGCGGCTGCAACATGTCGTGGCGGAGCAAGGCCCCTGGGCCCAGGCACTGGAGAAGGTCGGCTCGGCGCCGCCCATCCTGGCCATGCGCGACTACTACGACCTGCTGCGGCCCCGCGCCGCCAGCCTGGACCTCTGGTTCACCGAATATGTCCATGAGCTGCATGGGCAGGACCCAGTGGTGCAATGGGCCCTCGGCAGTAGCTTAAGGCCCTTTGTTGATGCTCTGCCGGAAGCCATGAAGCCGGGCTTCCTGACTGCCTATGCCGAGGCATTGAGGCCAGAATACCCGCCTTCAGCCCATGGCACGGTCCTGCTGCCCTTCCGGCGCTTCTTTATGCTCACCTCAATTTAAACGGCAGAAACAGCTTCCAAGACATTGTTCTTAAAATTTTAGCCAGACCAAGCGCGCTGCACCGTCGTGCCTGACCGCCACGACGGCCAGTTGCCGGAAGCGGCGGGCAAGGCGCAGCGCCACCCGCAGGTCCGTCGCCAGGAAGATCTGGTCCTCACCCCAATGCGCATGGGCAGCCGGCCGGGGTTGGCTTCGCGCGGGGACGAAGCGCCGGCGTCGCGCCTCCCGCCACAGCCGGGCCTGTGCCCGGTGATTCCAGCCCAGCGGCTGGGACTTGGCCATGGGGTTCCAGGCGCTGAGAAAGACGCCCTGCCCCGCGCCCAGCCGCCGCAGCAGTGCCGCCATGCTGGCTGAGCGCCGGCCAATCCGCGCCACCGCGCCTTCCGTAAGGTAATCCGTGTCGCGAAAGGCGCGGGAAAGGCCGCCGCTCATGCCGGAAGGTGCAGCAGCAGCCCCTTGAGATAAGCGCTCTCGGGCAGCAGCGGGTGGACGGGGTGGTCCATGCCGGCGCCGGTGGTGGCCAGCAGGCGGGCATGGCGGCGGGTACGGGCAATGCCCTGCGCCACCGCATCGGTGAAGTCGCCGGGCGAGACGTGGTGGGAACAGGAGGCCATGAAGAGATATCCCCCGGGCGCCACCAGGGTTGCAGCCAACCGCGCCAGCCGGGCATAGCCACGCATCGCCGCCGGATGGTCCTTGCGCGCCTTGGCGAAGGCTGGCGGGTCCGCCACCACCACGTCGAAGCGCTGGCCGGCGCCGATCATCGCCTCCATCACTTCCATGGCGTCGCCCCGCTTGGCGGAGACGCTTTCGCCAAAGCCATGGCGGCGGGCGGTGTCCATCGCCAGGGCAAGGGCGTGCTCGCTGCGGTCCAGCAGCGTCACCTGCCGCGCGCCGGCCTGGGCGGCCAGCAGGCCGAAGCCGCCGGTATGGCAGAAGGCATCCAGCACCGTCGCGTCCTTGGCAAAGGCGGCGACCCGGGCGCGGTTGTCGCGCTGGTCGAAGAACCAGCCGGTCTTCTGGCCGGAGAGCAGGTCGATGGAGAAATCCAGCCCGCCTTCCCGCACTCGGGCCGTGGCATCATCGCCATGCAGCAACCCGCTTTCCTCCTTCAGCCCTTCCAGGCCACGCACGGCGGAATCGTTGCGGGCCACGATGGCGCGCGGGTCGATCAGCTCCCGCAGCGCGGCCACCAGCAGCGGCGTGGCGCGGTCCATGCCTGCGGTATTGGCTTGCAGGGCCAGGGCATCGCCATAGCGGTCGATCACCAGCCCGGGCAGGCCATCGGCCTCGGCATGCACCAGGCGGTAGAAGGGCGCGCCGACCAGCCGGTCACGCAGGGCGATGCATTCGGCCAACCTGGCGCGGAAGAAGCTGGCGCCCAGCACCATGCCAGGGTCCTGCGAGATCCGCCGGGCCGCGATCAGGCTATGCGGGTTGAACAGCCAAGTGCCGTGCTTGACGCCGTCGTCACCCTCCAGCCTCACGGGCGTGCCGGCCGGCAGGGCGCGGGCCGCCGGGGTCATGGTGATCTCGTTCGAGAAGGCCCAGGGATGGCCGGACTTCACCCGGCGGTCGCGCCCCGGCATCAGGCGCAGGACCGGGCGGGAGGCGACGTCGTCGAGAGGGGCGGGTTCGGTGCTCATGCGGCGGGGCTATGCCGCCGCACGGGTCCCGCCGCCAGACTTGCCTTGATAGCGAAAGCAAAACCGTCTTTCGCTTTCATCGTCAGTCCAGGTAATCGGGCTCCTGCTTGGCCAGGATGCGCTTGATGCTCTCCAGGTGCAGGCGCGCGCTATCCGCGTCACCCTCGCGCATCTGCTCATAGGCTCGCCGCGCCACGTCATGGGCCACCGGCTTGAGCGGCCGGCCGGTCGCCATCGCCAGGCGCTGCACCTCGGCGGCACGCTCAAGGTAGTAGAGGTCGTCCCAGGCCTCGGCGATGGTCGGGCCCACCACCATGACGCCATGGTTCTTCATGAAGACGATATCCGCCTCGCCCATGGCGGCGGCGATGCGGTCGCCTTCGGCCTCGTCCAGCGCCAGGCCGTTGTAGTTCTCGTCCACGGCGGTGCGGCCGTAGAATTTGAGCGCGGTCTGGCCGGCCCAGACCAGCGGCGGGCCTTCCAGCATGGCCAGGGCCGTGGCGTTGGGCATGTGGGTGTGGAAGGCCGCGGCGGCACGCGGGTGCTTCATGTGCAGCCGGGCATGGATATGAAAGGCCGTCGCTTCGGGCGTGCCCTCCCCGGCCACCACATTGCCGTGGAAGTCGCAGACCAGCAGGCGGGAGGCCGTGATCTCCGAAAAGGCCCAGCCATAGGGGTTCACCAGGAAGACATCGTCCCGCCCCGGCACCATGGCTGAGAGATGGTTGCAGATGCCCTCGTGCATCCCGAGCCGGGAGGCCATGCGGAAGCAGGCGGCGAGGTCCACCCGCGCCTGCCGCACCGCGGCCGTATCCAGGTCGGAATTGCGCAGGATGGCGGGACCGCGCGGTGTTTCCAGGGCATGGGCCATCGGGGGCCTCCATTCTTGGCTCTGACGCCAGTGCAGCAAAGCCGGCGCCTGCCGGCAAGTGGCCACTGGCCGCCTGCCGCCGCCTGCCGCACTATGCCGCCCGAGTTCTCGCCTGCAGGAGCAAGGAGCCCGCATGTCCGGCACCAACCAGCGCATCGATCCCAAGCGGCTGTGGGACAGCCTGATGTCCATGGCGGAGATCGGCGCCACGCCCAAGGGCGGCGTGAAGCGCCTGACGCTGACCGAGGTGGACAAGGCTGGGCGCCAGCGCTTCTCGGCCTGGTGCGAGGCGCTGGGCCTGACCGTGCGGGTCGATGCCATCGGCAATATGTTCGCGCGGCGCGAGGGGCGTGACCCCTCCCGCAAGCCGGTGCTGCTGGGCAGCCACCTGGACAGCCAGCCCTCCGGCGGCAAGTTCGATGGCGCGCTAGGCGTGATCGCCGGGCTGGAGGTGATGCGGACGCTGCATGACCTCAACATCCAGACCGAGGCGCCGATCGAGCTGGTGAACTGGACCGACGAGGAAGGCAGCCGCTTCGGCCATTCGCTGATGGGCAGCGGCGCCTGGGCCGGCATCTACGCGCTGGAGAAGGTCTATGGCCTGAAGGACGTGGAAGGCGTCAGCGTTTCCGATGCGCTGGATTCCATCGGCTACAAGGGCAGCCACCCCGCCGCCCCCTTCCCGGCCGATGCCTATTTCGAGCTGCATATCGAGCAGGGCCCGATCCTGGAGCGCGAGGGCAAGCAGATCGGCGTCGTCACCGGCGCCCAGGCGCAGGTCTGGTACGACGCTACCGTCATCGGCCAGGATTCCCATGCCGGCACCACGCCGCCTTCCGCGCGGCGGGATGCGCTGGTGGCCGCCGCCCGTGTCATCGAGCGCGTGGATGCCCTGATGCGGGAGCGTGGCGAGGAGGGGCGCGGCACGGTGGGCCAACTGCATGTGCTGCCCAACAGCCGCAACGTTGTGCCGGGCGAGGTGCGCTTCTCGGTGGAGTTCCGCCACCCGGACGACGCGCAGATCGAGGGCCTCGCCGCCACTTTCCCCGCCGAGGCCAAGGCTTTGGTGGAAGCCACCGGCTGCAGCCTGCAGCTCGAGGAGCTCTTCCGCATCCCGGCCCAGCCCTTCGACCCTTCCTGTGTTGATCTGGTGCGGCAGGGCGCGGCGCGGCTGGGCTATTCGACGCGCGAGATCGTCTCCGGCGCCGGGCACGATGCCGTCTATGTGGCGCGGCACGTGCCGACCGCGATGATCTTCACCCCCTGCAAGGACGGCCTTTCCCACAACGAGGCCGAGAGCATCCTGCCGGAGGAAGCCGCCGCCGGCTGCCAGGTGCTCTTCGAGGCCGTGGTGGCCCGCGCCAACCGGGCGCTCTGAGCCCGCCTCGCCCGGGGGCGCCTCAGCCCTCGGGCGGCACCAGAAGGTCGGCCGCCAGCGGCCGGCCATAGAGCCAGCCCTGCATGATGAAGCAGCCCTCGGCCCGCAGGGTGCTGGCCTGGACCTCCCTTTCCACGCCCTCGGCCACCAACTCGATGCCGAGGCTGCGCGCCAGGGCCGCCACCGCGCCCAGCACCGCGGCCTCCTGCCTCCCTTCCGGCAGGCGGTGGGTGATGGAACGGTCCAGCTTCACCCGCTGCACCGGCAGCTGCACCAGATGCGCCATGGCGGACACCCCGCCGCCGAAATCGTCGAGCGAGAGCCGCACGCCCATGGCCCGGAGCGCTTCCAGGTTCTGCGCCAGGGCCTGGATGTCGCGGGCCGGGATATCCTCCGGGATCTCGATATCCAGCTCTTCCGCCGCGACCCCCTGCTGGTCCAGCGCGGCGCGCACCTGCGCCGGGAATCCGGGCGCGCGCAGCGTCGCGCCCGAGATATTGATGGCCACCGTGGCCGGCGCCCCAGCCCTGCCGGCCCAGCGGCGCTTGGTCGCCAGGGCCTCCCACAGCACCCAGAAGTCGATCTCGGCCAGCATGCCCAGCTCGGTGGCGAGCGGCAGCAGCTCCCCCGGCATCACCTCGTGCCCCAGGGCGCCACAGTCCCAGCGCAGCAGCGCCTCGGCCGCCACCATCCGGTAGCTGCGCGTGTCGAAGAGCGGCTGCCAGACCAGCCGCAGCTCGCCAGCCGGGATGGCCTGGACCAGGGCCTTCCGCAGCTTCTGTCGGCGGTCGGCGGCGGCGCCCAGGGCTTCCTCGTAGAAGACGGGGGTGCGTGCCTCCACTTCGCTGCGGTGGCGGGCGAGGTCCGCGGCGCGGCGCAGGGTCTCGCCACCGCCCCGTACCTGCGGCGCCGTGGCCACACCGATGGCAGGCAGCAGCGCCACTTCCAGCGCCCCCTGCCGGAAACTGTCGAACAGCACCTGCGCCAGCCGGTCGCAGAGCCAACGGATGGTCTGCTGGTCCATGGCCGGCGCCAGCACCACGAACTTGTTGCCGCCGACGCGGAACACCGCGTCCTCTGCCCGCAAGGCCTGGCTCAGCCGCAAGGCAGCGGCGCGCAGCACCGCGTCGCCCACCGTATGACCATGCCGCTCGTTCACCTGCCCGATGCCGCCGAGCGAGATGGACAGCAGCGTGAGCCCGCCCGAGCCTTCCGTCACCAGGCGCTCGGACAAGGTGGCGATGAAGCGGGCGCGGTTGCCCAGGCCGGTCAACGGGTCCTGCCAGGCCAGCCGCTCGGCCTCCGCCTGGGCCAGCCGGCGCTCGGTGATGTCCAGCAGCGTCACCAGGCGGGTGTGGCGCGGCGCCTCCTCCGCCGCGGGCTCGGTGGGCTGCAGGGCATCGGAAGCTACCAGCAGCAGGCGGCGCGGCATGCCATCACCGTGGTGCTCCACCTCCACCGCCGTCCGCGGCGCGGGCAGGCTGCGGATCGGCTCGGTCGGCGGGGTCACGCGCTGCAGCCCGGCCTCGGCCAGGCCCGGAGGCACGCTGCCGCCCATCAGGATGGCGAGCTGCCGGTTGGCGAAGACGGAGCGTCCGGTCTCGTCCAGTTCCCAGATGCCGACAGGCACCAGTTCCAGCAGCGCCTGCTGGTGGGCGTTGCGGGCGGCCAGCACCTGCTCCTGCTGCTTCAACGGCGTGATATCCACGGCGCCCAGGGTGAAGCCACCATCCGGCAGGGGCTGGCGCGTCACGCGGTGCCAGCTTCCATCCCGCAGGCCATGGTCGAAGGCGCCCTGCTCTCCCATGCCGGAGGGCAGCAGGGCACCCAGTGGCGAACCCGGCTCGACCTGCGCGAAAAGGCGGCGGAAGCGGCTATTGGCTAGTTGCAGCCGCCCCTGCGCGTCACACAGCGCGAAGCCGCCGGGGACGGTTTCCAGCACCAGGGTCAGGCGTTCCCGCAACAGCTCGGCACGCGCTTCGGCCATCACCGAAGCCTTGCGCAGGCGCCGCAGCAGGAATGCCATCACAAGCGCGACAAGCGCGGCCAGGAGCAACGTTGGCAGGCCAAGCGGCAGCGCGGCGACCACGGCGATGCCAGCGATCAGCCCGAGCGAAACAGGCAGGCTGGAGACACCAAGAAAGCGGGGTGGCCGGTGCAGATGGAATATCCTTCCGGTTGTGGTCCCTTATCGGAACACAAGCGGTAGCTGAGCGCAAACGGGGCCGTGCCGGGTTGCCGCCCGGCGGCAGGGCCTTTATAGCCCGCACCTGCCCTACCAGAGGTTTTGGTCCAGTGGCCAGCATTGCTCCTACCATCGAGCCTAACGCCAATCCGGCCATCGCCGCGCAACAGAAGATCCTTGCGCTGCCCGCCACGGAATCACGCCGCATGGCGGACGCTATCCGTGTCTTGGCGATGGACGCGGTTGAAAAGGCCAAGTCAGGTCATCCCGGCATGCCGATGGGCATGGCCGATGCCGCCACGGTGCTCTTCAGCAAGTACCTGAAATACGACGCAGCCGACCCGCGCTGGGCCGACCGCGACCGTTTCG
Source organism: Pseudoroseomonas ludipueritiae (assembly GCF_014490445.1). Lineage (GTDB taxonomy): Bacteria > Pseudomonadota > Alphaproteobacteria > Acetobacterales > Acetobacteraceae > Pseudoroseomonas > Pseudoroseomonas ludipueritiae. Next base: position 35,788 of record NZ_JACTUZ010000022.1, on the reverse strand, counting down.
TGCTTTCCGCCGGCCATGGCTCCATGCTGCTTTATGCATGGCTCTACCTGTCGGGCCACGCGGGCATGGGCATCGAGGACATCAAGAATTTCCGCCAGCTGCATTCCGTGGCCGCAGGCCACCCGGAATTCGGCGAGCACCCGGCCATCGAGACCACCACTGGCCCGCTGGGCCAGGGCATCTCCACCGCCGTGGGCATGGCGCTGGCGGAGCGGCATCTCTCGGCCCGCTTCGGCAAGTCCCTGGTGGACCACCGCACCTGGGTGATCGCCGGCGACGGTTGCCTGATGGAAGGCATCAGCCACGAGGCCGCCTCCATCGCCGGTCACTTCAAGCTGAACAAGCTGACGGTGCTGTGGGACGACAACGGCATCTCGATCGATGGCGATGTCTCCATCACCTCCTCGGACGATGTGCTGCGGCGCTTCCAGTCCTATGGCTGGGCCGTGCGGCGCGTCGATGGCCACGACCATGAGGCGGTGGCCCGGGCGCTGGACGCGGCGACGCGCAGCAGCAAGCCTACCATCATCGCTTGCAAGACCATCATCGGCTTCTCCGCCCCCAGCAAGGCCGGCACCGCCAGCACCCATGGCAGCGCCCTGGGTGCGCCCGAGGTGCAGGCCGCCAAGCAACTGCTGGGCTGGGATGCCGAGCCCTTCGTGGTCCCGGAAGAGATCAAGGGCGCCTGGGAGGCCGCCGGCCGCCGCGCCGCCGGCACCCGCCGCTCCTGGCTGAAGCGCCTGGCCAAGCACCCGCAGAAGGCGGAGTTCGAGCGCGCCATGGCCGGCAAGCTGCCGGAAGGCTGGCACGAGGCCGCTGCCGCGCATCGTGCCAAGCTGGCTGAGGACAAGCCCAAGATCGCCACCCGCGTCGCCTCCCAGCGCGCGCTGCACGCCCTGGTGCCCGCGATCCCGGAAATGGTCGGCGGCTCGGCCGACCTGACGGGGTCCAACAACACCAACGTGCAGGGCATTCCGGTCTTCAACCAGCAGAACCTGGCGGGCCGCTACATCCACTGGGGCATCCGCGAGCACGGCATGGCGGCCGCGATGAACGGGCTGGCGCTGCATGGCGGCATCATCCCTTATTCCGGCACCTTCCTGGTGTTTGCCGACTATATGCGCCCGGCCATCCGGCTGGCGGCGCTGATGCGCCAGCGCGTCATCCATGTGCTGACGCATGACAGCATCGGCCTGGGCGAGGACGGCCCGACCCACCAGCCGGTGGAGACGCTGGCCAGCCTGCGCGTCATTCCCAACCTCTTCGTCTATCGGCCCGCCGATGCGATGGAGACGGCGGAATGCTGGGAACTGGCCGTGCAGCGTGCCGACGGCCCTGCCGTGCTGGCGCTGAGCCGCCAGAACCTGCCGGCGCTGCGGACCGAGGCGGGCGAGAACAAGTCCGCCCGCGGCGGCTATGTGCTGGCAGAGGCTTCCGGCCCCCGCAAGGCGACACTGATCGCCACAGGGTCCGAGGTTATGCTGGCCATGGCGGCGCGCGAGACGCTGGAGGCAGAGGGCATCCCGACCGCCGTGGTATCCCTGCCCTGCTGGGAACTGTTTGCCCTTCAGGATGAGAGCTATCGTGCCCAAGTACTGGGCGATGCCCCCCGAGTGGGCATCGAGGCGGCGCTGGGCTTCGGCTGGGAACGCTGGCTGGGTGCCGATGGCACCTTCATCGGCATGACCGGCTTCGGCGCCTCGGCACCGGCAGAGGAACTCTACCGCCACTTCGGCATTACGGCCGAGGCTGCGGTTGCGACGGTCAAGCGCAAGCTCGCCTGACCTACTACAACAAGCATTGTTCAAGACGGGAAAGACGAAAACCATGGCTGTGAAGGTCGCGATCAACGGGTTCGGGCGCATCGGTCGCCTGGTGCTGCGCGCCGCCTGCGAGGCGGGGCGTGACGATGTGGAATTCGTCGCCATCAACGACCTCGGCTCGGTTGAGGCGAATGCCCATCTGTTCCGCTACGACAGCGTCCATGGCCGCTTTCCCGGCGAGGTGATCGTCGAGGGCGACAGCATCACCATCAAGGCCCACGGCAAGACCTGGGGCCCGATCAAGGTGACGGCCGAGCGCGACCCCACCAAGCTGAAGTGGGACGGCGTGGACATCGCGGCCGAGTGCACCGGCATCTTCACGGCGCGCGAGAAGGCGCAGGTCCTGCTCGGCACGGGCGCCAAGCGCGTGCTGATCTCCGCCCCCGGCGAAGGCGCGGACAAGACCATCGTCTATGGCGTCAACCACAAGACGCTGACGGCCGAGGACAAGATCGTCTCCAACGCCTCCTGCACCACCAACTGCCTGGCGCCCATCGCCAAGGTGCTGCATGAGAAGTTCGGCATCGAGCGCGGCTACATGGTCACCATCCACGCCTATACGGGTGACCAGAACACCGTGGACACGCTGCACAAGGACCTGCACCGCGCCCGCGCCGCCGCCGTCTCCGCCATCCCGACCTCCACGGGCGCGGCCAAGGCCGTCGGCCTGGTGCTGCCGGAGCTGAAGGGCAAGCTGGACGGCACCGCCATCCGCATCCCGACGCCGAACGTCTCGCTGGTTTCGCTCGACTTCGTGCCGAGCAAGACTGATGGCCTGACCAAGGACGCCATCAACGCCGTGATGAAGGCAGCCGCCGAAGGCGAGCTGAAGGGCATCCTCGGCTACAACACGGCGCCGCTGGTCTCGATCGACTTCAACCATGACTCCCATTCCTCCACCTTCGATGCGACGCAGACGCAGGTGGTCGATGGCGGGCTGGTGCGCGTGATGAGCTGGTACGACAACGAGTGGGGCTTCTCCAACCGTATGTCGGACACCGCCGCCTACCTCGGCAAGCTCTGATCCGGAAGGCGTAGCAGGATGCCCGCTTTCCGGACGCTGGATCAGTTGGAACCCGCCGGAAAGCGGGTTCTGCTGCGCGCCGACCTGAACGTCCCTGTACGGGACGGCAAGATCACCGACCGCACGCGGCTCGAGCGCCTCGTGCCCACCATCCGCGAACTGGCGGAGAAGGGCGCGAAGGTCATTGTCTGCTCGCATTTCGAGCGGCCCAAGGGCAAGCGCGTGCCCGAGATGTCGCTGAAGCCCATCGCCGCCGCGCTGGGCGAAGTGCTGGGCAAGCCCGTGGCCTTCGCCGATGATTGCGTCGGACCCGATGCCGAATCCGCTGTCGCCGCCTTGAAGGATGGCGAGGTGCTGGTGCTGGAGAATACCCGCTACCACGCCGGGGAAGAGAAGAACGACCCCGCGCTGGTGGAAGGGCTGGCGAAGCTGGCGGATGTGTTCGTCAATGACGCCTTCTCCGCCGCGCATCGCGCCCATGCCAGCACGGAAGGCGTGGCGCACAAGCTGCCCGCCTATGCCGGCCGCCTGATGCAGGCGGAGCTGGAAGCGCTGGATGCCGCGCTGGGCAGCCCGAAGCGCCCTGTCGTCGCCATCGTCGGCGGCGCCAAGGTTTCCACCAAGCTCGACCTGCTGGGGAATCTCTCCAAGAAGGTGGATGTGCTGGTGATCGGCGGCGCCATGGCCAATACCTTCCTGGCCGCGCAAGGCAAGTCCGTCGGCAAGTCGCTGCAGGAAGCGGAGATGCACGATACCGCGCGCGCCATCCTGGAGGAAGCGAAGTCCGGTGGCTGCGAGATCGTGCTGCCGGAGGATCTGGTGGTGGCGGAAACCTTCGCCGCCAATGCACCCAGCAAGATCGTGGGGCTCGATGACGTGCCCGCCGACATGATGGCGCTGGATGTCGGCCCCCGCACGGTGGCTATGGTGGAATCGAAGCTGGAGAATGCTTCCACGCTGGTCTGGAACGGCCCCTTCGGCGCCTTCGAGATCACGCCCTTCGACAAGGCCACCGTCGAGGTGGCGCAGGCGGCGGCGAAGCTGACCGAAGCTGGCAAGCTGAAGTCGATCGGTGGCGGTGGCGATACCGTCTCCGCGCTGCGCCATGCCGGCGTCATCGACAAGCTGACCTACGTCTCTTCCGCAGGCGGCGCCTTCCTGGAATGGCTGGAAGGCAAGACGCTGCCAGGGGTCGCCGCACTCTCCGTGCACTGACTCGCGAAAAGATGGACCGGGCGGGGTAGCGTTCCGCCCCGCCCGGTTCCACATTGCGGCGGACTCTTGTGAGGAGACGCTGTTCATGGACCATAACGTCCTGCTGCATATCGATGGCCAGTGGCGCCCGGCGACCGGCAACCGCACCATCCCCGTCCTCAACCCGGCGACCGAAGAGCAGATCGGTACCGTTCCCCATGCCAGCCAGGCGGACCTCGACGAGGCGCTGGAAGCGGCCGAGCGTGGCTTCAATGTCTGGAAGAAGGTCTCGGCCTTCGACCGCTCCAAGCTGATGCGCAAGGCCGCCAATCTGCTGCGTGAGCGCGCCGGCGACATCGCCCGCGTCATGACCATGGAGCAGGGCAAGCCGCTGCCCGAGGCCAAGATGGAAATCCTGGCCGGCGCCGACACCATCGACTGGTTCGCGGAAGAAGCCCGCCGTGCCTATGGCCGCGTGATTCCCGCCCGCGCCGAAGGCGTCTACCAGCTGGTGATCAAGGAGCCGGTTGGCCCCGTCGCCGCGTTTACCCCCTGGAACTTCCCGATCAACCAGGTGGTGCGCAAGCTCTCCGCCGCGCTGGCCACGGGTTGCTCCATCATCGTGAAGGCGCCGGAAGAGACTCCGGCCTCCCCGGCCGAGATGATCCGCTGCTTCATCGACGCGGGCGTGCCGAAGGGCGTGATCGGCCTCGTCTATGGCGTGCCGGCGGAGATCTCCTCCTACCTCATCCCGCACCCGACCATCCGCAAGGTGACCTTCACGGGCTCCACCCCGGTGGGCAAGCACCTGGCCGAACTGGCCGGCAAGTACATGAAGCGCGCGACGATGGAGCTGGGCGGCCATGCGCCGGCCATCGTCTTCGACGACGCCGATGTGGAACTGGCCAGCAAGACCCTTGCCGGCAGCAAGTTCCGCAATGCCGGCCAGGTCTGCGTCTCCCCCACACGCTTCCTGGTGCAGGAGAAGGTCTTCGACCAGTTCGTCGATACCTTCACCAGCTATGCCAAGTCGCTGAAGGTCGGCAACGGCCTTGAGGACGGCGTGCAGATGGGCCCGCTGGCCAATGACCGCCGCATCCCGGCCATGGAAGCTCTGATCTCTGACGCCGTGCAGAAGGGCGCGGAGGTCCGCACCGGCGGCAACCGCATCGGCAACAAGGGCTACTTCTTTGAGCCGACGGTGGTGACCGGCCTGACGCGCGAGATGCGTGCCATGAACGAGGAGCCCTTCGGCCCGCTGGCGCTGATGGTGCCCTTCCGCGACTTCGACGAGGTGGTGGAGGAAAGCAACCGCCTTCCCTTCGGCCTCGCCGCCTATGCCTTCACCTCTTCCGCGAAGACGGCCAATGCCATCGCCTCGCAGGTCGAGACGGGCATGATGACCATCAACCACCTCGGCCTCGCGCTGCCGGAAGTGCCCTTCGGCGGCATCAAGGACAGCGGCTACGGTTCCGAGGGCGGTTCGGAGGCCATCGAGTCCTACCTGAACACCAAGTTCGTCAGCCAGGCCGGTCTTTGAGACCGGCTCAGGCGAGCTAAAAAGAAAGGGGGCCGAAAGGCCCCCTTTTTCTATGCGCCGGTTGCTTCCTCGCGATGCGCTAGCACCTTGTCGATGCGCCGGCCGTCCATGTCCACGATCTCGAAGCGCCAGCCGGCCCAGACGATCCGGTCGCCTTCCCGCGGCACCCGCTGCAGCAGTGCCAGCATCAGTCCCGCCACGGTGTGGTAGCCGCCCTTGCCCGGCAGCTCCGGCAGGTCCAGCCGGTCCCGCGCCTCGTCGCTGGCCATCATACCATCCAGCAGCAGGCTGCCGTCCTGGCGCTGCACGGCGCCGCCGGCGGTGGTGGGCTGCGGCTCCCCGCCCAACTCGCCCACGATGGCTTCCAACGCGTCGGAAGCCGTCACCACGCCCTCGAAGCTGCCATATTCATCCATCACCAGCGCCAGGCCGACGCGGTCCTGCCGCAGCCGCTCCAGCGCATCCAGGGCGGAAAGGCTGTCCGGCAGCACCATGGCCTGCTGCATGGCGGCAGCGACGGAGAGCGTGCCGCCTTCCTCCAGCATCTGGTCCAGCAGGTTCTTGGCGTGCACCACGCCCACCACATTGTCGATGCGCCCTTCGGCCACCACGAAGCGTGTCACTTCGCTGGCCTTCAGGCGGCTGACGATCTCGGCTGGCGTGGCATCGCGGTCGATCCAGTCCACCTCGTTGCGCGGCGTCATCAGGGCGCGCACGGGCTTGTCGGCCAGCCGCAGCACGCGCTCGATCATGTGGCGCTCCTCGGTCTCCAGCGCGCCGGCCTGGGCGCCCTCGGCCACCACCGCCTTCACCTCTTCTTCCGTCACCGACGATTCAACGGGGGCGGAGGCGCCGAGAAGCTTCAGCACGAGCGCCGAGGAATGCGACAGCAGCCAGACCATGGGCGCCGCGACGCGGGAAAGCGCCGTCATCGGCCGCGCCACCAGGCAGGCCACGCCCTCCGGGTTCCGCAGCGCGAACTGCTTCGGCACCAATTCGCCCAGGATCAGCGAGAGATAGGTGATGAGCAGCACCACGATGAAGAGCGAGACCTGCGGGGCATAGGCGGCGAGGCCGGGAATCAGCACCAGCACCTCCGCCAGCCGGTTGGCCAGCCCCTGCCCCGCGAAGGCGCCGGCGAAGATGCCCACCAGGGTGATGCCCACCTGAACCGTCGGCAGGAAGCGGCTCGGGTCCTCCGCCAGCGCCAGCGCGGCGGCGGCGCCCGGCTTGCCGGAGCGCTGCAGCGCCAGCAACCGCCCACGGCGGGAGGAGACGATGGCCAGCTCGCTCATCGCGAAGGTGCCGTTCAGCAGCACCAACAGCAGGATGATGCCCAGTTCGAGCAGCAGGGACATGGCGCTCCACCAGAATTTCGGAAATCAGGCCCTTCTAGCGCCCATCACACACCGGGTCACCCCGCCGGGCGGAGGTGAAAGCCCCATTCCTGCCATCAAGCCGACCGCGTGGCGCCGCAGAGCAGGCCCAGAACGGCATCAGACGCAACCGCCACAGCAGAAACGGAGGCCGCCCATGAAACTCAGCGCCCAACGCCCCGTTGCCGCTTGCCTGCCTGCTTCCTATGTCCTGCCGCGCCTTTGGCCCAAGGTGTCGCTGCACCTCCCCCTGCGCGACGCCGCGCCGGAACAGGTGCGGCGCACACTGGATTCGCTGGCGGCGCTGGATTACCCGGCGCTGGAAGTGCTGGTGGTGGATACCCATACAGCCGAGCCCGCGCTCTGGGAGGCTGCCGCCGAGCATTGCGCCCGGCTGGGCCCGCAGTTCCGCTTCTTTCATCTGGGCTGCACATCCGGTGACCGCGCCGGTGCCCTGAACTTCGCCCTGGGTGAAGCCGCGCCCGATGCCACCCTGATCGGCGTGCTGAGCGCCGGGCAGGTGGTACGCGCCAGCTGGCTGCGGCGGATGGTACCACTCTTCCGTCAGCCGGGCCTGGGCATGGTCCAGGGCGCGCTGGCGCCGCTGGATGCCGGCGAAGCCCCGGTCAAGCCTGCTGACCGCCTGCTGCCGCTGGATGGCCTGCCGCTGTTCCGCGCCGAGGCGCTGCGCCGTGCCGGCGGCTGGGATACCGGCAGCCTTTGCCCCGAGGCCGCGCTGGGCCTGACGCTGATGCGCCATGGCTGGGACAGCGCCTTCGAGCCGGAACCGATGGGCCGCGCCGTGCCGGCGGCGGCGCGGGAGGACTGGGCTTCCCGCCGCCATCGCCGTGTCGCCGGCACGATGGCGGCCCTGCGCCAGCATATCGGTGCCGTGCTGCTGCGGCGCGACCGAAGCCTGACGGCCACGCAGCGCGGGCATCTGCTGGCCATTGGCGCCCCGGCCTTGCTGGATGCGCTGGCTTTGGCGGGTGTTTTTGCCTCCCTCTCCTGCGTGCTGCTGGCGCTGTGGGACAACGCGTCCCTGGTGCCGACGCTGCCGTTGCTGCCCATCCTGCTGGTCCTGAGCCTGGCGCCGCTGCCCGGCGGCGAGGCTGCGGCCAGCTGGGGCACCGGCCGCGCCGCCTGGCAAGGCCTGCTGGGCGGCCGTACCGGTCGCGCCAGCGGCCACCGAATGGAAATGCTGCTCACTGGCCTGCTCTGGGCCGGTGCCGTGGCGGTGGTGCTGGCAAAGCCCTGGGGCGTGCAGGAGACCCTGGGCTGGGCCGGGCTGCTACTGGTGCAGTCCCTCCCTGGGCTGACCATGCTGGCCACCAGGGCGCGGCAGGCGGAAGTGCGCCACCGCCGCCCCGCCTTCCGCCGCCACGCCGCCTGAAGGGCTCAGGCGCCGATCAGCGCCAGCCCCTCCGCCACCGAGACGAATTCGCCACCGCCCGTGACGCGGCCGCCGAAACGCTGGTCGAACAAGCGCCGCACCGCCGGCACCAGCGATGTGCCGCCGGTCAGGAAGACCCGGTCCACCTGCTCCGGCGCCAGCTTCGCGTCGGCCAGGGCCCGGTCGATGGCATCCGAGAGCCGCGCCAGTTCCGGCGCGATCCAGCCTTCGAAATCGGCGCGGCGGATGGGGGCCTCGATGGCGAGGTCCCGGTGCGTGAAGCGCAGCACTGCTTCCTCGGCGCCCGAGAGCGCGGCCTTGGCGGCGGAGACAGCCTGGTAGAGCGCATAGCCCGCCTCATCCTCCACCAGTCGGATCAGGTGGTGCAGGCGCTCCGGATGCAGCGCCATGCGGGCGACCTCGTTGATCTCGCGCAGCGTCTTGGGCGCGCGCATCAGCGAAAGCTGGTGCCAGCGGGCGAAGCTGGTGAAGAAGGCCGGCGGCACCGGCAGGTCGGTGCCCATGACACGGTAGCTGTCGCCCTTGCCTAGCTCGGGTGAGATGACATTGTCGATGATGCGGTAGTCGAAGGCATCTCCCGCAATGCCGACGCCCGCGTGGCCCAGCGGCGTGACATGGCGGCGCGCACCCGGCTCGAAGCGCAGGATCGAGAAGTCGCTGGTGCCGCCGCCGAAATCGCCCACCAGCACATTGGCATTGCCTTCCAACGTGGCGGCGAAGCGATGCCCGGCCGCTTCCGGCTCCAACGCCATGGTGACATCCACGAAGCCGGCGGCACCGAAAGCGGCGCGCAGCCGCTGCTCGGCCAGGCTGTCATCGGCATTGTCGCCCACAAAGCGCACCGGCCGCCCGGCCACCACGCGGGCCTTGCCGCCCGGCATGCCTGTCGCCCCCGCCACCAGGGCGCGGAGGAAGGTGGAGATCAGGTCCTCCAGCGCGAAGGGGCGGTTGAAGACACGGGTTTCCACGAAGCTGCGGCTGGCCAGATAGCTTTTCATGGACATGATGAGCCGGGCGCCGAGCGGGTCGTCCAGATAGGCCTCGATGGCATCGGGGCCAGCGGCGTGCTGCAGCTTGCCGCGGCTGGCGCCGCTTTCCTCGGCCCAGAAGCAGAGCACGGAGCGGAAGGTGTCCACCACGCCGCGTCCGGCGGCATAGCGCAGGCCCACCGCCTGCCCATCCGGCTGGCGCAGGGCAATGACGCTGTTGGTCGTTCCGAAATCGATGCCAATCACGTCCTGCATGGCCATACCCGAAAATGGAGGGGCGGCGGCTTAGGCCAGATGGGTTGGCGCAGCAAGGGCGGGCGAAGAGATCAACAAAACCTTAAAAAGGGCTTTGTCTCTTTTTATGGATTGGTCTAGGAAATCATAAATGCTTCCTTAACGTCGTGGAGCCACCGGCCTTGCAGGACAACACCGTCTTCGCCTTCCCCCACACCGGACAGGACCGCCTGCGCCTGGCTTTGCGCCGGCTGGAGCAGGCAGTGGCGGAGCAGCGCGCCGCCATCGGTGATTTCCGCCGCAGCCTCGGGGAACTGCGGGAGGCCACGGCAGGGCTCGAAGGCAGCCTGGCCGGCTACCAGCAGAACCTGGGCGACACCGCCGGGCAGTTGCGCCATGCCCGGGCCGCCGCGCTGCGGCTGGAAGAGACAGCCGCGAAGATGGAGGCGGCGGGTTGAACCCCCTGTGGCTTCACGCGGAGAAAGGTCGGGGCTAGCTTCGCCCGAACCGGAACCCGCAGGATGACATCGTGGCCCAGCACTCGTTGATCGAAACCTTCCGCGCCGCCCGCATCGTGCCGGTGGTGCGGACCAGCACCGCAGCCAGGGCCGCCACCGCCGTGGAATGGCTCAAGGGCGCCGGCATCACGATCTTCGAGATCACGCTGACCATCCCGGATGCGCTCTCCGTGATCCGCGACGTGGCCTCCGATCCGGCGCTGCTGGTGGGCGTCGGCACAGTGCCAGATGCGGCGGCCGCCGAGGCCAGCATCAAGGCCGGCGCCAGGTTCGTCGTCTCCCCCTGGGTGGAGCCCGCGCTGGTGGCCCCCTCCCGCGCCGCCGATGCCTGCGTGATGATGGGTGCCTTCACCCCCACCGAGGTGCGCGCCGCCCGCGCCGCCGGCGCGGATGTGGTGAAGATCTTCCCGGCCAGCTCGGCCGGTGGGCCGGGCCATATCAAGGCGTTGAAGTCGGTCTTCCCCGACGTGACCTTCTGCCCGACTGGCGGCGTCGATGCGCGCAATGCCGGCGATTACATCGCGGCGGGCGCGGCCTTTGTCGGCATCGGCGGCAAGCTGGTGGATGAAGGCGCCATCGCTGCCAACAACCGCGCGGCGGTCGAGGCGGCAGCGCGCGAGGCGCTGGGCATCCTGCAGGCATGAGCGCCGTGGATCTGCTCTGCATCGGCGAGCCGATGCTGGAATTCAACCAGAGCGCCAAGGACGACCAGAGCCGCCCGCTTTATCTGGAAGGCCATGGCGGCGACACCTCCAACGCCGCCATCGCGGCGGCGCGGGCGGGGGCGAAGTCCGGCTATATCACCGCCATCGGCCAGGATGCCCCGGGCCAGAGCTTCATGGACCTCTGGGCGCGGGAGGGTGTCGATACCGCGACAGTCCTGCGCAAGCCGGACGCCCCCACGGCGGTCTATTTCGTGAAGCACGGGCCCCAAGGGCACGAGTTCACCTTCTACCGCAGCAACAGCGCGGCCGCCCGCTTCACGCCAGAGGATGTGCCGGTGGAGGCGATCCGCGCGGCCAAGATCCTGCATGTCTCCGGCATCAGCCAGGCGATTTCCACCAGCGCCTGCGACGCCTGCTTCCGCGCCATCGAGGTGGCGAAGGAAGCCGGGGTGAAGGTGTCCTACGACACCAACCTGCGCCGTGCCCTTTGGCCGCTGCCGCGCGCCAGGGCCATCATGCATGCCGCCATCGCCAGCGCCGACATCGCTCTGCCCAGCCTGGACGACGCCACCTTCCTGACCGGGCTGGAAGATCCGGACGCCATTGCCGACTTCTACCTGAAGCTATCACCGCTGGTGCTGCTGAAGCTCGGCAAGGATGGCTCGATGGTGGCGACGCGGGAGGGACGCACGCGCATCCCTGGCCGTAAGGTGAAGGCGGTGGATGCCACCGGCGCGGGTGATACCTTCGCCGGCAACTTCCTGGCGCGCATCCTGGCCGGTGACAGCGCCGAGGATGCGGCGCTCTACGCCAATGCCGCCGCAGCCCTGGCCACCACCGGCTATGGCGCCGTGGCGCCGATGCCGCGCCCGGATGCGGTCCGCGCGCTGCTGGATAGCTGAGCCGCTAAGGCGACCTGGACGGCAGCCTTAGGAGGTTGCCGTCTGACGCGCTGAAACCAACCTGCGCGTCGATTTCAACGAGTTGAGCAGCATTCTGGCGAATGGCATCCAGAGGCCCTTTCGCCGCTCGGTGAATTCCGCCGCCACGAAAATCAGCCCCAGAGATCCTGCGAGCATGACGATGCGCGTCAAAGCATGCTCGGGTGGCCAGGGCACTACAGTGGTTAGAAACTGCGCCAGCGGCAGGTGGAAGAGGTAGATGGAGAAGGTCGCTCCTGCGAGCCAGCGGATCGGCCGCGCCAGAGGCAAGATGAAACGGGCCAGCCCCGTCGAGGCCGCCGAGATGCCGACCAGATGCGCGGCGAAAAGCACGCCAACGATCCAGTCATGAACGATATTCTCTCTCCCGAAGAATGATGAGAGTTGCGGTAGCACAGCATCGAACTGTTTCGCGACGCTGAGATAGGCCACAAGGGCTGTTGCCGTGAAAAGAGACAGGGCCAAACCAGCACCCTGGCCGATAAAGGCTCTTCGGCAACAGCGATGTGCGACAAGGCCGCAGAGCCAGATCGGCATCAAGCTCAGAATGGCAGGGCCGCAGATAGCCGCCGCGGCTGCGCAGCCAAGGAGGCGCGCTTTGCCTCTACCGAAGAAGAACATTCCGAATACAAAATAGTACCAGACTTCGTAGCAGAGCGACCAGTATGGAAGGTTTGAACCTACATCGACCTGGGCATACCAAATACGGTTCAAAAACAGTAATGCGCCGGCATACTGAAGAACAGGCTGGTTATCGGAAAATCCCCAACTCTCATTGTAATATTCGGGATGCAGTGAACGTCCAATACCATCCAGCACAGCCGTCATCAGGAGTGCTGGTATAGCCACCGATGTAATCCGTGCTACGCGAGCCACAAAATAGCTATCACGGTTCTCACGTCGTTCATAAACGACATAACTAATAACGAAGCCGGACATGACAAAGAAAACCGTCACCGCCTCGTCCATCAAGGGGTTCGCTTGCCAGAACAGCCCTCCCGTGAAGCGCTTGCCGGCGAGGTGGCCCAGAAAAACCACCATAGCCGCCAGAAACCGAACCAAGTCCAGGTAAACGGAAAGAGATCTGTTCATACCCTACGCAATGCCAAGTGACGGCGGAACAATGCGTTATCAAATCAAGTTCAGATAACGCCTCAACAGATATTCCGCCATTAAGTCACTAGTGCAACCGGCGTTGCATTACATCATGCCAGGGGGCGCGTACGGATACCTGGCCGCAGATGCGAAAAGGGCAAGGAGGACGGATCCGCCAGCACTGGCCCCGGCGCCGCCACCACGATCACCTCCTGCGCGATCGGCTGGAAGTCGGCGCGGAAATGCACGCTGCTCTTCAGGGCCAGGATCTTCTGCTCCGCCGGCTCGATGCCGGCATGGCGGAACAGCGCCTGGTCATGCGCCTGCATCTTGCGGCTGACCACGATCACCTTCACCGGCCCAATGCCGATCACCGCCGAGGGGCCGAGATCCGCCGGGTTGCCCGCGCTCATCGGCCCGGTGCAGGTGAAGCGGCCATCGGTCAGGCGCAGCACCTTGGCCGTGACCTCGATGGGTGCCCCATCCGATTTGCCACCTAGCTTCAGGGCAACTTCCGCCCCCTCGCCCGCCGCATGGAAGGCCGCGGCGCTCTCGGCGTCGTTGATCATGCCCAGCACGGCGGGTGCGCCCTGGCGGATCAACTCGGCCAGCAGGCCGGTGGTGTCGCCATGGCCGCCGCCGCCGGGGTTGTCCTGGGTGTCGGCCAGCACGATGGGCTTGCCCGGATTGGCCGCAGCGGCGGCGATGGCCCTCGCCACGCCCTCCGCAGCCGGCAGGGCGCCGCCGGCGAAATCGGCCTCATGGGTGTCCAGCCACGCCTTCAACTGGTCGGCGGCGATCTCGGCGGTCTGCTGGTCCTCGGCATAGCAGGAGATGGCCATGCCGCAGCCGGGGAAATCGGCGTAGGGAAAGCCGAAGCAGAAGCCCAGTTCCACCACGCCGTCGCCGGCGGCGAGGCGCGCGCGTTCCGCCAGCACATCCGCCATGGGCGAGACCATGGTGCATTGCATGGTCAGCGGCGTCCAGTAATCCAACTGGCGGAAGGCACGCGGCCAGGGCGAGCCACGCCCGATGCGGGCGATCAGCAGCTCCATGGCGCGGGCACCGGCCGCCTTCATGTCCACATGCGGATAGGTGCGGAAGGGCACCAGCGCATCGGCCTTTTCCACCATCAGCCCGGTGACATTGGCATGCGGGTCCAGGCTGGCGGTGATGGGCACATCCGGCCCCACCACGGCCCGCACGCGGCGCAGCAACTCGCCTTCCGCGTCCGGGAAATGCTCGGCCATCATGGCGCCGTGCAGGTCCAGGTAGACGCCATCCAGCGGCCCGGCATCCAAGGCGGTGGAGAGGTCGCCGACCAGGCAGCCCGCCACACGCTCGAAGGCCTCTTCCGTGACAGGGCCAGCGGGGTTGGCGAAGCACCAGGCCAGCGGCACCAGATCCACGCCCCGAGGCTCGGCCACCGACAGGGCCCCGGCGGAAGGCGCGGAGGTCGGCCGCAGGGCATCGAACAGCCCGGCGCCGCGCACAAAGGCCGGGAAGCCGCCCGGCGACTGGAAGTCGGCCCAGGTGGTCGGGCGCGGCGCGAAGGAATGGCTTTCGTGCAGAAAGCCGCCGATGGCGATACGCATGGCTCTACTCCGTTTTGGCGCGGCCGGCTGTGGCCAGCACGGCATCGGCCAGCACCACCAGCCCGGCCTCGGCCCAGGCGGGGGTGATGTTTTCCGCTTCGTTGTGGCTGATGCCGTCCTCGCAGGGCACGAAGATCATCGCGGTCGGCACCCGCCGCGCGACATAGACGGCGTCATGCCCGATGCCGGTCGGCATCACCTGGTAGTTCAGGCCGCGACCACGCGCCGCCTGCTCCAGCGCCTCGACCAGCGCGGGCGCGAAGGGCGTCAGCGGGAAGGTCCAGAAATCCTCGACCTCGATGCCGACGCGCCGGCGGGCGGCGAGGCTGGCCGCGCGTTCCCGCAGGGCCACGCCCATGCGCGCCAGCGCGGCCTCGTCCCCATGCCGCAGATCGACGCTGAACCAGACGCGGGAGGGAACGACATTGCGGCTGTCCGGCTGCAAGGTCAGGCGGCCCACGGTGCCACGCCCGCCCTCGGCCAGCGCGATCTCCTCCACCGCCTGCACCAGCATGGCGGCGGCCACCAGGGCATCGCGGCGCGGCGGCATGGCGGAGCCGGCATGGGCCTCCTCCCCCGTCACCGTCACGTCGAACCAGGCCTGGGCCAGTGCGCGGTCCACGATGCCCACGGGAATGCCGGCGCGTTCCAGCAGCGGCCCCTGCTCGATATGCAGCTCGAAATACGCGCCGAGGGATTGCAGCGCGGTGGGCTCGGCCTCGCCCTGCCAGCCGATGCGGCGCAACTCCTCACCGAAGACGGCGCCGGCCGGGTCCTGCTTCGCCAGCACCTCGGCTTCCTCGAAGAGGCCCATGGCAACGCCGCTGCCCATCATGGGCGGCGAGAAGCGGGCACCTTCCTCATTGGTCCAGTTGATCAGGACAATGGGCGCCTCGGTCTCGATGCGGGATTCATGCAGCGCGCGCAGCACTTCCAGCCCCGCCAGCACACCCAGCACGCCGTCGAACTTGCCGCCGGTGGGCTGGGTATCCAGGTGGCTGCCGATGGCCACCGCCGGGCGGGAGGGGTCCCGCCCCTCCCGCCGCAGCACCATGTTGCCGACGCGGTCCACCGTCAGGCTGCACCCTGCTTCCTCGGCCCAGCGGCGCAGCAGGGCACGTCCGGCGCCATCCAATTCGGTCAGGGTCTGGCGGTTGCAGCCGCCCTTGGGAGTGGCGCCGATGCGCGCCATCTCCATCAGGCTGTCCCAAAGCCGGGCGCCGGAGACCGGCAGGTTCGTCCTGGTCACGCCTTCTCCACCCCGCACCACTCGGCGATGGTCAGCGCGATGGTTCTGGTGGTGGCATGAAAGCTTTCCAGCCCAACGCTTTCGTCGATACCATGGATCGAATCCGCATCCGGGCCGAAGCACGCCACCGGGGTGCCCTGGTACAGTTCGAAGAAGCGGCCATCGGTCAGGCCCGAAGCCGGGTAGTCGCGCAGCTCGCGGCCATTCGCTTCGGCGAAGTGACGCTGCACCATCTTCACGATGGGCGCTTCCTTGTCGAAGACGCAGGGGTCGGCCATGAAGCCTGCGAATTCCAGTTCCACCTTGGTGCCGCGCAGCCGTTCATCCGCCGCGGCCTCGGCCACCAGGCGCTCGATATCGGCCTTCACCTGCTTCGCCGTATTGCCAACCATGATGCCGACGCGCAGGCCGATCTTGGTGCGTGTGGGGACGGAGCTGTTCCACTCGCCGCCCTGCACCGTGCCGAAATTGACGTTCACCGGGTGGTTCACGCCGAAGAAGGAGGAGTGGACATTCTCCGCGCGGTTCATCTCGGCCTCATAGGCCTTGAAGCGCTGGGAAATGACATAGGCGGCCTCGATGGCGTTCACCCCGGCCTGCATGTCGCGCACATGCACGGGGCGGCCCGTCACCGTCACCCAGGCCCAGATCACGCCGACCTCGGCGGTATAGAGGCCCTCCACGCCCGGGCCGGGCTCAGGGATGATCACGGCATCGCATTTCGGCAGGGCCATCATGCAGGCCAGGGCGCCATTGCCGGTGCATTCCTCCTCAATCACGGAGTGGAACTGCACTTCCGCCGCCGGCTGCAAGCCCGCGAGCTGCAACGCCCGGAAGGCCATGACATTGGAGATGTCGCCGGCCTTCATGTCGCCCGCGCCACGGCCATACATGCGGCCACCGCGGATGGAGGGCTCGTAGGGCGGCGTCGCCCAGATATCGGCGGCGCCTTCCGGCACCACGTCCACATGCCCCTGCAGCACCAGGCTTCGGCCCTTGCGCTCGCGCGGCTGGAAGACGGCGGCGACATTGTCGCGGCCTTCATAGGAAATCAGCGGCGGGGAGAAGCCGGGGTGGTCCGCCAGCTTGGCGGGCACGGTCGGGATGCGCTGCGGCGTGAGGCCCAGGGCCTCGTAGTTCCGCGCCATCTCGTCCAGCGCCGAGGCTTCATTGCCCAGCGTGGAAGGGCAGCGCACCAGCCGCTCCAGCGCGGCCACCGATTCAGCCTCCAGCGCCTTCACCGCGTTCAGAATGGCGCGCCGCGCGCCGGGGTCGAGCGTCGTCATGTGTCGGGTATCCTTCAGGCGGAAAGCGCCGGCGGGGTCCAGCCCTGGCCGGGAATGCTGTCGAGCAGCGCTCGGGTATAAGCGTGCTTGGGGGAGCCGAAGACCTCGGCGGTGGTGCCCAGTTCCACGATGGCGCCGCGCTGCATGACGGCGATGCGGTCGCAGATCTGCGCCGCGACGCGCAGGTCGTGGGTGATGAAGAGCATGGTCAGGCCCAGCCGCTTGCGGATATCCGCCAGCAGGTTCAGCACCTGCGCCTGCACGGAAACATCCAGGGCCGAGACAGGCTCATCGGCGATCAGAAGTTCCGGCTGCATGGCCAGCGCCCGCGCCAGCCCGATACGCTGCCGCTGCCCGCCGCTGAACTCATGCGGGTAACGCTCCAGCGCCGAGGGGTCGAGTTGCACCAGCCGCAGCAGCTCCGCCGCGCGGGCACGTGCCTCGGCTGCCGGAACGCCATGGGTGATCGGCCCTTCCGCGATGGCATCCCCCACCTTGCGGCGCGGGTTCAGCGAGGCATAGGGGTCCTGGAACACCATCTGGATGCGCTTGCGGTAAGGCAGCCAGCCATTGCGGGAGAGCGGCCGCAGGTCTTCCCCCGCGAAGAGGATCTCGCCCTTCTCGGGCTGCACCAGCCGTACCACGCAGCGTGCCAGGGTGGACTTGCCGGAACCGCTTTCGCCCACCAGCCCCAGCGTCTCACCCTTGTAGAGGGTGAAGTCGGCATCATGCACCGCCTTCACGACCGCGCGGGCGCCGAACCAGCCGCCGCGCTGGTAGGTCTTCTCGACGCCCTTCATTTCCAGCACCGGGGTGCGGGTGGGCGCGGTCTGCTTGGTGGCATCGCCATGCGGCACGGCGGCGATCAGCGCGCGGGTATAGGGATGCGTCGGCGCATTCAGCACCTGCTGCGCCGGCCCCTGTTCCACGATGCGGCCATGCTGCATCACCACCACGCGGTCCGCGATCTCCGCCACCACGCCGAAATCATGGGTGATGAACATCACGCCCATGCCGCGCCGCGACTGGATCTCACGGATCAGGCGCAGGATCTGCATCTGCGTGGTCACGTCCAGCGCCGTGGTCGGCTCGTCCGCGATCAGCAGCGCCGGCTCCAGCGCCAGCGCCATGGCGATCATGACGCGCTGCCGCTGGCCGCCGGAAAGCCGGAAAGGATGCATCTTCGCGATGGCCGCCGGGTCCGGCAGGTTCACCGCCGCCAGCAGTTCCGGCACCCGCTGCGCGGCATCCTGGGCACGGCCATGCACGGCCAACGCCTCGGCGATCTGGTCGCCCACCCGCATCAGCGGGTTCAGGGCCGTCATCGGCTCCTGGAACACCATGGCCATGCGGCGGCCGCGCCGGTCGCGAAGCGCTTCCTCCGGCAGCGAGAGAACATCCTCGCCCTCGAAGGTGATCTTGCCCGACTTCACCTTCAGCAGCTTGGGCAGCAGGCCCATCACCGTATTGGCCGTGATGGATTTGCCCGAGCCGCTCTCGCCCACCACGCAGAGAATCTCGCCGGCATCGAGATGCAGCGAGAGGCCCTCCACCGCATGCGGCCGGTCGGCGCCAGCGGGCAGCGCCACGGTGAGGTTTTCGACCGTCAGCAGGCGGGTCATGGCTTGCCTCCGCGGTTGCGGGCCAGTCGCGGGTTCAGCGCGTCGGACAGGCCCTCACCCACCAGATTGAGGGAGAGCACGGTGAGGAAGATGGCGATGCCGGGGAAGACGCTCATCCACCAGGCGATACGGATGACGCTGCGGCCGGAGCCGATCAGGAAGCCCCAGGACATCAGGTTCGGATCGCCAAGCCCCAGGAAGGACAGCGCGCTTTCCAGCAGGATCGCGGAAGCCACCATCAGCGAGGACAGCACCACGATGGGCGAGAGCGCATTCGGCAGGATATCGCCTAGCACGATGGAGATGCGCGACTTGCCCAGCACTTCCGAGGCCTGCACGAATTCGCGCGACCGCAGCGACAGGAACTCGGCCCGCACCACCCGCGCCACCGGTGGCCAGGACACCACGGCAATGGCGAAGACGATCGACTGGATGCTGGGCGTGAAGATCGCCACCAGCAGGATAGCCAGCACGAAGGATGGGATGGTCTGGAAGAATTCGGTGAAGCGCATCACCACGTCATCCGCCCAGCCGCCCAGATAGCCGGCGATGGCGCCCAGGCCCACGCCGATCACCAGCGCCACCACGGTGGAAACGCCGCCCACCAGCAGCGACACCCGCGCGCCATGCGCGATGCCGGCCGCGACATCGCGCCCCAGGCTGTCGGAACCCAGCATCATGCCCATCTCGCCGGGCGGCATGAAGGGCGCGCCCGCCATGTCCCAGGGGCTACCGGGGAAGAACCACGGCGCCCCGATGGCTACGATGATGACAGCGATCAAGATCACCAGCCCGACCACCGCGCCGCGATTACGGGCGAAATTGCGCCAGAAGGTCTTCATCACGACACCTCCACGCGCGGGTCGATGACCGCGTAGAGCAGGTCGGTGATGAGGTTGAACAGCACCACCATGACACTGGTGCAGAAGAAGACGCCCATGAGCACCTGATAATCGCGCGCCAGCAGCGCCTCGAAGGCCAGCCGGCCGATGCCAGGCCAGGCGAAGACGGTTTCCACCAGAATGGAGCCGCCGATGAGCTGCCCCGCCTGGATGCCGGCGAAGGTGATGACCGGCAGCAGCGCGTTCCGCAGCACGTGGCGGCGCAGGATGCGCCCCTCCGGCACACCCTTGGCGCGCGCGGTCTTCACGAAATCCTGGTCCGCCACCTCCAGCATCGTGGCGCGGGAGAGACGCGCATAGACGGCGACATAGAAGAGCCCCAGCGTCAACGCCGGCAGCAGGAGATGCTTGCCGATATCCAGCATCTTCGCGAAGCCGGAGAGTTCCACCCCCACCGACATCATGCCGAAGGACGGCAGCCATTCCAGCGCCACGCTGAAGAGCAGCACCAGCATCAGCCCCACCCAGAAGAGCGGCGTGGCGTAGAAGGTCAGCGCCAGCACGGTGATGATGGAATCAGACCAGGTGCCAACGCGGCGCGCCGCCAGGGCACCCATGGTCACGCCCAGCACGATGGCGAAGATGAAGGCGGCGCCGGTCAGCAGCAAAGTGGCCGGCAGCCGGTCCAGCACCAGCGAGGCGACGCTGGCCTGCTGCCGGTGGCTGAAGCCGAGGTCGAGCGTCAGGATGCCCTTCAGATACAGCCAAAGCTGCACGTAAAGCGGCTGGTCCAGCCCGAACTGGGCCCGCAGCTGCTCCAGGAACTTCGCGTCCGCCGCGCCGGATTGCCCGGCGATGATACTCGCCGGGTCGCCGGGGGCGGCATGGATCAGGAAGAAATTACAGACGACGATCGCAAGCACCACGAGCGCCGCCTTGACCAGGCGCCCCGCCAGATAAGCAGGGAGACGCGAGAGTTCCATGCGACCGTCAGGCCAGGAACACGTCGTCGAAGCTGGCGTGCACGCCGGAGCCCGAGGTGATCACGTTGTTCAGCTTCTTGTCGTAGATGGTGGGGAAGGACATTTCCATGAGCCAGAGCAAGGGCACGTCCTCGACCAGGAGCTTCTGCACCTCGCTGAAGACCTGCTGGCGCACCTTGGGGTCGGCGGCGTCGCGGCCCTGCTTGAAGAGGTCGTCCACCTTCGGGTTCTCGTAGCCCGCGACATTGGAGAAGAGGATCTTCTTAATGTTGGTGGAAACGTAGGAGCGCTCCACGCCCAGCGTCGGGTCGCCATACTGGTAGAGGTAGTTGATGGTGGTATCGAACTCCCAGTTGGCCGTGCGCTGGGACCAGGTGCCGACATCCACGCTTTCCAGTTGCAGGTCCACGCCCACCTGGCGGAAGGACTGCCGCAGGAACTCGCCGAGGCGGGTGAAGACCTCGCCATAAGGCAGGCTGAGATGCTTGATGGTGAAGCGCACGCCCTGCCCGTTCGGCTTCAGTCCGGCTTCGTCCAGCAGCTTCTTGGCGGCTTCCACATTATAGGCTGGCGCCTTGGCGCTGGCATCGTAGAAGCGCGTGGCGCTGTGGAAAGGCCCTGTGGCGGGCTTGCCGATGCCGAACCACAGGCGCTGCGCGATGAAGTCGCGGTTCACAGCCATGGTCAGTGCCCGGCGCACCCGCACGTCGTCCAGCGGCTTCACGCGGTGGTTGAAGTCCATCCACATCAGCGGGCCCATGTATTCCCAGCCGGTGGTCTTCACCTCCAGGTTCGGGCGCGCGCGCATCTGCGGCACGTCGAAGGGCTCGATATCGTTGGACTGCGTCAGCTGCACCTGGCCGGATTCCAGCGCCAGGCGGCGGCTCTGGCTGTCCGGCACCACGCGATAGATGATGGCGTCCAGATAAGGCTGGCCGGGCTTCCAGTATTCGTCGAAGCGCTCCAGCCTGATGAAGTTGCCGCGCTGCCACTCGGCGAATTTGAAGGGGCCGGTGCCGACCGGCTTCTGCACCGCCGGTGCCTGCCGGTAATCCTGCCCGTCGAACAGGTGCTTCGGCACAATGGCCGAGACCGTGTTGTCGAACATCAGCAGGAAGGGCTCGAAAGGCTCCGACAGGACGAACTTCACCGTGGTGGGGTTCACCGCCACGCCTTCCTTGATGCGGGCGAAGACGCCGCGGGCGCGGGGCGAGACCTCCATGTGGAATTTCATGATGGAGAAGACCACGTCGTCCGCCGTCATCGGCTTCCCGTCGTGGAATTTCACATTCTCCTGCAAATGGAAGGTATATTCGAGCCCGTCGGGGCTCACCTCCCAGCTCTTCGCCAGCTCCGGCATGGGGTTCAGCTTCGCGTCGTAGCGAAGCAGGCCCTGGAAGATCTTGCCGCCGATAATCAGCGTCGGCGCCTGATTGTTGATACCGACGTGCAGAATCGGCGGCTCGGGGTTCACGATGCTGTTCAGCGTGCCGCCGCGTTTGGGCTGCACGCCCTGCGCAATGGCATCCTCGACACGCCACAGGACAGGCAGCACGGCAGCAGCGGCCATAAGGCCGCGACGCGACACGGTCATCGATTCACTCCGTTGGATCTTCCCTTAAGTGAAACGCTAACCTTCACGGGGGCGGATCGACAAGCCCGCCTCTCCGTCTTAGCGTCACCGCACCATGCAGACCTTCGCTCATCCCAGCCAGTTGCGGCACACTCCGCAGTTCTTCCTTCAGCGCGGTCAGGTCCGTGCGAACTTCGAGGTGCCGGAGCGGGCGGGCGCCCTGCTTTCCGCCCTGCACCGCCTGGGGCTGACGCCGGCGGAGCCGGAGGCGGCGACGCGGGAGGCGCTGCTCTCCATTCATGACGCCGGCTATATCGACTTCCTGGAAAGCGCCATGCGCGGCTGGAACGGGTTGCAGGAACGGGGCCCCGAAGCGGTGCCCAACATGCACCCCTCGCCCGAGATGCTGGCGCAGGGCGCCACCTGCCCCGATTCCATCATCGGCCGCGTCGGCTGGTACACGGCCGACAATGCCTGCCCCATCGGCGCCGGCACTTGGGAAGCCGTGGCGGGTGCTGCCGGCGTGGCTCTGGCCGCGGCGGATTCCGTGGCCGATGGCGGCACCGCCTACGCCCTTTGCCGGCCGCCGGGGCACCATGCCTATGCGGGCCGTGCCGGCGGCCACTGCTACATCAACAACAGCGCCCTTGCCGCGCAGCGCCTGCGTGTTGCCGGCGCGAATCGGGTGGCGACCTTCGATATCGACGCCCACCATGGCAATGGCACCCAGGGCATCTTCTGGGACCGCGCCGATGTGCTCACCGTCTCCGTCCATGGCGATCCCGCCGGCTATTATCCCTGGTATGTCGGCTATGCCGGCGAGACCGGCGGCGGCGCTGGCCAAGGCTTCAACCTCAACCTGCCCCTCCGGCGCGGCAGCAGCGACGAGGCGTGGCTGGCGGCCATCGATGCGGGACTGGAGCGGATCAGGGCCTTCGCGCCCGATGCGCTGGTGGTACCGCTGGGCTTCGATGCCTCGGAGCATGAGCCGTTGAGCTTCCTCGGCGTCAGCGCCGACGGCTTCGCCCGCGCCGCCGAGAAGATCTCCACCCTGGGCGTTCCGACCGTGCTGGTGCAGGAGGGCGGCTACAATGTGGAGGTTCTCGGTTCCTTGCTGGAACGCTTCCTGACCGCCTGGAAGGCATGATCCTATAAGTTGAAAGTCGCCACGCGGCGCGCTAGCGATGCTTCATGACCATCGCGCGGCTGGCGACCTTTGCCTTTTCCGGGATCGAGACCCTGCCCGTGGAGGTGCAGGTCCAGATCTCTGCTGGCCTGCCAGCCTTCACCGTGGTCGGTTTGCCAGACAAGGCCGTGGCGGAGAGCCGGGAGCGGGTGCGGGCCGCACTGACAGGGCTGGGGCTTTCCCTGCCGCCGAAACGTGTGCTGGTGAACCTCGCCCCGGCCAATATCCAGAAGGAAGGCAGCCACTTCGACCTGCCCATCGCCCTGGCGGTGCTGGCTGCGATGGAGGTGGTGCCGCGCGAGGAACTGGCCGGTTTCGCCGCTCTGGGGGAACTGGCGCTGGACGGTACCGTGGGCCCCGTGGCCGGCATCCTGCCGGCGGCCCTGGGCGCCGCGGCGCGCGGGCTGGGCCTGATCTGCCCTGGGCCGCAAGGGGACGAAGCCGCCTGGGTAGGCGAGATCGAGATCCTGGCCGCCGATGACCTCCGGCAGTTCATCGCGCATCTCACCGGCCGGCAGATCCTGGACCCGCCGAAGCCGCCGGGCCTGCAGCCGGAAACAGCGCCTGGTCTCTGCCTCTCGGACGTGAAGGGACAGGAAAGTGCCAAGCGGGCGCTGGAGATCGCGGCGGCAGGGCAGCACAACCTCCTTCTTGTCGGCCCACCGGGCGCCGGCAAGTCCATGCTGGCGGCGCGCCTGCCCGGCCTGCTGCCGGACCTGACGCCGCAGGAGGCGCTGGAAGTCAGCCTGGTGCGCAGCGTCGCGGGGCTGATCGAGCAAGGCCGCATCTCCGCCCGCCCACCTTTCCGGGAGCCGCACCATTCCGCCAGTCAGGCGGCACTCGTCGGCGGCGGGCCAGGCGCCAAGCCGGGCGAGATCTCGCTGGCGCATCGCGGCGTGCTGTTCCTGGATGAATGGCCGGAATTTCCCCGGCCCGCGCTGGAAGCACTGCGCCAGCCGCTGGAATCCGGCACCTGCACGGTCAGCCGCGCCGCCGCCCATGTCACCTATCCGGCACGGGTGCAGCTTGTGGCGGCGATGAATCCCTGCCGCTGCGGCCATCTGGGCGATGGCCCACGAGAATGCGGCCAGGCGCCTCGCTGTGGTGAGCAGTACCAGTCCCGCCTTTCCGGCCCGCTGCTGGACCGCATCGACCTCACCATCGGCATGGCCCCCATCGCGCCCGGCGAACTGGCCCGCGCGCCCAAGGGGGAAACCAGCGGCGTGGTCGCCGCGCGGGTGGCGCGGGCACGCCAGGCGCAGCATGTCCGCGCCGGCACCACCAATGCCGAGGCGCCGCTGGATGCCCTGACCACGCAGGCGGCGCCCGAGGCGCTGGCCCTGGCTGAGAAGGCTTCAGCGCAACTCGGCCTGTCCAATCGCGGCTTCATCCGCTGTTTCCGCGTCGCGCGCAGCATCGCCGATCTGGCGGGAGAGGGCTTGATCACCCGGACGCATATGGCGGAGGCCCTGGCCTTCCGGCAGCGTCTGCCGGGCGGGCGTTAGCGCCGGCCAAAACCCTCGGGCCGGCGGTGCAGCCGCCGGTGCAGGCGCCGGCGGCGCAGCAGCATCATGGTGGGCGCGACAGCCAGCAAAGGCGCGGTGCCGATGACCACCAGCCCCATCGCAGCGCCGATCAGCCGGCCGCCGAGCATGAAGCCCGCTGCCGCGCTGCCCGCACTGGCCATGTTGAGAGCGACCGCTCCGGCCCACCAGCCCCAGACACCGGCTGTTGGCTTGGTCGCTTCCTCGGGGGGTGCGACATGCACTTCCCCGGCATCGCCCACCTCGTAGAGGCGGGCGGGATCAACCGTGAAGCCGGGGCGGCTCAGCGCCGCATCACATGCACAAAGCCAAGGCCCTGCCGGCCGGCCCGGCGCATGCGCCACCACAAGCTGCCAAAGGCAATCGCCCCGGCCAGCAACGCCACGGGCAAGGCGATGGCGAAGAAGGCGATGGCCACGCCCGCCACAACGATGCCGCCAGCTACCAGCGCGACCAGTGCGGCCACGCCCCCCAGGCGGCCCAGCAGCTTATCCAGCGGGCTGGCACGGCGGGGGGTCGGCCCACGGAACTCGCCTTCCGGGGTCATGTCGATGACGGGGCGATTGCGGAACTGCTGATCCATGGGGCTCATGTTGCCACGTCCGCCCACCCCTTCAAGCCCTACGTGGCGAGCGGCACATCTTTGTTTCATGCAGTCTGTATCGCAATGTATCAGTCTTCACGTCCCTGCTGCCCCGCGCGGGCGGCGCTTCACGCGGCAGGCCTCCTCATGCGATAGGAGCGGCATGATCCGGGGCATGGCGATCTGCATCGCGCTGGGGCTGGCGACCTTGCCGGCGGCAGCGGCGGAATACCGCAGGCCGAATTCCGCCCAGTTGGAAGACATCCGGCGCTGGCTTTGCCCGCATGGTGGCTCCCCGGTGAAGGGCGTGCCGGGCCGTTGCGATGGCGCCGGGCGGCGGCGGGGCGGTGCTTCGGTGTCCGGTATCGGCTCGCCGGCCCCTGGCTGGGACCGCGGGCTTCCCGCTGCCAGCCATGAGCAGATGGCCTGCCCCGAGGGCACCCGCCCGGTGCTGGCGCGCGGGCATGGAAGCATCACGCGCTGCCTTCCGGGATAGCCGGCCTCAGCCGGCGAAACGCCTCGGCGGCCGGCCGGCGACCCCGGGCTCCAGCGCCATGAGATGCCCCGCCAGCGGCTGGGCCACCTTGTCCTCCTCGCTCAGGCCTTCGGTGGCGGAGGTGACGAAGAGGGTGCGAAGCTCCGGCCCGCCAAAGGCGCAGCACGTGATCTTCTGTGCCGGCAGGGGCAGGAAATGGTCCAGGCTGCCATCCGGGCGGAAGCGCGCCACGCCGCCGCCGCCGTAGCGGGCACTCCAGAGGCAGCCCTCGGCATCCACCGTGCCGCCATCCGGCTGGCCGGGCACATCCTGGCCGGCATGGAAGATGCGCCGCTCTCCCATCCGGCCGCTGCCGATATCGAAGTCGCAGGCATAGATGATGCCGGCCGGCGTGTCGGAGAAATACATGGTGCGCCCATCCGGGCTCCAGTTGACGCAATTGATGATGCTGAGGCTCGCAGGATGTTCCACCGGGCTGCCGTCAGGCTGCAGCACATGCAGGGCCGCATCCGGCCCTTCCCCCTCCTCCCGCATCGCGCCGCACCAGAAGCGACCGGCGGCATCACAGGCGCCATCATTCAGTCGCTGGCCAGGGCGCAGAGGCGGACGGCCTGGGTAAGGCTCCATTCTTCCGGAAGCGCCATCGAAGCGGACAAAGCCGGAAGCCAGGGCGACAACCAGCCCACCCTGCTGGCGCAGTGCCAGGGCGGCCACCCGCTCAGGCATCGGCCAATGATCATGTATTTCATCAGGCAGGCGCAGCCGGTGCAGTTCCGCCCCGGCAATATCGACCCACCAGAGGCAGCCCTCCACTTCGTCCCAGACCGGCCCTTCACCCAGGGTATTCCGGGCGGCCACCAGCGGACGACACGGGGCCGAAGCCCGGACCTGGGACACGGCTGTCTTGCCCTCCCTGCCAGTAAAGCGATGCGTTCACCGCATCAACGCGGCGGCAGCGGCAAGGTGGCATCCCGGTGGCGCGGGCATTTGCCGGGCAAGCGCGCCCCGCGCATCCGCCACAAGAGAATCACATTGGCGTGACACCTTTAAACCAAGGGTAGATCAATGCGTTGCAGCTTGCCGCTCTACCGGGCCAAAGCCTAGATTCAGCTCAGGCCGCTCCCACCCCCCAAGACATGGGTTGCGACTGAGACCCTCATTCCCACCGGAGGGCGTGGCAGGCGACGAGAGGCGCAGCCTTTCCGCCTGCCACCTTCCCGGGAGGAGACTCAGGTCCGGGCCGGTTGCAAGCTTCCCATCGTCACGCCGCCCAGCACCAGCGCCACCGCGACGGCGTGATAGGCATGCAGTGTCTCGCCCAGCAGCAGCGCACCGAGGCCGAGGGCATAGGCTGGCACCAGATACATGGACATGCTCGCCCGCGCCGCGCCCAGCAAACTGACGGCGCGGCCATAGGCGCCATAAGCCCCTACCCCCGCCACCAGGCCCAGAAAGAGCATGCCCCAGAAGGCCCTCGCCCCTAGGGAGGGCACGCCCGCCTGCCACCACTCCAGCAGCGCCAGTGGGGCCAGGCAAAGCGCCCCGCCCGCCGCCACGACCCAGAGCAGCACCATCGGCGGCAAGGGCACCGGGCGGTGTCGCAGCAATGCGGTATAGCCGGACCAGCCCAGGATGGCGGCGAGCATCAGCGCATCGCCTTGGTTCACTTCCAGCCGCAGCAGGGCCGAGAACTCGCCGCGAAAGGTAGCCACGCCAATGCCGCAGAAGGCGCAGGCGATGCCCGCCAGCATCGCGGGCCGCAGCCGCACGCCCCAGACGACACGTTCGATCACCGCGACCAGCAGCGGCGTCATGGCCGCGAGCAGGGCGATATTGCCGGCAGAGGTATAGCTCGCAGCGCCATATTGTGGTGCTACCGTCACCACGCCACCCAGCAGCACCAGCAGCAGCAATTGCATCGGCGGCACGGCACCCAGCCCGTGGCGGCGCAGCCAGGGCCAGGCTACTGGCAGCAACAGCAAGGCCGCCACCAGCCAGCGGCCGGCGGCGAGCGTCATCGGCGGCACCGAGCCCGCCAGCCAGCGCGCCCCCAGCACATTGCCCGCGAAGAGTAGCGGAGCGCCCAGGAAGAGCACCACGGCACCCCGGCGGCCGCTTGCTCCACTTGCTGCGAGGGGAAGACGCATAGCAGGCCACTCCGCACCGAATCTGATGCGGAAAGGCTAAGCTATGTAGGTAAGGACTTCTTACCGAACTCTCCCGCTAGCGGAGCAGAGGCAGGGAACATTTTGCCCCTTTTACCAATTTAGCGGGAGATTCTTCTGCCTTCAGGCTGCCGCGGAGGCGAACTGCGCCGCGACTTCGCCCAGCGCCCAGTCCACCCACGGCAGCAACGCGGCAATGTCGCTGGTCTCCACCGTGGCACCGCCCCAGATGCGCAGGCCTGGGGGCGCATCGCGATAAGAAGCGGCATCCAGCCCCACGCCTTCCTTCTCCAGCAGGCTGGCCAGCACCTTCGCCGCCGCTGCCTGCCCTTCCGGCTTCAGGGCCATGAACCAGGGCGCCACGATGCGCAGGCAGATGGAGGTGCAGGATCGCGTCTCCGGCCGTTCCGCCAGGAAAGCCACCTGATCCTGCCCATCTACCCAGGCGGCCACGGCGGCCAGATTGGCTTCCGACCGCGCCACCAGCGCCGGCAGGCCGCCGATCCGCTCGGCCCAGCGCAGCCCGTCCAACGCATCCTCCACCGCCAGCATCGAGGGGGTATTGATGGTGTCGCCCTGGAAGATGCCCTCGATCAGCTTGCCGTCCTTGGTCAGGCGGAAGACCTTCGGCAGCGGCCAGGCAGGAGTATGGCCTTCCAGCCGTGCCACCGCGCGGGGGGAGAGTGCCAGCATGCCATGCGCGGCCTCCCCTCCCAGCACCTTCTGCCAGGACCAGGTGACCACATCGAGCTTGTCCCAGGGCAGATCCATGGCGAAGGCGGCCGAGGTGGCATCGCAGATCGCCAGCCCCTGGCGGTCGTCGGGAATCCAGTCGCCGCCCGGAACCCGCACGCCGGAGGTGGTGCCGTTCCAGACAAACACCACGTCCCGGTCCCAGGAGACCTGCGCCAGGTCCGGCAGCGCGCCATAGGCGGACTTGATCAGCCGCACATCCGGCAGCTTCAGCTGCGTCGTGATGTCATTCGCCCATTCGCCCGAGAAGCTTTCCCAGGCCAGCACATCGACGCCACGCGGCCCCAGCAGCGACCACAGCGCCATCTCCACCGCGCCGGTATCGGAAGCGGGAACGATGCCCAGCCGCCAGCCTTCCGGCATCCGCAACACGGCCTTGGAGCGTTCGATCACCTCAGCCAGCCGCGCCTTGGGCTGCGGCGCCCGGTGGCTGCGCCCCACCATCGCGCCTTCCAAGGCCGCCAGGGACCAGCCGGGCCGCTTGGCGCAGGGGCCGGAGGAGAACATCGGATTGGCCGGGCGGAGGTTCGGCTGGGTGATCTTCGGCATGGTGGTGGACTCTGACTTTGTCGCGGCAGGGTTAGGCCGGTATCGGCGCGTCGATCAAGCGCGGCACGGGCAGGAACACCTCGCCCCGGGCATAGAGCACCGCATGACCGCCCATGCGGACGCGATCCCCTTCCAGGCGGCACCACAGCGTGCCGCCGCGCGCGCTGGCCTGGTGGCAGACCAGCGACTGGCGCTTCAGCCGTGCCGACCAGAAGGGCACCAGCTGGGTATGGGCGGAACCCGTCACCGGGTCCTCGTTCACCCCCATGCGGGCCGAGAAGTAGCGGGACACCACGTCGTAGCGCAGGTCGTCCGAAACCGCTGTGGCCATGACCCTGGCCTGCCCGCCGGGCACGGAATCCGGCATGGTGGCGATGCGGCCATGGTCCGGCGTGAGGGCCCGCACCGTCTCGGCACTGTCGAAGAGGCAGATCCAGTCCCGCGCCTTCCAGACCTCACGCGGCACCGCGCCCAGCGCGGCGGCCAGGCCCGGCGGTGGGCGCGTGGCGAGCACCGGCACCATGGCCGGGAAGTCCAGCACGAAGCGGTTGTCCTCCCGCTCCACGCCCAGGATGCCGGACGCGGTGCGGAAGCGCAGCGGCCCCGTGGCGCCCAGTTCCGTCGCCAGCACAAAGGCGGTGGCCAGTGTCGCGTGGCCGCAGAGATTCACCTCGAAGCGCGGCGTGAACCAGCGCAGGTGCCACTGCCCCGCCCCGTCCGGAACGAAGAAGGCGGTTTCGCTGAGGTTATGCTCCGCCGCCATGGCCTGCATGACCTCGTCCGGCAGCCAGGATTCCAGCGGCACGACCACCGCCGGGTTGCCTGCGAAGGGACGCTCGGCGAAAGCATCCACCGTATAGGTCGACAGGCGCATCATCGCGAACCTCCTCTGCCGCAGTGCGGCATGGCCGAGCTTGCCAGAGGTGGGCGGCTTGCGAAGCCGCGCTTATCTCATGACAGGGCCGCAATCCTTGCCGGGTCAACCGTGACGCCATGGTTCAGCGGCCCATGGCCCCTTCCCAACCCCGGCGCCGCTCGCAGCGCCGCCTGCACGAAGCTCCGGCCGCGCGCCACGGCGTCCCAAAGCACCATGCCCTGCGCCAGCCCGGCGGCAATGGCGGAAGCCAGGGTACAGCCGGTGCCATGGGTATGGCGGCTGGGAATGCGGGTGCCTTCGAACACTTCCTCGCTGTCGGAAGTGGCCAAGAGGTCCAGCAACTGGTCACCCTCCAGGTGGCCGCCCTTCAGCAGCACGGCCGGCACACCCAGCGCCAGAATAGCTCTCGCCGCCGCACGCATCTCCTCCAGCCCGGTGATGCGCAGGCCGGAGAGCACCTCGGCTTCCGGGATATTCGGCGTCACCAGCGCGGCCATGGGCAGCAGGCGGCGCTTCAGCGTCGCCACGGCATCCGGCGCCAACAGGTTGCTGCCACCCTTGGCCACCATCACCGGGTCAGCCACCAGGGGAATGCCCTGCCCGTCCTCGGCCAGCGCGTCGCAGACCGCCTCGATGGTCGCGGCATCGCCCAGCATGCCGGTCTTGACCACATCGGCGCCGATATCCCGCAGGCTCAGGCGGATCTGCTGCCGGATGAAATCCAGCGGCACCGGATGCACACCATGCACCCCCAGCGTGTCCTGCGCCGTCAGGGCCGTGATGGCGGTGGCGGAATAGGCATCCATCGCCGCGCAGGCCTTGATATCCGCCTGGATTCCGGCGCCGCCGCCGGAATCCGAGCCGGCGACGATCAGCACACGCCCCCGCATTCAGGCCACCTTGGCCGGCAGGGCAGCGGCGCGGGCGCGGATCAGGGCGGCGAGGGATTCCACCGTCTCCTCCACCATGCCTTCCTCCTCCGCCTCGGCCATGACGCGGATCAGCGGTTCGGTGCCGCTGGGGCGGATCAGCACACGGCCGCGGCTGCCCAGCTTCGACTCCGCCTCGGTGATGGCATCCTTCACGCTGGCATCCTCCAGCGGATTGCCGCCGCTGAAGCGGACATTCACCAGCCGCTGCGGCAGCGGCGTGAAGCGGCGGCAGGCCTCGCTGGCCGGCTGCTTGCGCTCCACCAGTTCCGCCAGCACCTGCAAAGCCGCCACCAGCCCGTCGCCGGTGGTGCCGAATTCGCTCATGATCATGTGGCCGGACTGCTCGCCACCCAAATTACAGCCGGTCTCCCGCATCCGCTCCGACACGTAGCGGTCACCCACCTTGGTGCGCAGCAGGTTCAGGCCCAGTCCGTCCAGGAAGCGCTCCAGCCCCAGGTTGGACATGACGGTGGCGACGACGCCGCCGCCGGTCAGCCGCCCCTGCGCCGCCCAGGATTCCGCGATGGTGGCCAGGATCTGGTCGCCGTCGATGATCTGGCCCTGCTCATCCACCAGCACCAGCCGGTCGGCATCGCCATCCAGCGCGATGCCGAGATCCGCCCGGCGCTCCCGCACCAGCTCGGCCAGCTTGCCCGGCGCGGTGGAGCCACATTCCTTGTTGATGTTGAAGCCATCCGGCGAGACGCCGACCGAGACGACCTCCGCCCCCAGTTCCCAGAGCACGGTGGGCGCCACCCTGTAAGCGGCGCCATGGGCGCAATCGACCACGATGCGCAGGCCGGACAGGCTGAGGCGCTTGGGGAAGCTGGCCTTCACCGCCTCGATATAACGGCCTGGGGCGTCTTCCAGCCGGCTGGCGCGGCCGAGGCGGGAGGGCGCGGCAAGGCCCGTGGGCTCGCCCGCCATCATGGCCTCGATCTCCATCTCCTGCGCGTCGGAGAGCTTCAGCCCATCCGGGCCGAAGAGCTTGATGCCATTGTCCTCGAAGGGATTGTGGCTGGCGGAGATCATCACGCCCAGGTCCGCCCGCAGCGAGCGCGTCAGCAGCGCGATGGCCGGCGTCGGCAGCGGCCCGACCAGCACCACGTCCATGCCCGCGCCAACGAAGCCCGCCGTCAGCGCTGGCTCCAGCATATAGCCGGAGAGGCGCGTGTCCTTGCCGATCACCACGCGGTGCCGGTGCGCGCCACGGCTAAAGAAACGCCCGGCGGCCTGGCCCAGCCGCAGGGCGGTCAGGGCATCCATGGGGGCACGATTGGCCACGCCACGAATACCGTCGGTGCCGAACAGGCGGCGCACGGCCTGGGTCATGCGGGACGCTCCTTCACTCAGGGTCTCTGATAGCGGCTCTAGCCGGGGCTGTGCCGCGCGTCCATCGCGCCGGCGCCGCCGGGTCTTGGTGGACATTCAGGCCGGCTCCACCGGCTGAGGCGGCGCGCCATCGGCGCAGGCCTGCCACATGCGCAGCGCCTGCACCGTCTCCGCCACGTCATGCACGCGCAGGATGCTGGCCCCGGCGGCGGCGGCGGCCACGGCCACCGCGACGCTGCCGGCCACGCGCTCGGCCGGGTCTTCCACCCCCGTCACCCAGCCCACCAGCCGCTTGCGGGAAGCACCGACCAGCACACGGCAGCCAATGCCAGCCAGCAGCGGCAACCGGTTCAGCAGCAACAGGTCCTGCTCGCGTGTCTTGCCGAAGCCGATGCCAGGGTCCACGGCAATGCGGCCGCGTGGGATGCCCAGGGCCTCGGCCGTTTCCACTCGCTGGCGCAGGAAGCGCGCCACGTCGAGCACCACGTCGTCATAGCGGGTGGCCTCGTGCATCTTGCGCAGGTCCAAGGCCGGCATGTGCATCAGCACGACCGGGGCGCGGGCCTCCTGCACCACCCGCACGGATTTCGGTTCCTGCCGCAGGGCGGAGATGTCGTTGACGATCTCGGCCCCCGCATCCAGCACCGCCTGCATGGTGGCGGCGAAGCGGGTATCGACGCTGACCACCGCCGCGGTCGCCAATTGCCGCACCACCGGCAGCACGCGGGCGATCTCCTCCTCCGCCGTCAGTGGCACAGAGCCAGGGCGGGTGCTTTCCCCGCCGATGTCCAGGATATCCGCCCCCTGCTCCAGCATCGCATGCCCGGCGGCGATGGCGGCACGGGTATCGAGATGCTTGCCGCCATCCGAGAAGCTGTCCGGCGTCACGTTCAGGATGCCCATCACCAGCGGGCGGTCATTGGGCAGGCCGGCGAAAGGCAGCGGGCGCCGGGTCAAGGGCGGCAGCAGGTCCTCCCAGCCTTGCGGCAGGGCGGAGGCGGGGTGGATGCCCTGCTCCTTCCCGTCCTCGATCAGCCGCAGCAGGGAGAAGGCCGCGGGGCCGCCAGCCAGGGGCATGGCATGCCCGGCGCGGACAGCATGGAAGCCCGCCGGGCCGTGCAACAGCCCCAGGGGCTCCAGCCAGCGTTCGGCCATGGAGGATCTCCAACGAAAAAGGGACCCGCGAAGGGGTCCCTCTCTCTAGCCGACATTCCACCGGAAGCGGAATGGCTTAGCCTCAAGTTCCCGGCTGCGGCGAAGGGTTCAGCCCGCCCGGACGCGGCGCCTGCGGCCGCCCGGAGGTCGGCACGCTGCCACGGCCGGCATTGGTGGGCTCGTCCGGGCGGTTGCGGACCACAGGCTCGCCCTTGAGCACCATGCGGATCTCGTCGCCCGAAAGCGTCTCATGCTCCAGCAGGCCCTTCGCCAGCGCGTGCAGCTCCTCGATATTCACCTGGAGGATGTGCTTCGCGCGGGCATAAGCCTGGTCGATGATCGCCCGCACCTCGCTGTCGATCTCCCGCGCCGTGGCTTCGGACACGTTCTTCGACTGCGTCACGGAATGGCCGAGGAAGACCTCCTGGCTGTTGTCGCCATAGGCGATCATGCCGAGCTTCTCGCTCATGCCCCACTCGGTCACCATCATCTTGGCCTGGTTGGTGGCCATCTTGATGTCGCCCGAGGCGCCGTTGGAAACCTTGTCCGGGCCAAAGATCAGCTCTTCCGCCACACGGCCGCCCATCGCCATGGCGAGTTCCGCCTTCAGCTTGGACTTGTGTTTGGAATAGCGGTCGCCAGCCGGCAGGGACATGACCAGACCCAGGGCGCGGCCGCGCGGGATGATGGTCGCCTTGTGCACCGGGTCGCATTCCGGCTCATGCAGCGCCACCAGGGCATGGCCGGCCTCGTGATAGGCCGTCATCTGCTTCTCGTCGTCGGACATGACCAGCGAGCGCCGCTCGGCACCCATCAGCACCTTGTCCTTCGCCATCTCGAACTCGTGCATGCCGACGGTGCGGCGGCCGGTCCGCGCGGCCAGCAGCGCCGCCTCGTTCACGAGGTTGGCGAGGTCAGCGCCCGAGAAGCCCGGGGTGCCACGCGCGATGGTCTTCGGGTCCACGTCGGAAGCCAGCGGCACCTTGCGCATATGCACGCGCAGGATCTTCTCGCGGCCCATCACGTCCGGGTTCGGCACCACCACCTGGCGGTCGAACCGGCCGGGGCGCAGCAGCGCGGGGTCCAGCACGTCCGGGCGGTTGGTGGCGGCGATCAGGATCACGCCCTCATTCGCCTCGAAGCCGTCCATCTCGACCAGCATCTGGTTGAGGGTCTGCTCGCGCTCATCGTTGCCGCCGCCGAGGCCGGCACCACGGTGGCGACCCACCGCGTCGATCTCGTCGATGAAGATGATGCAGGGGGCGTTCTTCTTGCCCTGCTCGAACATGTCGCGCACGCGAGAGGCGCCCACACCCACGAACATCTCGACGAAGTCGGAGCCCGAGATGGTGAAGAAGGGCACATTGGCCTCGCCGGCGATGGCGCGGGCCAGCAGCGTCTTACCGGTACCCGGGGGACCCACCAGCAGCACGCCCTTGGGGATCTTGCCGCCGAGGCGCTGGAACTTCTGCGGGTCCCGCAGGAAGTCCACGATTTCTTCGAGTTCGCCCTTGGCTTCCTCGATGCCCGCAACGTCCTCAAACGTCACGCGGCCCTGCTTTTCCGTCAGCAGCTTGGCCTTGGACTTGCCGAAGCCCATGGCCCGGCCACCGCCACCCTGCATCTGGCGCATGAAGAAGACCCAGACGCCGATCAGCAGCAGCATCGGGAACCAGCTCAGGAGGTAGTGGAAGAGCGGGTTGACGTCGCTCTCCTCCGGCCGCGCCACGACGCGCACGCCCTTGTCGGTCAGCTTGCCGACCAGGGTGGGGTCCTCTGGCGTATAGGTGGAGAAGGAACGCCCATCGGAGAGTTGGCCCGTGAGGGTACGGCCCGTGATGGTCACGTCGCGGACCCGCCCGCCATTCACCTCGTTCAGGAAGTCGCTGTAGGCGACCTGCTGGCCGGTCTGGCGGGTAGAGGAATTGGGCTGAAACAGATTGAACAGCGCCACGAGCAGCAGCGCCACGATCACCCACAGCGCCAGATTGCGGCCGAAATTATTCACCGTGCGGTTCCCATGCGATCGCCAGGCGGACCTGGCGTGCCGATAAGATAGGACGTCAAGCAGCGTTCTGAAACCATGTCGCGTTCTTCATCTGGGCCTCAAGGGCAGAATCTCTAGCCGAGAGGACCACCCGCCGGCTCGAAGGCCAGCCGCGCGCCCTCGCCCAGGCCCAGGGCCGGCACCGTCAGCAGCCTGGCGCCCCGCCTGAGCGCCGGCAGGCCGGCGAGCACCCGCGCCGGCAGCCC
>NZ_JACTUZ010000219.1 GCF_014490445.1 Pseudoroseomonas ludipueritiae | reverse complement strand
CGCCGCCGCCGGGCTGCGGCCGAGGCGCAGCATGGCGACGCAGCCCAGCGCGGGGCCAACCGCGAGCAGCGCGAAGGCGCCGCCCCAGCCCGCACTGGCCACCAGCGCCGGCATGAGGTGGATCGTCACCAGGGTCAGCGCGAAGCCGAGGCAGTTCTGCACCGTCAGCATGGTGCCGGTCAGGCGCGGGTCGGAGAGTTCCGCGACGCTGGCGGAGAACTGGGCGGAATCGGCCACCACCGCCACGCCCCAGACCAGGCAGAGCGCGGTGGTCAGCGCCGGGTGCAGCCCGAAGGCCGGCCCGGCCAGCAGGCAGCATGTGCCGGAGACCGCCATGGCCCAGACCGTCACGCGCACCCGGCCGAGCCGGTCGGCCAGCAGCCCGGCGGCCACGCAGCCGAGCGTGCCGGCCGCCACGACGGAGAAGGTCGCCAGCGCCGCCTTGCCGGAGGCCACCTCGCCCCCGCCGCGCCAGGCAGCGAAGCTGGCGGTGAGATAGGCGCCCACCCAGGCCCACATGGCATAGAGTTCCCACATATGCCCGAGATAGCCGAGGGTGGTGAGCCGCGTGCCCCGGTTGCGCCAGAGCTCCAGCGCGGCCACGGGCCTGAAGGGCGCCGCCGGCGCGTGCCGCGGGCCGAGCCGCACCAGCCCGATGAGCCCCGCCGCGGCGACGGCGGCCAGGGAGGCTGTGGCCAGCGTCAGCCGCCAGTCCAGGCCGCCCAATGCATTGGCCAGATGCGGCGAGGCCGAGCCGAGCGTCAGCCCGCCGACTAGGATGCCGATGACTAGCCCCGTGTCGCTCCGGTCCGCCCAGCCCACCGCCAGCTTCATGCCCACGGGGTAGACCCCCGCCAGGGCGGCGCCGGTCACGAAGCGCGCGGCGATGGCCAGGTCCGACCCGGCGGGCAGGGCCAGGATCGCCGCGTTCACCGCCGCGCCCAGCAGCGCCGCCGCGATGAAGAAGCGGCGCGGGTCGTAGCGGTCGGCCAGGGTCAGCACGGCGCTGACCAGGGTGCCCAGGACGAAGCCGGCCTGCACGGCGCCGGTCAGCAGGGCCTGGAAGGCCGAGCCCGCCGCGATGCCCGCCTCACGGACCATGCCCGGCCCGGCCGCCGTCCCTGAGAACCAGAGCGAGAGCGCCAGCACCTGCGCGGTGGTGATCAGGGCAAGGTTGGTAGCCTTACCGTTCAAGAAGCATCCCCTTCCTCGCTGGCCTTGGCGCCGCCTCGGTGGCGGACGCCGCATGATGCGGCCCCGCGCGAGGCCGCGCCCAATGTGGCCTTCGATGCTCCATGCCGTCAAAGCCGGGCTGGCGGCGGGAGAGGGGGCATCCAGGCCGAAAGGATTACTCCCTCCGCGCCGGACTCGTTACGAGAGCGATTTGTTATGCTTGGCGGAGCCAGGGATCAGCGCGGGGAGGGAAGAGGCCAATGGCCATCATTCGTGGGACGAGCCGCGGCGATACCCTTTCAGGGATCGCCGAAGCCGACGAGATCCATGGCCTGCAAGGCCATGACACCATCCGGGCTGGCGCCGGGGACGACATGGTCTATGGCGACGACGGCAATGACATCCTGGATGGCGAAGCCGGGCGGGACTCCGTCTATGGCGGCAATGGCAACGACACGCTGACGGGAACCGACAGCGGCCTGCTGGATGGCGGCAGCGGCCATGACCTTTTCATCCTCGCCTTCGACGGGCGCGGCGGCGACCTCGTCGCCCATGGCGGCACCGGCAATGACAGCTTCACGTCCTTCTATGCCGGGCAGGGCAACCGCGACTTCATCTTCGGCGCCGACATGTATGGCGAGGCCGGCAACGACACCTTCACCTTCTACAGCACCCAGGCCGGCACAATGGATGGCGGCAGCGGGAATGACAGTTTCTCGATCTACAACATGCTGAGCGGCACGATCACCGGAGGATCGGGCGCCGAGGTCATCGACGTGAGGCTGATGCTCGGCACGATCTCCGGCGATGCCGGGAATGACACCATCACCATCGGCGCGGCCAAGATCGGCAGCCGGATCCTGGGCGGCGAGGGGCATGACGTCATCTCCCTCGGGGTCGGCTCCGCCATCATCGAGGGCGGGACGGGCAACGACCAGCTCTATAGCGGCCTGGACCTCCGGACCAGGCCCACGCAGCTCCTGGGTGGCGTCGGGAACGACATCCTGCGGAGCCCGGGCCTGGACGTGCTGGATGGCGGCGACTGGCGGGACATCCTGGAAAGCGGCGCCTATGGCAATGTGCTGACGGGAGGCAGCGGCGCCGACCTCTTCGTCTATGGCAGCTTGGTGAACCCGGCCTCGATCCTTGCCGATACCATCACGGATTTCAGCCTGCGGGCAGGGGACCGCCTCGACCTCTCGGGTTTGCTCGACCAGGTTTCCGCCCCCGCCGATCCCGTGACGGACGGCTGGCTGGGCGTGGAGAGCCTGGCCGATGGGACGGCGCTGCTGTTCGATGCCGATGGCGGCGGCGACGGCTTCGTGCAACTCGCCATCCTGCAAGGCGTGACGTTGAGCACGGCGGATCTCGACCGGATCATCATCGGCTGAGGCATGGTGGGCAGGTCCGTGCCTGCCCGCCATCTTCCTCGTTGCCACCAGAGGCTTTCAGCTTTCCAGCACGATCTCCAGCATCTTCGACGCAAGGCACTTGCCATGCGCGTCAAGAGCGAGGGAGCGCGTGACGCCGCCGCCCAGCGCCCCTTCCAGCACGAAGTTCAACGCGCCGAGGCCCGGTAATTCGTAGCGCCGTACCTCGCCTGTCGCGATGCCGGCGAAATGCGCCCGCACCCGCTCGGCCGTCACCTCGCGCGCCAAGCGCGGGTAATCGGCCGGGTCATGGGCGATGACGGAGATGCAGGAGATGTCGCCCTTGTCGCCGGCACGGGCATGGGCGATGTCGCGCAGCAGCATTCAGGCCTCCACCCAGTTGATCTGCGGGCGCGCCTCCGCCTCGGGGATGAGGCAGGAGCGGATGCCGATCACCTCGCGCACCGATTTCACCACGCCGCCGCCGCTGGCCGGGCCATTGAGGTAGAGGCTGTCCACCTCATGCCCGATCCGCTCCGCTTCCTCCGGCGAGGCGCAGCGGCCGGCGACGCGCAGGCGCACCTCGCGCGGTTCCGCAGCACCCTCGGCCGGGCCCAGGATGGAATCCAGCCCGACCAGCTCGAAGCGCATCTCCTCCGCCTCATGCCCGATCAGGCGCAGGCGTTCCCGCACCACCTCCAGCGCCAGCCGCCCGCGCGCGACCGCGCCCGGCCCGGCATAGGAGATCTGCCCTTCGCCGAACCACCCCTCGTGGCAGCCGACGGAGACCTTCAGCAGCCCCGTGCGCGGCGCGCCATCGGCACCCGAGACGCGCACCGCATCCTCCCCCACGGGCTCCATCCGCACGCCGGAGAAATCGGCGGCCACGTCGGGCTGGAGGTAGCGGGCGGGGTCATGCACCTCGTAGAGCAACTGTTCCTTGCAGGTCGCCGGCGTCACGCGGCCGCCGGAGCCCGGGACCTTGGTGATGATGGCCTCGCCCGCCTCGTCCACCTCCGCCAGCGGAAAGCCCAGCCGCGCGAGGTCCGGCACATCCTTGAAGCCGGGATCGGCGAAATAGCCGCCCGTGACCTGCCCGGCGCATTCCAGCAGGTGCCCCACCAGGGTGCCGCGCCCCAGCCGGGTCCAGTCATCCTCCGCCCAGCCGAATTCCCGCATCAGCGGGCCCAGGAACAGCGCGGGGTCGGCGACGCGGCCGGTGACCACCACCTCCGCCCCCGCCGCCAGCGCCTGCGCGATGGATGCTGCACCGATATAGGCATTGGCGGACACCAGCCGGTTGCCCAGGGCAGCGACCGTGCCGCCCTCGTCCAGCATCGTCTCCGTGCCGCGCAGGCGGCCGGTCACGTCGTCCCCCGTCACGGCCGCGACCCGCAGCCCGGCCAGGCCGAGGTCCCGCGCCACCTGCGCCACGCGCCGCGCCGCCGCCAACGGGTTGGCCGCGCCCATGTTGGTAACGATACGGATGCCCTGGCGGCGGCAGGCCGGCAGCACCGCGCGCATCCGCGCCGCCAGCAGCGGGTCGTAGCCGCCCTCCGGGTCCCGCCGCCGCGCCAGTTGCGCCAGGGCGATGGTCCGCTCCGCCAGGCACTCGAAGACGAGGTATTGCAGCCCGCCATGCTCGGCGAGCTCCACCGCCGGCTCGATCCGGTCGCCCGAGAAGCCGGAACCCGCGCCGATCCGCACCCTCCTCATGCGCTCAGTCCGGCTTGATGTTGCCGGCGCGCACCACCTCGCGCCATTTCGCGATATCGGCTTCCAGCCAGGGGCGGAATTCGGCGGGCGGCATGCCCACCGGCACCAGCCCCTGCTCGTTCAGCTTGCCGCGCAGGTCGGCGTCGTTCAGCGCCACCTTCAATGCGGCATAGATCCGCTCCAGCATCGGCGCCGGCAGGCCGGCCGGGGCGAAAAGCCCGTGCCAGGCCGCGACATCGAAGGGCGCCACGCCCTGTTCCTCCACCGTCGGCACATCGGGCGTCCATTCCAGCCGCTGGGCGGAGGTGGTGGCCAGCGCGCGCATCTTGCCTTCCCGCACGAAGGGCAGCACCGCCGTCACCTGGTAGACGGTCATCGCCACCTGGCCGGAGATCACATCCGTCAGGGCCTGCGCGCCGCTGCGATAGGGCACGTGTTCCATCGGGATGCCGGTCTTCTGCTTCAGCAGCTCCCCGGCCAGATGGCTGGAGGTGCCATTGCCGGCCGAGGCATAGGAGGCCTTGCCCCCTTGCTCCCGCGCCCAGGCCAGGAATTCCTGCAGGTTCCGCGCCGGCACCTGCGGCCCCACCACCAGCAGGTTGGGCGCGTTCGTCACCAGCGAGACGGGGGTGAAATCCCGCAGCACGTCATAGGGCAGGCGCGGCATCAGCGAGGCATTCACGGAATGCGAGGCGATGCTGCCCATGCAAAGGTTGTAGCCATCCGGCGGGGATTTCGCGACGGCCTCGGAGCCCACGATGCCGCCGGCGCCGGCGCGGTTCTCGATCACCAGCGGCTGGCCCAGCTCCTGCGACATGCGGGGCGTGACCAGGCGGGTCATGATGTCGGTGCTGGTGCCGGCGCCGAAGGGCACGATCACCCGGATCGGCCGGTCCGGCCAGTTGCCCTGGGCGGAGGCGGCACGGGGCAGCGCCGGCAGCGCCAGCCCCGCGGCGGCGGCGGAGAGAAAGTGGCGGCGGGAGGCTATGGGCATCCTGGGCATGGTGGTTCCTCCGGTGTTTTGCCGGCAATGGGCGGTATCGCGGGCCATCATGCAATTGAAACTTCCTGAGCACTCTCATAATCCAGGATTATGAGTGTCACCTTGCGCCAGATGAGGGCGGTGGTAGCGGTGGCCCGCAGCGGCAGCCTGGGCCGCGCGGCCGCGCTGCTGCACCTTTCCCAGCCCGCCCTGACCGTGCAGTTGCGGGAGGCCGAGGCCACGCTGGGCCTGCGGCTCTTCGACCGTGGCGCGCGCGGGGCGGAGCCGACCGCGGCCGGG
>NZ_JACTUZ010000218.1 GCF_014490445.1 Pseudoroseomonas ludipueritiae | reverse complement strand
ACGGGCCGCTGCTGCTGCCCCCGCCGCCGCCGCCCACCGTGCCGCCGCCTTCGCTAGGCCCCGCCGCCCCCCCGCTGGACGCGCCCGATCCCACCAACCGCATGGCCCGCCCCGCCCTGGTGGCGGAGCTGTCGCAGCAGACGGTGGAGATCACCACCGGCTTCACCGGCACGCAGCTGCTGGTCTTCGGCGCCACCGACCGGCTGCTGGGCCCGCAGCCCGACGGGTCGCCGGGCGACGACGTGCTGGTGATCGCGCAGAACGCGCCGGAGCCGATGATCGTGCGACGCAAGATCCAGGTGCTGGGCTT
The DNA here is from genome assembly GCF_014490445.1 of Pseudoroseomonas ludipueritiae. Lineage (GTDB taxonomy): Bacteria > Pseudomonadota > Alphaproteobacteria > Acetobacterales > Acetobacteraceae > Pseudoroseomonas > Pseudoroseomonas ludipueritiae. Next base: position 5,238 of record NZ_JACTUZ010000218.1, on the reverse strand, counting down.
CTGGATCAACGGCCCCTCCGCCCGCTTCCGCAGCGTGCCGGGCTTCTATGTCGTGACCGGCACCCGGCCGCTGCGCGAGATGCTGCCGGATGTCGAGCGCAGCACCAAGCACCTGGGGCTGGACAAGCTGCCGCTGGCCTCCACCGGCGTGCAGGACCCCGGCTACCGGGAGGCGCTGCTGCAGCTGAAGCAGAATGCCGGGCAGTGGCGGGAACAGGAGACGCCGATGCATATCGCCGGCTCCCGCCTCTTCCGCGCGCGGCTGGATCTGCCGGCGACGGTGCAGACCGGTGACTACCAGGTGCAGGTGCTGCTGGTGCGCCAGGGCCGCGTGCTGGCGCGGCAGGAGCTGGGCTTCCGGGTGGAGCGGGTCGGCGCCGCCGCGCAGATCGCGGAAGTCGCGGAGCAGCAGCCGCTGGTGTATGGCATTTTCTGCGTGCTGCTGGCCGCCTTCGCGGGCTGGATGGGCAGCGTCTTGTTCCGGAGGAGCTGATGGCCGAGGCCGAACGGCGCGACCGCGTCTTCCTGGTGGTGGTGGACGACAGCCCGGAGCGGCATACCGCCCTCCGCTATGCCTGCCTGCGGGTGCGCCACAGCGGCGGCCGCGTGGCGCTGCTGCGGGTGGTGGAACCGGCCGAGATGACCGAATGGGCCGGCGTCGGCGCCATGCTGGAGGAAGAACGGCGGGAAGAAGCGGAAAAGCTGCTCTCCGGCCTCGCCGCCGAGGTGCAGGAGATCACCGGCGGCCTGCCGATCCTGCTGATCCGGGAAGGCGACCCGCGGGACGAGCTGCTGGCGCTGCTGGAGGAAGACCCGCGCATTTCGATTCTGGTGCTGGCCGCGGCCGCCGCCGGCACCGGGCCGGGGCCGCTGATCCAGGCCCTGGTGGGCCGCCACGGCGCCCGGCTGCGGGTGCCCATGACCATCGTGCCCGCCGGGTTGAGCGAGCAGGATATGCAGCGGGTGACCATCTGAGGCCACCCGCTGCCGTCGCCCTGCTTAGCGCAGGACGATTTCGACGCGGCGGTTCTGCGGCTCACGCACGCCATCGGCCGTGGCGACCAGCGGACGGCTCTCGCCGAAGGCCTGCACGGTGATCTGCGAGCGCTGGATGCCCTGGCGGGCCAGCTCGGCGGCGACGGCGTCGGCGCGGCGCTGCGACAGGCGCTGGTTGTACTGCGGCGAACCGGCGCGGTCGGCATGGCCGGCCACTTCGATGCGGGTGGTCTGCACGCGGCCGGCGTTCTGGGCGGCTTCGGCGATGATCTGGCGGGCGCGGTCCGTCAGGTCGGCGCGGTCGAAGTCGAAGAACACCAGGTAGGTGCGGGTCGGCGCCGGCGCGGCGGCCGGGGCCGGGGCATCTGTCATGACCGGGGTCACGGCCGGGCGCGGCGCGTTGAAGGCGTAGCGGACGCCGAGCATGATGGAGTGGTTGTAGTTATCGAACTCGGTGTTCCGGCTGTAGAGCGTGGTGGGCGCCCCGTTGTTGACCCGCCCGGTGGCGGTTGTCCGGAGCTTCACGCCCTCGGTGGCCATGAAGCGGTATTCCAGCGTGGCCGAGAGGCCCGGCACCCAGCGGATGGGGAAGGCGAGGCCGGCGATGCCCTGGTAGGCCAGGCTGCCATTGACGTCGTCGCTGCGGATATCGGCCGAGGCGGTGGAATTCGTCACATTGTTCAGCTCGGAATTCAGCGTGTTCCGCAGGTTCTGAACAAACTCCGCCCGCACATCGGCCGGAGTCTCCGGCGGCAGGCTGGAGGTCAGGCTGTTAACCAGCCTGTCGGTCAGCCCGTTCGTCAGGCTCCCCGTCAGGCCGCTGGCGGGTCCGACATTGATGGAGCCGCGGACATTGTCATGGTCGCGCCAGACATAGCCGATGCCGCCGCCGATATAGGGCATCACGGCGCTGGAGGGGATGCCGATGCTGGTCAGGTCGAAGTCGTAGAAGGCATTCGCCATGACGCCGTAGTTGTAGACGCTGCCGCCGTTGCGGAGCAGGCGGTAGCCGGCCAGGGTCACCGTGTCCGATTCGTTGGAACGGTAGCTGCCTTCCACTTCGACCCGCAGGCCATTGCCGAAGCCCCAGCCGATGCTGGCCACGCCGCCCCAGCCGATATTCGAGTCGAATGCCACTTCGCGGGACAGGCCATTCTGCTGCAGCAGGCGGCCAGCCTGGCCGGCGATCTGGCCGGAGCTACGCTGCAGGTAATTTCCGCCTGCGCCGCCTGCAATATAGAGGCCATCGATCGGCTGGGCGCCGGCCAGGGCCGGCAGCAGGGCAATGCCCGCCGTGAGGGTCAGAAGAAGACGCATGAGGAACCTTTCGTTGAACGCGATCGCCGCCTCGGCAGGGCACGACTCCGCCGGGGAATGAACTGTAGCGTTACATTTAATGCAATATTGTGTTATCGCAATTTCACGCTTTCACGAAGGCGTGCAAACGGCCTGAAGAATATTCCGGGCATGAACCGGCGCCGCCGCTTCGCTCCGCCATCGCGCGCCTCTACCCCGCCCCCGGCTGGCCGCATGGCTTTCCGGTTGCATGCGGAAGCGTGATCCACCACATGCACTGGCGAAAACCGACTCCTGCGCACGGAAACTGAATAATGTTCATCGAGACGGAAGCCACGCCCAATCCGGCGACCCTGAAGTTCCTGCCGGGCCAGGACGTGATGGGCGCCCGCGGCACCGCCGATTTCACCAGCGCCGAGGCCGCCGCCCGTTCCCCGCTGGCGGAGGCGCTGTTCGGGCTGGAAGGCGTGGCGCGCGTCTTCCTGGGTGCCGACTTCATCACCGTCACCAAGGCGGAGAGCGCCGACTGGCAGGCGCTGCGCCCGGTGGTGCTGGGCACCATCATGGAACATGCCATGGCCGGCCGCCCGATGATGCTGGGCCAGGATGACAGCAACGAGGAGATCGAGGACACCGACCCGGCCGATGCCGAGGTGGTGGCTCAGATCAAGGAGCTGCTGGATACCCGCGTGCGCCCGGCGGTGGCCGGCGATGGCGGCGACATCGTCTTCCGCGGCTTCCGCGATGGCATCGTGAAGCTGCACATGCAGGGCGCCTGCTCGGGCTGCCCCTCCTCCCGCGCCACGCTGAAGCATGGCGTGGAGAACATGCTGCGCCACTACGTGCCGGAAGTGGTGGCTGTGGAGCAGGTCGAGGCCTGAAGCCCGGCCCCATGGCGCCGGCGGCCCGCCGGCGTCATGGATTCTGGTGATAACGGCCATCCAGCCGCCGGATTGGCTTCGACCGGCTTCAGGCTTATCCCTTTCGCAACGCAATATTCGGATGAGCGAATCGGATGGCCGACAAGATCGACAGCGCCGCGCTGGACCAGCTGTTCCTGACCGCCCGCACCATGAACAAGTGGCAGGACAAGCCTGTCACCGACGAGAAGCTGCACGAACTCTATGACCTGCTGAAGATGGCGCCCACCAGCGCCAACAGCAGCCCGGGCCGCTTCCTCTTCATCCGCACGCCGGAAGCCAAGGAAAAGCTGAAGCCCGCCCTCTCCTCCGGCAATCTGGAGAAGACGATGTCGGCGCCGGTCACGGTGGTGGTGGCCTACGACACCGCCTTCTACGACAAGCTGCCCTTCCTCTTCCCGCATGCCGATGCCAAGTCCTGGTTCACCAGCAGCCCGGCCTTCGCGGAGAAGACCGCCTTCCGCAATGCCACGCTGCAAGCCGGCTACCTGATCATGGCGGCGCGCGCCATCGGCCTGGATGCGGGCGCGATGAGCGGCTTCGATGCCGGCAAGGTGGACGCCGCCTTCTTCGAGGGCACCACCTGGAAGGCCGACCTGCTGATCAACCTGGGCTATGGCGACCCCTCGGGCACCTTCGGCCGCCTGCCGCGCCTGCCCTTCGAGGAAGCGGCGAAGATCGTCTGACCTCAGGCATGGGACACGAAAAGGCCGGCCGGGATCTCTCCCGGCCGGCCTTTTTTCGTTCCAGTGGCCTGTGTGGCCTAGGCCGCGACGCGGCCCGCCTGCGGGTCCAGCCGGTAGCCGCCGCCTTCGGTCAGCAGCAGGCAGGCATTGGTCGGGTCCGGCTCGATCTTCTGCCGGAGGCGGTAGATATGCGTCTCCAGCGTATGCGTGGTCACGGCGGCGTTGTAGCCCCAGACCTCGTTGAGCAGCACCTGCCGCGCCACCGCCCGGCCACCGGCCCGGTACAGGAACTTCAGGATCGCGGCTTCCTTTTCCGTCAGCCGGATCTTGCGGTTCTTGGCCGGCTCCAGCAGCAGCTTGGCCGAAGGGCGGAAGGTATAGGGCCCGATCACGAAAACAGCGTCCTCGCTGTTGTCGAAGACCCGCAGCTGGGCACGCAGCCGCGCCAGCAGCTCCGCCACCCGGAAAGGCTTGGCGATATAGTCATTGGCGCCGGCATCGAGGCCGCGCACCACATCCTGCTCCCCGTCGGCGCCCGTCAGCATGATGATGGGGATCTTCACACCCTCGCGCCGCAGGCGCGCGCAAAGGTCTCGCCCATCACCATCCGGGAGGCCGATGTCCAGCAGCACGGCGTCGCAGCGGGGGGATTCGCTGCCCAGAAGCTGTTCCGCGGCTTCCGCCGAGGTTTCCGCTTCAAGGGGGGCGAATTCCCCATCCAACGCCAATTGTTCCGACAAGGTGGCACGCAGCGCCACGTCGTCGTCCACGATCAGGATCGGCCGCGGGCCGGTCATGAGATCTCCCGACTAAGCCAGTGATTCAGCATCAAACCCCCCAACGCACGAGCACGCCAAAGCGTTGCCGATGCCATTCTAAGGCGGCATCATCGTGCCGCCGCAGCGTTCAGCCAGCAACCCCCACGTGTAGTGAGGTCTAGAAGGTTCTTTCTCGCGCGATTAGCCGGGGATGGCAATCCTGCAACAGATGCCGCATTGCCGACAGGCCCTGGCGGCATAATGTTGATGCCTTGTTTTCGGCCCGCCCCGCTCGCCCGGCCGCCATTCCTGGCGCGGGCGTGCCGCGTGCCAGCACCAGACGGAACTGACTCCATGACCAGCACAGGCCCGGTCTCCTGCAGTCCCACTTCGGAGACCCGGCGGAACGCCCAGCCCAAGGCATCCCTCCCCGGCCAGCATGACCCGGAGCCCGGCCTCCTGGTGCCGGATGCCGCCAGCCTCGCCCTGCGCCGCGTGCACCGCGCCGCCAGTGACCTGCGGCGCGGCACGCCCGTGCTGCTGCGCTGCGGGCGCGAGAACCCGGGCTCGGCCCTGCTCGTG
>NZ_JACTUZ010000217.1 GCF_014490445.1 Pseudoroseomonas ludipueritiae | reverse complement strand
CGGCGACGACCGGCGGCGGCTGCGGCGGCTGGCGGAGATGGCCGGCGCGGCGCGGTCTCGGCTGCTGGCGGCGGGTGGGGTGCGCTTCCATCAGCCGGAGCGGCGGCGGCTGGCCGATGTGCTGGCGGCCATCCGCCTCGGCACCACGATCGACGCGCTGGGCCTGGAGGCGGCGCAGAATGCCGAGGCGCATCTGAAGCCGGTGGCCGAGATGCGCCGCCTCTTCGCCGGGCTGGAGGATGCGGTGGAAGCGAGCCTCGATATCACCGCCGCCTGCCGCTTCAGCCTGCGCGAACTGCGCTACGAATATCCGGAGGAAATCCTGGAACCCGGCCTGACGGCGCAGCAGGCTTTGGAACAGCGTGTGCGGACGGCTGCCGCGCGATACTGGCCGGAAAGCGTGCCGGAGAAGGTGGCGCGGCAGATCGCGCATGAACTGCGGCTGGTGGAGAAGCTCGGCTACGCGCCCTATTTCCTGACGGTGCATGAGATCGTGCGCTTCGCGGAATCGCAGAAGATTTTGTGCCAGGGGCGTGGATCGGCGGCCAATTCGGCCATCTGCTTCGTGCTGGGCATCACCGCCGTGCCGCCGGACAAGCACGAGTTGCTGTTCGAGCGCTTCATCAGCGAGGCGCGCGACGAGCCGCCGGATATCGATGTCGATTTTGAGCACGAGCGGCGGGAGGAGGTGATCCAGCACATCTACGACCGCTATGGGCGGGACCGCGCAGCGATCTGCGCCACGCTGATCCGCTACCGCGGCCGCAGCGCCGTGCGGGAGGTCGGCAAGGCCATGGGGCTGTCGGAGGATGTCACGGCGCGGCTGGCCAAGGGCACCTGGCACCATGGCGATGGCGGCCTGCACGAGGTGGCGCGGGAACAGGGCCTGGACCCGGATGGCGATCCGCGCCTGTCCATGGCGCTGGACCTGGCGGAAGAATTGCAAGGTTTTCCACGGCATCTGGCCACGCATGTCGGCGGCTTCGTCATCACGCGCGGCAGGCTGACGGAACTGGCGGTGGTGACCAAGGCGGCGATGGAGAACCGCCACACGCTGGAATGGGACAAGGACGATATCGACGCGCTGCGGATGCTGAAGGTCGATGTGCTGGGCCTGGGCATGCTGAGCTGCCTGCGACGCGGGCTGGCGCTGATCGCGCGGCATGGCGGCCCCAGCTATGGGCTGCGCGACATTCCGCAGGATGATGCGGAAACCTACCGCATGCTCTCGCGCGGGGAGAGCCTGGGCGTCTTCCAGGTGGAAAGCCGGGCGCAGATGAACATGCTGCCGCGCCTGCGCCCGCGCGAATTCTATGACCTGGTGATCGAGGTCGCCATTGTCCGCCCGGGGCCGATCCAGGGCGACATGGTGCATCCCTATCTACGGCGGCGGGACGGGGCTGAGCCGGTGACCTATGCCAGCCCGGAACTGGAGGCCGTGCTGAAGCGCACGAAAGGCGTGCCGCTGTTCCAGGAACAGGCGATGCAGATCGCCATTGTCGCCGCCGGCTTCAGCAATTCCCAGGCCGATGCGCTGCGCCGCGCCATGGCGACCTTCCGCCATACCGGTGACGTGCCGGAGTTCCGCGAGCCTTTTCTGGAAGGCATGGCGCGCAACGGCTATTCGCGCGACTTCGCGGAACGCTGCTTCAAGCAGATCGAGGGTTTCGGCTCCTACGGCTTTCCGGAAAGCCACGCGGCGTCCTTCGCGCAGCTTGTCTATACTTCAGCCTGGATCAAGCGGCACCACCCAGCGGTCTTTGCCTGCGCGCTGCTGAACAGCCAGCCCATGGGCTTCTACGCGCCGCCGCAGATCGTGCGGGACGCTGCCGAGAATGGCGTGCCCATCCGCCCCATCGACGTGCTGGCCAGCGAATGGGATTGCACGCTGGAATGCGACGGCGGCACCCTGGCGCTGCGGCTGGGGCTGCGGCTGGTTTCCGGCCTGGACCCGAAGGCCGCCGATGCGCTGGTGGCTGCCCGCCCTTGCCGGGACTTCGCGACCCTGGTGCGCCGCGCCCGGCTGGACCGCCGCGCGGTGGAAGCCCTGGCCAATGCCGATGCCTTCCGCGGCATGGGGCTGGACCGGCGGCGGGCGCTCTGGGCCGCCGCCGGACTGGACCGCGCGGCCCCACCGCCCCTGCCCCTCTTCGCCGCCGCCGAGGCCGCACCCAGCCTGCCCGCTGCCACTGCGGGAGAGGAAACGGTGCTGGATTACGGCGCCACCGGCCTGACCCTGCGCGACCATCCGCTGGCGCTGCTGCGGCCGCAACTGGCGGCGCTGGGCAGCGTGGACAGCCGCGCCTTCGCCAGCCTGCGGCAGGGGCAGCGGGTGCGGCTGGCCGGGCTGGTGCTGGTGCGGCAGCGGCCGGGCAGCGCCAAAGGGGTGGTCTTCTTCACGCTGGAGGATGAGTTCGGCACGGTGAACCTGGTGCTCTACCAGCATGTGGTGGAGGCGCACCGGGCCGCCGTGCTCTCCGCCCGGCTGCTGCTGGTGGAAGGGCGGCTGGAACGGCTGGACGAGGCCGAGGTGCCCATCCTGCACCTGATCGCCCGGCGGCTGGAGGACCGGTCGGACCTGCTGGACGGGTTGCACCGGCTGGGCGGCCCGGCCTTGCAGCCGCCGCTGGCCCATGCGGATGAGGTGGCGCGCGGCAGCCGCCCCATGCCGCATGGCAGCCGGGACTGGCGCTGATCAGGCTGGCGGGGCGGCCCCGGCGTCGCAAAGGTAACGGTAGTAGTCCAGCAGCATCCTGAAGCGGAACTCGCCCTCGGTGGACTTCAGTCCGGCGAAATGGATGAAGGCCACCTCCCGGTCGCCGGCCATGAAGCGGGGCATGGCGCCCATCCAGGACGGCTGGATCTCCTTCCTCAGGTAGTGATTGTAGCTGGAGATGCCCGGCACCAGCCTGCCCGCCGAAGCCACGGCTAGGCCACTCCTGTCGCAGAAATAGTTGAGCAGCGGCTGGTCATGCACCTTGGGGTGGCGGCAGAGGTCGAATTCCGCCGCGTTTCCGGCGATGCAGGCCTGGATGGCGGGCACCGTGAACACCTCCGGGCGCAGCACCAGCATCCCGGTGGAGAAGAGCGCGGATTTCGGAAACAGCGCCCGCCCCTGCTCCGTATAGACCCAGTCCCAGGTCTGCTCGCCATAGAGGAGATCCGCCTTTCCCTCGGCAATGGGGGCGAAGAGCGGCGAAAGGTCGCGGTTCACCACCACGTCGATGTCGATCATCATCAGCACATCGCAGGGCAGGTACAGCGCTTCCAGCTTGCGGAAATGGCCGATGAAGCGGCCCTTCATCTGGCGGGAGACGGCCTCGACCTCCGGGTGGAAGGTGTCGATGCCCACCACGCCAATGCCGTATCGCGCGGCCAGCGCCCGGCTCTGCGCGTCATCCCCGTCATAGGAGATCATCCAGGCCTCCTGCTCCGGCATGCTGCGCCGGAAGCTGGCCAGGAAGGGCTTCAGGTAATGCAGCATGCGGTCATTGGCCACGAAGGATAGGATCGTCTTCATCTCGCCTTCCGCACCGGGTCGCGGCGGCAGTAGCACCCCTGCCGCCCTTGTGGCAGCCCGGCCGTGGCCGAGACACGGCCCGCCCCTGGCGCCGCCCGGGGTGGCAGGGCAGATTGCCGCCCATGCGCATCTACCTCGCCGGACCCGATGTCTTCCTGCCCGATGCCGCCGCCATCGCCGCGGCCAAGAAAGAGATCTGCGCCCGTCACGGCATGACAGGCGTCTTCCCGCTGGACCCGGTCCAGGACCCCGCCGCCGAGGCAGCGGCCGACCGATTCATGAAGATCTACCTCTGGAACGAGGCGCATATCCGCTCCTGCGACGCCATGGCGGCCAACCTGACGCCCTTCCGCGGCCCCTCGGCCGATGCTGGCACGGTCTTCGAGATCGGCTTCATGCGGGCGCTGGGGCGGCCGGTGATGGGCTATGCCAATGCGGCGGCCAGTTTCCGCGACCGCACCCTGGCCTTCCTCGGCGATGCCGCCCGGCGGCGGGAGGAGCCGGATGAGTGGGAGGATGCCGAGGGCCTGCACCTGGAGAATTTCGGCCTGCAGGACAACCTGATGATCGACGGCGGCATCCTGGCCTCCGGCGGTCACATCGTCACCCGCGCGGTGCCGGAGGAGCGGCGCTGGAGCGACCTCGGCGCCTTCGAGGAATGCATCGCCGCGTTGGCCTCCGCACGGCAAAACTGACACTCCCGGCCCTGGCGGGCGCCCTCCGGCTGCGGCACAAGGGCAGCAGCAGGGAAGGACGATCCATGGCCAGCCGGACCACCGACGCCAAACAAGACACCGCGCAGGCGCGCGCGGCAGCGGCGTCCGGCTCCACCTTCTCACCGCTGCGGCACCCGTCCTTCCGGCTGCTCTGGATCGCCAGCCTGGCCAGCAACACCGGCATCTGGGTGCAGAACACCGGCGCCGGCTGGCTGATGACCAGCCTGGCGCCCTCCCCCATCATGGTCAGCCTGGTGCAGACGGCCTCCATGCTGCCGATCTTCCTGCTGGCCCTGCCGGCGGGGGCCATCGCCGATATCCTCGACCGGCGGCGCCACCTGATCATGGCGCAGAGCTGGATGTGCATCATGGGCGCGCTGCTCTGCGTGCTGACAGCCCTGCACATGATCGGCCCCTGGGGGCTGCTGGCCATCACCTTCTCCATCGGCATCGGCAGCGCCATGAACTCGCCCGCCTGGCAGGCGACCACGCCGGAGCTGGTGCCGCGCAGCGACCTGACCCAGGCCATCGTCCTCAACAGCATCGGCTTCAACATCGCCCGCTCGATCGGGCCGGCGCTGGGCGGCTTCATCATCGGGCTGGCGGGCACCCAGGCGGCCTTCGCCTTCAATGCCGTCTGCTTCCTGGTGCTGATCATGGCGCTGGTGGCCTGGAAGCGGGAGGCGCCGCGCAGCCGGCTGCCGAAGGAGCATTTCCTCTCCGCCATGCGGGCGGGCATGCGCTTCGTGGGGGCCTCCCCCCTGATGCGCACCATCATCCTGCGCTCGGTGGTCTATGTCTTCTTCAGCGCCGCCGTCTGGGGGCTGCTGCCGCTGCTGGTGCGGCACCGGCTGGGCCTGGGGCCGGAAGCCTATGGCCTGCTGCTGGGCGCCATGGGTGTCGGCGCCGTCTGCGGCGGGCTGGCCATGACGCGGCTGCGCCGGATGATGGGCCCCAATGGCATGGTCTTCATGGCCACGCTGCTCAGCGTCGCGGCCCTGATCATGCTGGGCCTGGCGCGGCACTGGTCGCTGGCCGGGGCGGGCATGCTCTTCTACGGCGCCTCCTGGATCATCGCGACCTCCACCATGCAGGCCCAGGCGCAGATGATCGCCCCGGCCTGGGTGCGAGCACGCGCCATCGGTATCTACCAGCTTTCCTTCAACGGCATGCTGGCGCTGGGCGCCACCCTGGCGGGCTGGCTGGGCGGTGCCGTGGGGGTGCACTGGGCGCTGCTGGGCTCGGGCATCGGCGGGCTGGTGGCGGGCGTCGCGGTGCGCGCCCTGCGGCTGGAAGGGCCGGCGGCGCGGGAAGCCCCGA
>NZ_JACTUZ010000216.1 GCF_014490445.1 Pseudoroseomonas ludipueritiae | reverse complement strand
CGCTGCGGGCGCTGGGGCCCGCGGCCCTGCCGGCGCCGCTCTGCGGCGGGGTGGAAGGCGTGCTCTTCGACTGGCCGGACCCGGCGCTGCACCCGCGCCCGGTGCCGGCCATGGCCATGTTCGGCGCCGTCGGGGCGCGGCTGAGCGAAATGGAGGCCAGCCTGTCCCATCCGGATGGCGGCCTCGGCTTCCCGGAATGGCAGGCGCTGGTGGCGGCGCAGCGGGAGGAAATGGCCCACCGCCTGCGGGCCACGCCGCAGGCGGGACCGGCGGAGGAGGATGCCCTGGGAGCCGGCCAGCACTGGCGCTTCGCCGCCCCCGGCGCGGAGGTGACGCTGGCCGCCCGCTGGATGCGGCGCAGCGGCGCCGGCTACACCCGGCTGCACTGGCTGGCGGCGGGGCAAGAAGCGGTGATCACCGGCTGAGGCCACCTTCGCCCCGCACCATATCCGGGGCCGAAGGAGACCGGCTATGACAGGCAAACCCATCAAGACTCCAGGCCCGGACCATCCCATCGCCATCACGCCGCATCCGGGGCGGGTGGTGGTGCGCGCGGGCGGCCAGGTGGTGGCCGAGAGCCGCAAGGCGCTGGTGCTGCGGGAGGCCAGCTACCCGCCCGTCTTCTATATCCCGCGCGGGGATGCCGACATGACGCGGCTCCAGCGCAGCGCCACCACCACCTATTGCCCCTACAAGGGCGATTGCAGCTACTTCAGCATCCCCGCTGGCGGAGCGCGGGCCACCGATGCCGTCTGGAGCTACGAGACACCGCATCCCGCCGCCGCCGCCATCGCCGGGCACCTGGCCTTCTACCCGGACCGTGTGGAGGCCATCGAGGCGCCGCCGGACTGATCCTGGAGGCCCTCGCCCCTTGCGGCCCGGCGCCGCATCGGCTGGAACCCGGCCATTCCGGCGGCATTGATGCCGGTTGGGGATGATGAAGAGGGGATTGCCGCGCCAATGACCACGGATGCGACGCCGCGCCGCCGCTGGCGCGCATGGCCCTGGGCGCTGGGCACGGCCGGGGCCTGCTGCGCCCTGCTGCTGCTGTTCCTGGGCTGGTGCCTGCTGCAGGTGCCGGTGGGCGGCGGCATGCAGCCCAGCGCCACCCCGGCCACGCTGATCCTGGAGAACCGCGACGGCACCGGCTTCGCCACCCGCGGTGTGCTGCGGGGCGAGCCCATCCGCGCCGAGGCCCTGCCGCAGCCGTTGGCCGATGCCGTGATCGCCATCGAGGACCGCCGCTTCTACGACCACCATGGCATCGACCCGCGCGGCATCCTGCGCGCGCTGGCACGGGCCTTCGGCGCCGGGCGGCTGCGGGAAGGCGCCAGCACCATCACGCAGCAGCTGGCGCGGCTGACCTATCTCTCCCAGGAGAAGACCCTGACTCGCAAGGCGCAGGAAGCCATGCTGGCCATCTGGCTGGAAAGCCGGCTGTCCAAGCAGGAGATCCTGGCCCGCTACATGAACGCCGCCTATTTCGGCGCTGGCGCGGTGGGCGCCGATGCGGCGGCGCGGCGCTATTTCGGCAAGGCCGTGGGGGAGCTGAACCTGGCCGAGGCGGCGATGATCGCGGGCTTGCTGCGCGCGCCCTCCGCCCTCGCCCCCACCACCAACATGGAAGGCGCCCGCCAGCGCGCCGATGTGGTGCTGGGCGTGATGGAGGAAACCGGCCTCGCCACGCCCGAGGCCGTGGCCGCTGCCCGGGCCGCGCCCCCGATCCTGAAGGCGCCGCCCGAGCCGCTGGTCGGGCGCGGCTATTTCTCGGACTGGGCGGATAGCGAGGCGCGGCGGCTGGTGGGGCCCTTGCCCATGGACCTTTCCGTCCGCACCACGCTGGACCCTGCCTTGCAGGACCTGGCGGAGCGGGTGGTGGCGCAGCACCTGGGCAAGGAGGGTGCCAAGCAGCGCGCCGGCCAGGCGGCGCTGCTGGCCCTGGCGCCGGATGGCGCCGTGCTGGCCGCCGTGGGCGGGCGCGACTATGCCGAAAGCCAGTTCAGCCGCATCACCCAGGCGAAGCGGCAGCCCGGCTCACTGTTCAAGCTGTTTGTCTACGCGGCGGCGCTGGAGGCGGGCTATCGCCCTGGCCAGACCGTGCAGGACGCGCCGCTGACCATCAACGGCTGGTCCCCGGGCAATTCGGACGGCAATTTCCGTGGCACGGTGACGCTGCGCGATGCCTTCGCCCACTCCATCAACACCGTGGCGGTGCGGCTGCAGGAGGCGGTGGGGCGGGACAAGGTGGCGGCCATGGCCAAGCGCCTGGGACTTTCCGCCGATATTCCGCTGAACCCGAGCATGGCGCTGGGCACCACCGAGGCGACGCTGGCCGAAATGGTCACCGCCTTCGGCCGCATCGGCTATGGCACGCAGATCGAGCCCTATCTGGTGCAGGAGGTGCGCAGCCGCGACCGTGCTCTCTATACCCGCCCCACCGCCCCCGCCGCCCATGCGGTGCCGGAGGCGGTGCAGCAGGGCATGCTGGAGATGATGATGGCCGTGGTGCAGCAGGGCACCGGCCGCGCCGCCCGGCTGGACCGCCCCGTGGGCGGCAAGACCGGCACTACCCAGGACAGCCGCGACGCCTGGTTCGTCGGCATGACGGCGGATGCGGTGGTGGGCGTCTGGGTCGGCAATGACGACAACAGCCCCATGGCCAATGTCTATGGTGGCGGCCTGCCCGCCCGCATCTGGCACGATTTCATGCAGGAGGCGGACAAGGTACGCACCGCCGCCGCCCCTTCCGCCGCCATGGCACCGGCGGGGGCGGAGGATGAGGAGTTGCGCGGCGTGCCGGATGTGATCGACACCGGCACCCTGCGGGTCGCTGGCCGGGAAGTGCGGCTGGCGGGCATCGTCGGCCTGCCTGGCGGCTTCGTGGCCGCCATGACGCAATGGATCGCCGGGCGGGAAGCCTCCTGCCAGCCGCGCGAGAGCGACACCTGGCAATGCCGCGTCGGTGGGCGGGACCTGTCGGAGCTGGTGCTTTCAAACGGCGGCGGCCGGGTGGCGGCCGATGCCCCGGCCGAGCTGCGGCGGGCCGAGCGCACAGCGCGGGATGCCCGGCTGGGAATCTGGGGCGGCTGAGCCACCGGAAAGCGAAAGGCCCGCCAGATGGGGGTCTGGCGGGCCTTCCGAAGCGGCAGGCGGCGGGCTGCCCCGCCGCCATGCGGCATGGTTACTGCTGCACGACGCGGCGGGTGCCGTCCGGCAGATATTCCAGCACCACGCCGCCGCCGTTGTAGGCGCCGTCGCCCACGCCCTGCTGCGGCAGGCTGAGGCCGGTGAAGGGCTGCGACGGCGTCTGCACCATCGGACCCTGCGGCGTCATGGTCGTCCCGGCCATGCCAGAGCCCATGCCGGACCCCATCGTGGAGCCCATGCCCGAACCCATGCGGCTGCCTGGGGCCATGCCGGTCTGGCCGGACATGCCGCGCTGGTGCATGCCGCCATAGCTGCCGCCCGGCGCGACGGGCACGGGCTGGCCAGTGGCGGAGGGAACGCTCGGCGTCGGGTAGGCGGGGCTGGACTGCGCCTGGGCCAGGTTGCCGCCCAGCGTGGCGGCAAGGGTGGCGGCGGCGAAAGCCAAGGGAATGCGCATCATGGCTGCGGTTCCTTCGCGATGTTGCATTCCACCTCCGCGCCGATCCGCGCGCGGACCACGAAGGCGGATACGCAGCCAACACCCCACAGGCCCTCGGGTTGCGACGGCCATGCCCAGGCTTGCGCGGTGGCTCAGTCCTTGTGCTTCTTCTTGCCCGCCTCGGGGCCGGTGACATAGCCCTGCCCCGCCAGGGCGCCCAGGCGCGCCGGCAAGGCATCCCGGATCACCGGACGATAGGCGGGCATATGCTTCCAGGCCTTCTTCTCCAGCTTCGTCATGCCGCAGCCCAGGCACCAGCCACTATCGTCGTCGTAGCGGCAGATCTTGATGCAGGGGCGGTCATGCTTGTCCATGCGCTTGAGACGCGGGGCGGGGCGGAAAGTTTTACTTTTCATGCCCCCGGCGGAAGACGCGACAGCACCGGCCCGCTGGCCTGGGCATAGGCATGGGCCAGCCGCAGCAAGGCAAGATCCTGCCGCGGCGGCGCGATGAGCTGCACGCCCATGGGCAGGTCCAGCGCCCCGCCAAAGCCGGCCGGCACGCTGATGGCCGGACAGCCGGAGAGGCTGGCGGGAAAGACCACTTCCATCCAGCGGTGGTAGGTATCCATGGCGGTGCCGGCGATCTCGCGCGGCCAGTGCCATTCGGCCGGGAAGGCGAAGCACTGCGCGCTGGGCAGCACCAGCGCGTCGAAGCGTGCGAAGAGGCCAAGGAAGGCCTGGTAGATCGCGCTGCGCCCGGCAGAGGCGCGCAGCGTATCCTGGGCCGACATGCGCAAGCCGCCCTCCACCTCCCAGACCGCCTCCGGCTTCAGGTGGCGGCGCTTTTCGGGGTCTTGGTACAGCGGCAGCAGCGAATTCATCACCAGCCAGTGGCGGATGCCGAGCCAGGTGTCCCAGATCTGCTCCCGCGGGATGGGGAGGCGGGCTTCCTCGACCTCGCAGCCGATGTCACGCAGCCGGGCCAGGGCCTGCTGGCAGACCTCCAGCACGCCGGGCTCGGTGGGAAGGGCGGCGGCGTATTCGCCCAGCCAGCCGATGCGGGTGCCACGCGGGTCCATCTCCAGCGGCTGCGCGAAGGCTTCCGGCGGATCGTCCAACGACAGCGGCACGCGCGCGTCCCGTCCCGCCAGGGTGGAGAGCAGCAGAGCGAGATCGGGCACGTTGCGGGCCATGGGCCCTTCGGTGGAGAGCTGGTTGATGAAGCTTTCGCCGGAGGGCCAATAGGGTACCCGCCCCATCGAGGGGCGCAGGCCAAAGACATTGTTCCAGGCCGCCGGGTTGCGCAGGGAGCCGCCGAAGTCGCCGCCATCCGCGACCGGCAGCATCCGCAGGGCCAAGGCCACGGCCGCGCCGCCAGAGGAGCCACCCGCCGAACGGCTGGGATCGTAGGCATTGCGGGTGACGCCATGCAGCGGGTTGTAGGTATGCGAGCCCAGGCCGAACTCCGGCACATTGGTCTTGCCGATGATGATGGCGCCGGCATTGCGCATCCGCTCGACGATCAGCGAATCCTGTGCCGGCATGGTGGCGGCGAACAGCGGGGAGCCCAGGCTGCTTGGCAGGCCTTTGGCATGGGCCAGGTCCTTCACCGCATGTGGCAGGCCATGCATCCACCCCATGACCTCGCCGCGCGCCAACTGGGCATCGCGTAGATCAGCCTCGGCCAAGAGGCTGTCCCTGTCCCGCATGGTGATGATGGCGTTGCAGCAGGGATTCAACCGGTCGATGCGAGCTAGAGTGGCGAGCATCACCTCCCGGCATGACAGGCGGCGGGCGCGGATGGCGGCGGAAAGCTCGACCGCATCCATGATGGTGGGATCGGAGGTCATGGCCAAGCCTTGGCCCAGGAAAGCGGGTAAGGCAACAGACGCTCGTGGCACATGAAAAAGCCGCCTGCGGAGTGGGGCTCCGGGGCGGCTTCTACACTGCTGATGCGGATGGGCGATTCTGGATGCGGGGACAGGATTTGAACCTGTGACCTT
>NZ_JACTUZ010000215.1 GCF_014490445.1 Pseudoroseomonas ludipueritiae | reverse complement strand
CAGCGTCGTTCTACCTCACTTCGGCCACCCTGCCGTTTGCAACAGAACTATCGCTGCCGCCGCCACCTAAACTGCCCAGGTAGTGCCAGATGAGGGCCTGTTTATTCGTGCCCCTTTCTCATCTTGAGATCAGCCATCAAAACGCGATCACGCCAAGCCACACGCGTCTCCCAGGCATCGATGGGCAGGATGGCGCGACGCTCCTGTTCCACCCGGGCGACCAGCTCGGGCGTCCAAAGGTCGTTCATGCCCCTCTCCGCGCCCATGCGGGCGTAGGACGGACCCATCCTTTCCGCATGCGCCACGATGCCGCCGCGGGTATTGAGATCGGCCGTCTCGAAGGGCCCGATATGCACCCACCGCCGGCCTAGGCCATCACGCACAACACGGTCAATGTCATC
Source organism: Pseudoroseomonas ludipueritiae (assembly GCF_014490445.1). GTDB lineage: Bacteria > Pseudomonadota > Alphaproteobacteria > Acetobacterales > Acetobacteraceae > Pseudoroseomonas > Pseudoroseomonas ludipueritiae. The sequence continues at coordinate 5,193 of NZ_JACTUZ010000215.1, read as the reverse complement.
GGCCGAGGCCACACCGTCACGGACCAAGCAATAGGCTTCCCGCAGCAGGGCGCCTTGCAGTCGGTTGAAGATGAAGCCCTCAACCTCCCGCTTCACTCGGACCGGTGAAAGCCCCGCCTGCGTGAAGAGCGCCTCCGCCCGAGCGGCTGCCGCCTCCTCGGTGAAGGGCGCGGGCACGATCTCGATCACCGGGATCAGGTAGGGCGGGTTTCCGGGATGCGCGACCATGCAGCGCCGGCGTCCCTCCAGCTCCGCCGCGAAGGATGAGGCTGGAAGGAATGAGGAGGAACTCGCCAGCACGGCCTCAGCCGGTGCGAGGCGGTCCAACTGCTGAAAAAGTTCCTTCTTCAACTCCAGGCGCTCCGGTGCGCATTCCTGCACATGCTGCACACCTGACACCGCCTCGGCCACATCGCCGGTGACAGAGACGCGAGCCAGGATTGCCTCGGCCGGCTCCTCTAGCAATCCGTAGCTGGAAAGGTCCTGCAGGCGTGCCGACACCTCCCCCGGCACCGAGGCTCGCCGGGCTTCATCCGGGTCCTGCACCCGCACTGGCAAGCCCGCCCGGCTGAAGACCAGGGCAAAAGCAACGCCAATGCTGCCGCCCCCAATGATCGCGACTGGCGCCTGGGATGGCATGTCGTTTCCGCTCATGCGCCGGCGGCGCCCACGGTCATGCCGCCGCAGACATAGAGTGCCTGCCCCGTGACGAAGCCGCTGCGCTCGTCGAGAAGAAAGGACACAGCATGGGCCACATCCTCGGGCGTGCCGAGGCGCCGCACCGGCACAGCATCGATGATGGCGCGAGTACGCGGGCTGTTGTGCGGGTTGGCGCGCTCGAACAACTCTGTGCGGATGGGGCCGGGGCCGACGGCATTGGCAGTGATGCCGAACTCACCAAGCTCCAGCGCCCAGACCTTCGCCATTCCGATCAGCCCTGCCTTGGTGGCGGCGTAAACCGTCCGCAGCTCCTTCCCCAGCGCGGCGCGGGAGGCCATGTTGACGACGCGGCCAAAGCGCGCCTCCTTCATGCCCGGCAGCACCGCCTGCAGGCACTGCATGGCGCAGCGCAGGTTCAGTGAAACGACGAGGTCGAGGTCGGCGATGGTCTGTTCCTCCACCGGGCCAGGACGGACCACGCCGACGTTATTGACCACGCGGGTGATGGGGCCGCCGCGCAGCGCGACCTCCAGGGCACGCGTGGTTTCCTCAGGGTCGGACAGATCGGCACGGATGATGCCTTCATCGGCACCGCCTTCCCGGTCGATGACCACCGGTTCGTAGCCATCCGCGCGGCACCGCTCGGCCACGGCACGCCCGATGCCGGACGCGCCGCCCGTGATCAGAACCCGGTCAGCCACGGCCTCAGTCCACCCGGACGTTGGCTTGCCGGATCACGGCGGTCCAACGCTTGATTTCCGCATCGATCAGACGCTGGAATTCCTCCGGCTTATCCCCCACCGGCTCCCCGCCCTGTTCGGCGATCCGGGCGCGCGAGACAGGCTCGTTGACGATCGTGTGGATGGCCGCCGCCACTTTGTCGATGATCGGCCGCGGGGTGCGAACCGGCGCCTGGACGCCGAACCATGCCACGGTCTCGACGCTCGGCAGGCCAGCCTCACGAACGGTGGGCACATCCGGCAGCGAAGGGCTGCGCTGCGGGCTCGTGACCGCGATGGCACGTAGGCGGCCGCCGTTGATGTGACCGATGGATGACGGCAGATTATCGATGGCCAGGTCCACACGGCCAGCAATGGCGTCGATCAGCATCGGCCCCGAACCGCGATAAGGAACGTGGATAAGGTCGATCCCCGCCCCGGCCTTCAGCAGCTCGCCGGTCAGATGCAAGCTGGAGCCGTTGCCGGAAGAGCCGAAGGTCAGTTCCCCTGGCTTGGACTTGGCGCTGGCAACCAGGTCCTGCAGCGTCCGGATGGGCGAGCTGGATGCCACCGTCAGCACATTCGGGACATTCGCCACATTGGAGACAGCGGCGAGATCCTCGGCCTTGTAGCTGATGCTGCCCTTGTACAGCTCGTAGTTGATGGCCGCCGTGCCGATCGTGGTCATCAAGAAGGTATAGCCGTCGGCGTCGGCCTTGGCGACGAAGTCAGCGCCGACACTGCCGCCGGCGCCGGCGCGGTTCTCCACCACAACGGGGACGCCGAGGTGCTTCTGCAACGGCTCCGCCAGAACACGGGCCAGCAGGTCGGTCGTGCCGCCAGCGGGGAACGGCACCACGATGCGGACAGGACGATTGGGCCATGCGGCGCCCTGCGCGCTGGCCATGCCAGGCAGAGCAGCGGAACCCGACGCCGCGCCAGCCAGCAAGGCGGCTCCGCGAAGGGCTTGGCGTCTCGTGAAATAATTACGCATCAGTGCTTATCCTTAGGATGTTCCGCAGGGAAACAGCGCGTGGCTATAGGGCATCCGGGACGGAAGGGCACGCCCCAGATGCCCACCTTCCGTCACATCGAAAGGAAGCAGTTCACGTGGAGCGATGCTTCATCGACTGACTCCCGATCCGCTCTGCTCAGCACGGGTGAACACCGTGGGCGTCGCCTTTGCTTGCCTGAATCAGCCCCGCACCTCTCCTTAGCTGGCTTTCAGGCCCAGGCGGCGGATCATCGCGCCGTCCTCCTCATATTGCCGTTGCGCCGCCGCGGCATAATCCTGGCTGCCGAGGTAAGCGACGGACATGTCGAGACGGTCCAGCACCGCGAGATGCGCGGGGTCGTGCAATGCCTCGCGGAAGCCATCCTGGAGCAGCTTGACAACCGCCGGCTCCATGCCGGCCGGTCCTGCCAGGCCATAGGGAGATTCCGAAACCACGTCGATGCCCTGCTCGCGCAGCGTCGGAACCTCAGGAAAGCGCTTGGCGCGCTCGGCACCCCAGGTGCACAGCAGGCGCAGCCGCCCGTCCTTCACCAGTTCCGCCCAGGCGCTCGCATCCGCTGAGACATGGATCTGCCCTGCCATCAGGGCCTGAAGGTCCTCGGACACACCGCGGAAGGGCACATGTGTCCATTCAATCCCACGTGTCTGGGCGATCTGCTCCATCGTGATGTGGAGTGAAGTTCCGCTGCCCGGCGAGCCATAGGTGACCTTGCCCGGGTTCGCTTTGGCATAATCCAGGAATTCGGTGAAGCTATGCCACGGCGCATCCGCGCGAACGACCACGCCGAACAGGTAACCCGTCAGCTGCAGCACCCAGCTGAAATCCTTCATCGGGTCGAAAGGCGGCTTGGCGACCATCTGCGGGTAGCGGAACACCGAGACCGGCATCTGCGCCAGGGTATAGCCATCCGGCCGCACGCCGCCGACCAGCGCCTGGGCGCCCAGGATGCCACCGGCGCCGGAGCGGTTCTCCACCACCACCGGCTGCCCGAACCGGCGTGACGCGGCATCGCAGAGCGCGCGCATCTGCACATCCGTGGCGCCGCCTGGGGCGAAGGGCACGAACATGCGGATCGGCTTGTTCGGGAAGCGCTCCTGCGCCAGGCTTGGCCTGGCCAGGATCGTTGCCGCCAGGCCGGCAGCCGCGCCGAGCACATGGCGCCGCCCCAATCCACCCGTTTTATAGACCATCAAAAAAACCCTCCCTGCTTGTTCCCGCCCCGGTGTTCCGGGTGCGGCTGTTATTCAGCCTCGACGAGGTTGTCGGCGGCGCTGACCACGCCGAGGTGATGATCGGTATCGCCGAAGCTCTTCTCGATCATCGTCAGATGCTTGAAGTAGTGGCCTGCCTTGTATTCCCAGGTCATGGCGATGCCACCCTGGAGCTGCACCGCTTCCTGCCCCACCTTGCGCGCCGAGTTGTTGATCTGCACCTTCGCGGCGGAGATGGCTGACTGGCGCAGCGCCGCATCCGGCTCCTCGGCCATCATGGCTGCGTAGAGCGCCATGGATCGCGCCTGCTCGACCGCCACCAGCATATCCGCCGCACGATGTTGCAGCGCCTGGAAGGAGCCGATGGAAACGCCGAACTGCTGGCGCGTTTTCAGATAGTCTACGGTGTTGCGCTGCAATTCATCCAAGGTGCCCACGGCTTCGGCGCAGAGCGCGGCGATGGCCAGGTCGGTCACCCGCTGCATCAGCGGCAGCCCGGCACCGACCTCGCCCAACACCGCCTCGGCCGGGACCTGCACACCTTGCAGCGTGATCTCCGCGCTGCGCAGCCCGTCCTGCGTCGCCATGCCGCGGCGCGTGACGCCAGGAGCGTCGCCATCCACCAGAAACAACGTGATGCCGTCACGGTCACGCCGCGCACCGGCGGTCCGCGCACTGACCACCAGCTTGCCGGCGCTGTCCCCATGCAGCACGCCGAGCTTCAACCCGTCCAGGACGAAACCATCGCCGCTGCGGCGGGCTGTGGTCGAAACATCTTGCAGGTCGTAACGCGAGCCTGGCTCCAGCTGCGCGAAAGCCAGGGTCAGCGAGCCATCCGCGATCTGCGGCACCAGTTCTGCCCGCATGGCAGCCGAGCCGCCGAAGCGGATGAAGCCACCGCCCAGCACCACGGTGGAGAGATAGGGCTCCACCACCAGCCCGCGCCCGATGGCTTCCATAACAATCATGGTCTCCACCGGCCCGCCACCGATGCCGCCATCCTCCTCCGTGAAAGGCAAGGCCAACAGGCCCATCTCGGAGAACTTGGACCACAGCATCGGGCTATAGCCGCCGGGGCCGGCCTGATAGGTCTTACGTTTCTCGAACTCGCCATAAGCATCGTTCACGAAGCGGTCGATACTCTCCTTGAGGAGACGCTGTTCCTCGCTCAGGTCAAAGTCCATGGCGGTGTCTCCCCTCAGAGGCCCAGGAAGGCCTTGGCGATGATGTTGCGCTGGATCTCGTTGGAGCCGCCGTAGATCGAGACCTTGCGGTAGTTGAAGTAGAGCGGCGCGATGGCATCCAGGCCCTCGGGCAACAGGGATGGTTCATTGCGTCCGGCTCCATCGTCATGGCCGGGCGCCGCCTGGGCATAAGGACCAGCGACATCCAGCAGCAGTTCGGTGGTGGCCTGCTGCAACTCGGAACCCCGGATCTTCAGGATGGAGGAAGCGGGGTCCGGCTTGTCGGCATCCCGGTGCCGCTGGTTGGCCACCACGCGCATCTGCGTGATCTCCAGCGCCTTCAACTCCACTTCAATGGCGGCGACGCGGCGGCGGAAGGCGGAATCCTCCCAGAGCACGCCAT
>NZ_JACTUZ010000214.1 GCF_014490445.1 Pseudoroseomonas ludipueritiae | reverse complement strand
TCGCCGCTCACCCTGCCTCGGCCGTTATGAAGCGGGCTCTAAGAAGCGGTCTTTCAGGTTCCTTTTCAAAGCACGATACACTACAGCCTAACCAAGCCTCATGGAGGCGGTTGGACCGTTGCCGCAACCGGCGGCTGTCGCCGGGTTCGGCCCAAACCGAACTCCGCCAGCGATGATTCATATGGCCAGATTAAGCCGCAGGCAGAATGGCCGCTTCCGGAAAGAAGCCCTCTAAAGCCGGATAGACGCTCACCTCGCCATCAATTTGGCGAGTAGGTCTTGACGAGCGTCACTGCCAAGGCTGGCCGCCAGCAAGCTGTTGCTAGATCAAGCGGCTAATCATCTGACTCTTCTCCTCATTCATCATCCGGTGACTGCCGAGCAGCATCCCGCTTGGCGCAGCCAAGCGCCTGGTACCTGAAGATGAATACCAGCGGCACCGTCGTGAAAGCCTTGGACGGGCGGATGCACCCAAACCCTCTAGCCGTCGTGGTCAGGTGAGTACACGCTCACGCATCCGTGCAGTTCGCCAGAGCCGAATCGGCTGGCGGGAGTTCGCTTCGCTGTCCCACGCTTGCGAGCACCAGGAGGCGGACGCAATCCATGAGTGACATTCCCACGGCCGCTGCAACTCGCCGCGGCCTTCTCACTCGTATCGGCCTCGCCGCAGGCGGCGCCGCAATGTACCAGGCGATGACCGCCCTCGGCGTGTCAGCCGCTTCCAGCTATACTGGCCCCATCCGCCTCGAAGGCGACCCCAAGGGTGCTTCCGTTCTTATTCTGGGCGCCGGCGTTGCGGGCATGGTTGCCGCGATGGAACTGCGCAAGGCCGGCTACCGCGTCCAGGTGCTGGAATACCGTGAGAAGGCTGGCGGCCGCGTCTGGACCCTGCGCGGCGGCGACCGCTACACCGAACTCGGGGGCGCGACGCAGGAGATCCGCTTCGATGAAGGCCAGTATTTCAATCCTGGTCCTTGGCGCATTCCCTATAATCACCGTGGCATCCTGGATTATGCCCACCGGCTGAACGTGCCGTTGGAGCCGTTCATTCAGGTCAACCACAATGCGATGGTCCATGGCGTTCAGGCCTTCAACGGCCGTCCGAAGCGCTATCGCGAGATCATGGCGGACTACCAAGGCGGCATTGCCGAGTTGCTCGCCAAGTCCACGCGGCAGGGCAAGCTGGACGAGATGATCACGAAAGAAGACGGCGAGATCCTCATCGAATCTCTTCGAAGCTTCGGAGCACTCGACCGCAATCTGAATTATGCGAAGAACGTGCTGACCTCCGACCGCCGCGGTTTCGAGAAAGACCCGGGTGGCGGATTGAGCGCCCGCCCCGTGCCGTCCGAACCGATGTCACTGAAGGACGTCCTCTCCTCTCGCGGCTGGTCGTATCTCGCCTCGGGTGCGCTCTATGAGTTCCAGATGACGATGTTCCAACCCGTCGGTGGCATGGACGTGATCGCGCAGGCCATGGCACGCGAATGCGGTGACATGATCCAGTACAACCGCAAGGTCGTCGGCATCCAGCAGGACGACCGCGGCGTCACCGTGGCCTTCGAGGAGACGAACCGCCCTGGAGCGGTACAGCAGGCCCACGCCGACTATTGCCTTGCCACGATCCCCCTCTCGATCCTGAGCCAGCTGGAGATGAATGTCAGCGGCCCGATGGCTGCCGCCATCCAGGCTGTGCCTTATGCCGCTTCGGTGAAGGTCGGCCTGCAGATGAAGCGCCGCTTCTGGGAGCAGGACGAGCACATCTACGCCGGCATCACCTATACCGATCTGCCGATCCGCATGATCCAGTACCCAGCCTATGGCTACGGCTCGCGCGGCAAGGGTGTCCTTCTCGGTGCCTATGCCTTCGGCCCCTATGCCTTCGAGTTCACAGCCCTGCCCCCGGAGGAGCGTGTCCGCCGGGCCGTGGAATGGGGCGCCCAGATCCATCCTCAGTATCGGGAGGAGTTCGACAACGGCGCCTCTGTCGGCTGGCATCGCGTTCCCTGGGCACTCGGCTGCAATGGCATATGGACCGATACGACGCGGGCGGAGCACTACGACAATCTGTGCGCGCTCGACAACCGTATCCTGCTGGCCGGCGAGCACGCCTCGTATATTCCCGCTTGGCAGGAAGGCGCCGTCCTTTCTGCTCTGGATGCCGTCTCCCGCCTCCATCGCCGTGTGGTGTCCACATGAACCGCTTTGCCATCGCCGCGACCGCGGCGGCTCTCCTCGCTCTCCCCGCCGCCGCGCAGCAGCCGCAATCACAACAGGATCCAGCCGCCGCAGGAGCGCCAGCCAGCGCGCAGCAGCGGAACGATGGCGCGGCGTCAGACAGCCACGGCTTCGTCTCCGCGACCCGCTTTGGCCAGCGTGAGGGCGCCGCGCTCTACGCCGCGACCTGTGCTGGCTGCCATATGCCCGACGGGCGTGGCGCCACCGGCGCAGGCCGCTATCCGGCACTCGCCGGCAATGAGAAGCTGGAGCAGGCCGGTTATCCCGCCAGCATCGTCCTCAACGGCCTGCGTGGCATGCCGGGCTTCGCGAACCAGATGGACGATGCGCAGGTTGCCGCCGTCGTCAACTACGTCCGCAGTAACCTCGGCAATCGCTACGTCGCCGATCCCGCAACCCCTGATGACGTGAAGGCCCTTCGCCAATGATCCGTGTGCTTACGCTTTCGGCCGCCCTTTGCGCGCTTGCCCTCCCGGCCGCCGCGCAGGACGTCACGCGCCATCGCACACCCGGCTCCAACTTCCCTATCGCCATGGCGGTGGAGATTCCCGCCGGCCGCACACAGGTCCTCGTCAGCGGCATGGTTCCGGCAGCGACGAATCAGGACGCCCCGCGCAATTCCACGGCCTCCTTTGGCGATACCCGCACGCAGACAAAATCCGTGCTCGATCGTATCGAGGCCGCGCTGCGCTCCATCGGCCTCGGCCTGGGCGATGTCGTGCGCATGCAGGTTTTTCTCGTCGGCGACCCGGATAAGGCAGGCCGCATGGACTTCGAGGGCTTCATGGCAGCCTATACTGAACGATACGGCACCGCGGCCCAGCCTAACCTTCCTGCGCGCTCCGTCATGCAGGTAGCAGGACTGGTGAACCCCGGCTGGTTGGTCGAGATCGAAGTAACAGCCGTTCGCCCCTAGGTCTCCCTCAGAAGGAGACACGGGGCTGTCAGGCTTGGCTCTGGCGAGAACGGTGAAGTTCAGCCGTGCCCCTCCTCGTGAACAGGGAGGGGCACCAGGGATCGTGCCTCATCGCATGCGGGCGAGGCAGCGCCCGCTTTGAGGCGTGCACTTGGGGCGTCTGAGTGTCTGAATCTGCAGCCTTCTCCGGCAGCACCCGGTACGGTAATCTTCCATCAGTGTGCCCGTTGGTTGGCTGCCCTGCGATTGCCGCGACTGACCGCTCAGCACCCAGAGCAGCCATTCGAACGGTTCAGCAGCTTTCTACCAAGCCGATGGCGACGAATGGCCGACAGGCCCTAACCGCTATGGCGCCACTGTTCCCGGCCACTGGTGGACCATACCGGGAACCAGGGCCAGTCCATCAGCCTGCTGCCACGCCTTCGAGCCTGAGCGCCAGCAGGCCGCCTTCCCATGGCTGCGGCATGTCACGCACCACAATCCCGCTATTCCCCATCACAGCACCCATGCCGGTCAGATCGCCCGCGTGACGCCACCATCCACCCGGAGGTTCTGGCCGGTAATGTAGCCCGCTCCGTCGGACGCCAGGAAGCTGATGGTCGCGGCGACCTCCTCGGCCCGGCCGTAGCGGCCCATCGGCACGCTCTGCCGCCGTTCCTCGGTGGCAGGCAGGCTGTCGATCCAGCCCGGCAGCACGTTGTTCATCCGCACGTTGTCGGCCGCATAAGTGTTGGCGAAGATCTTGGTATAAGCGGCCAGCCCTGCCCGGAACACGGCCGAAGTCGGGAACATGTCGCTGGGTTCGACGACCCAGGCCGTTGAGATGTTGATGATGGCGCCGCCGCCCTGCGCCTTCATGAGGGGTGCCACCAGCCGCACCGGCCGCACCACGTTCATGAAGTAGACGTCCATGCCCGCGTGCCACTGCTCGTAGGTGATCTCCAAGATGGGCGCCCGTGGGCCATGCCCGGCGCTGTTGACCAGCACGTCGACCCGGCCCCAGCGCTGCATCGTCTGATCCACCAGCCGCTCGAGATCCTCGGCGGACTGGTTTGAGCCGGTCACCCCGAGGCCGCCGAGTTCCCGCGCCAGCGCCTCGCCCTTGCCGGAGGAGGACAGGACCGCGACCTTGAACCCGTCCGCCGCGAGCCGCCGCGCCGTCGCGGCCCCCATGCCGCTGCCAGCCGCGGTGATGATGGCAACCTTCTCGCCCATGGTTTACCTCCTTGATTGGTCAGATGATGTGTCGGGCACGATTCCGGTCAGCATCGCTCACATAGCGGCTTACCCTGGCTACGGATTGCGATACCCTGCCAAACAATCTCTAAATCCGGCCAAACGTGATGCCCCTGCTCTCCTGCACCACGGAGCATGACCCAGACCAGACCGACCGCCCGGCGGTCGCACTGCGCCTCGATTTCAGGAACTACGTCCTGGAGATACCAATGCACCGGCACCGCAAGGGGCAACTGGTGCTGGCCCTGGAAGGTGCCGTCACCTGCACCGCCGCCAATGGCCTATGGGTGGTGCCGCCCCATCGCGGGGTGTGGATCCCGGGCGGCCAGCTTCACAGCAACCGTGCCACGCCAAACGCGCGCCTCTCCTACCTCTTTGTCGAGCCGGGCGCGGCCGCTCTGCCGGAGCAGTGCTGCACCATCACCGTCTCGGCGATGGTGCGGGAGATGATCCACCGTCTGGCGGACGCACCGCATGATTACGCGCCGGACGACCAGAACGGCCGGCTGGTGCGCGTGCTCCTCGACGAGCTGGCGCTGATGCCGAAGGAGCATCTCAATCTTCCCGTCTCCAATCATCCCAAGATCCGCCTGATCGCGGATGCCCTGACGGCCAATCCGGGCGACCGCAGCACGCTGGGGGAATGGGCGGCGCGCGTCGCCATGAGCGAGCGTTCGCTGACGCGGCTGATGCTGACAGAGACGAGGCTGAGCTTCGGGCGCTGGCGGCAGCAGTTCCACCTGGTTGTCGCGATGCGTGAGTTGGCGGGCGGCGCATCGGTGCAGCAGGTGGCGGGCGACCTCGGCTACGAGTCGGTCACCGCCTTCATCACCATGTTTAAGAAGGCATTAGGCCAGACGCCGAGCCGCTACTTCGCCAGGTCAGGCCGAGAGTAGAGACTCGCCTCAACACTAGGGCTCCACGGCGCCGCTACGGTGATCGTGCGGGCTCCTGGCGGCGTCTTCAAGAATCCTGTCGGGGCTGGAATGACTGCTGCCGGTCAGGCCATGTCATATTTAAATCCTCGCTAACACATAAGCCTTTAATTACGGAGTGACGCGCAGCGGGCACTCGGCCACTGCCGCAATCCGTCAGACAGGCGTAGTCCGGCCGCAGTGTTGGGCCGGTCGCCGCTGCAGCCCGGGTGGGTTGCAAAAGAGTCACCAAGACATAGTGCCGCATGCCGTTGGCGTGCCGCACAGCGTGCTAGACGAAGGTGGTCCCGTAGTGGCTTGGGTCATCACTCATGATGTTGGGCGCGATCAAAGCAACGTGCTCCGCACGGTTCTGTTGCGAACGGTGGTGCAGGGCAGAAGTGATACTGTAGAGCC
>NZ_JACTUZ010000213.1 GCF_014490445.1 Pseudoroseomonas ludipueritiae | reverse complement strand
TGCGGGCCACCGGCCGGGCGCGGCCCCGTGGCGGCACCCCCCGGCTTCTGGGCGGGAGCCGGCGCGCCCGGGGCGCGCTTCTTCACCACCTCGACCTGCACAGTCTTCGAGCGGCCATGGCTGAACGACTGCCGCACGCTGCCGGCCTGCTCGGTCTTGCCGAGTTCCAACCGGCCGCTGGGCCGAAGGCTCAGGCGGCCCTTGCCGCCGTCCTGTTCGTTCTGGTCGCTCATGCGCTCGCTAATATCCGATCCGTTGTCTGCCATGTATCCAAACGCGAGCCGTTGCCGGGCTCACGACCCCGCTCCGTTCGCGTTGACAGTAAATCCGGCCAATCGACCAGCCTCCTGCATAATCATCTCGGCGATCCGCCCGGACGCCACGCCCACATGCACCGCATGATCGCGCCCGAAGACCGCCCCTAATTCCTCGGCGCAGAGGATGGTCACCACAGGAAGGTCATGCCTGCCCTGCAACCGCCGCCGCTCCGCTTCGCTGCCGTCCGCCGCTTCCACCAGAAGGCCGGCCCGGCCGTTCTGCAGCCATTCCCGCACCTGCTGGAAGCCACAGACGGCCTGCCCCGCCCTGCGCGCCAAACCCACATGGTCGCGCAGGCGAGCGCGAAGGCCATGTTCGATTCGGGCGCGAAGATCGGGGGGCGGTATCACCAGGCCCTTGGCCGCCCTGGAAAAGGCGCCGCGAGCCTGCGCGCGTTCTAGCACATCGGCACGCGCGCTCAACCACATTCCCCGGCCGGGCAGCCTGCCCGCCAGATCCGGCACCAGTTCCCGCCCCGGGCTCAGCACGAAGCGGATCATCGCTTCCTTGGGCCCGGTTTCCCGCGTCACGATGCAACGGCGCAGCGGACCCCTCTCGGAGTCCGCTCCATCCGCCTTGGGCATCGGCTTCGGCGGCCGCTCGGTCGGCGCCTCCGGGGCCAGCTCAGGCGCTGGCCCGGTGGCCGGGGCGTGTTCAGGATTGCTGGTCGTCGGTCTTCTCCTCGCCGCTCTCGCTGCCGGCCTTCTCGCCGGCATCATTCTCCGCGGCGAACCAATGCTCACGCGCCGCCATGATGATGGCGTTCGCCGTTTCCTCGTCCACCGCCTCGGTGCCGAGGATCTCGATCAACTCATCGGCCGCCAGGTCGCCCAGGTCGTCCAGGGTCTTGATCCCCTTCTCACCCAGCGTGACCATCATGGCCGGGGAGAAGCCACCGGCCTCGCCCACCGCATCCTCGACGCCCAGCGCGCGGCGCTTCTCGTCCAGTTCCTGGTCGCGGCGGTCCAGGAAGGCCTGGGCGCGGCGCTTCAGCTCGGCGGCCACGTCCTCGTCGAAGCCCTCGACCTCGGCCAGCTCCTCGTCGGGCACATCGACCAGTTCCTCGACGGTGCCGAAGCCCTCGGTCACCAGCAGGCCGGCGATGACGTCATCCACGTCCAGCGCCTCGACGAAGAGGCCGGTGCGCTTGCGGAATTCCTCCTGGCGGCGCTCCGATTCCTCAGCCTCGGTGAGGATGTCGATATCCCAGCGGGTCAGCTGGCTGGCCAGGCGCACGTTCTGGCCGCGGCGGCCGATCGCGAGGGAGAGTTGGTCATCGGGGACCACGACTTCAACCCGGCGCGTGTCCTCGTCCAGCACGACCTTGGTCACCTCAGCCGGCGCCAGCGCGTTCACCACGAAGGTGGCGTTCTCGGGCGACCAGGGGATGATGTCGATCTTCTCGCCCTGCAGCTCGGCCACCACCGCCTGCACGCGCGAGCCGCGCATGCCGACGCAGGCGCCAACGGGGTCGATGGAGGAGTCGCGGGACACCACCGCCATCTTGGCGCGCGAGCCCGGGTCGCGGGCCACGGCCTTGATCTCGATGATGCCGTCGTAGATCTCGGGCACTTCCTGGGCAAACAGCTTGGCCAGGAAGCCCGGATGCGTGCGGCTCAGGAAGACCTGCGGGCCACGCGGCTCCTCGCGCACGTCATAGATATAGGCACGCACGCGATCGCCGTTGCGGAAGGCCTCGCGCGGGATGGTCTCGTCGCGGCGCAGCAGCGCCTCGGCGCGGCCGAGATCGACCATCAGGTTGCCGTACTCGGTGCGCTTGACGACGCCGTTCACGACCTCGCCCACGCGGTCCTTGTACTCGTTGAACTGCTTGGAGCGCTCCACCTCGCGCACCCGCTGCACGATCACCTGCTTGGCGGTCTGCGCGGCGATGCGGCCGAAGTCGATCGGCGGCAGCGGATCGACGATGAACTGGCCGACCTCGATGCCCGGCTGCACCTTCTGCGCGATGCGCAGCGGGATCTGCGTCGCCTCGTTCTCGACCGGCTCGGCCTCCACCACCTCAGACCAGCGGGAGAGCTTCACCTCGCCCGTGCGGCGGTCGATGACGGCGCGGATGTCCTTCTCGTGCCCGTACTTGGCACGGCCGGCCTTCTGGATGGCCTGTTCCATGGCCTCCAGCACCTCGTCGCGCTCGATCATCTTCTCGCGCGCCACGGCATCCGCGACCTGCAGAAGCTCCGGGCGGGCAATGGCGATGTCCACGGCCATGATCCTAGTTCCTCTTGGGCAAGGTGGAGGCGTCGGAGTCGTCCTCGGACAGGTCATCCCCGTCCGGGTTCACCCCGGCCTGGGCCGCGGTCGCGGCGATCAGTTCGTCGGTCAGCACCAGCTTGGCGCGGCGCATGTCGGCACGGGGCAGGGTCACCTCGCCGCCGTCCTCCAGCTTCAGCCGCACGCTTTCCTCATCGGCGCCCAGAATAAAGCCACGGAAGCGGCGGCGGCCCTCGAAGGGGATGCTCATCTCGGCGGTGGCGAGGTGCCCGGCGAAGCGCAGCCAGTCCTTGGTGCGCGTCAGCGGCCGGTCGATGCCCGGGGAGGAGACCTCTAGGTGCCATTCCTTGGGGAATGGGTCGTCCACGTCCAGCACGGCGCCGGCGGCATGGCTGATGGCCTCGCAATCGGCCACGCCGATCGGGCGGCCATCGGTGCGGTCGGCCATGATCTGCACCGTCGGCACCTGTTTGCCCTGGATCAGCACGCGCACGATCTCATAGCCCATCGCCGCCAGCGTCGGCGTGATGGCGGCGGCGATGCGCGCCTCCAGCCCTTCCTGGGGAAGGTCGTCGGGCGTGCCATCGGTGGCGTTGTTGTCGTCGTGATCCAAAAACAAAAAAAGGCGGCCCTAAGGCCACCCCCCTGACTGTGCAGCGAAGATGTTCTGTTGCCCATATAGGCTTACCCCCCGCCACCCGCAAGGAAAACGAAAGTGAGGGGGAGAAGCTATTCCAGCCCGCGCGGCAGCCGCGCCAGATGCGTCACGCGGCAGAGCCCGTGGCTGCGCACCGAGAGCACGGCGCCCGAGAGGCGGTTGTCATGCACCTGCGCCAGGCCGAAGCCATGCAGTGCCAGCAGCAGGAAATGGCCGGTGACACGCACCAGGTAGAGCCCCGGCTCCAGCCCGCCGCGCCGCGCCAGCCCCAGCAGGGTGGGGCCGCGCCCCTCCGGCTTTTCCACCGGCAGCGGCGCGGCGGGCAGGCCGAGATGGCGCAGCGCCTCCAGCACATCGCGCCAATAGGCGGTGACGATATCCGGCTGCCCGGCATAGCGCTCGGGCGCCACGCGACGCAGCAGGGCGCAGGCCTCGGCATAGCCGCAGCCGGCGGCGAGCGCGATGGCGGCGGGGCCACACCAGCCGGTCTGCCCGCCACGCTCCCGGGTCAGCCGGTCGGCGGAATCGGCGATGAGGCTCTGCCCCATCGCAGGCATGGCGATGCGTTGCCCGTCCTCTCGCTCCAACATCGCCTCCCCCTCAATCCGTGGCGACGCTCCCCCCCGGAAGCGTCAGGAACCCCACGGTGTCGTGACGGCAGGGCGAGCGTCAACGTCGGGATGCCTTACAGTTTGTCTTCGCTCAGGGCTGTTGCAACAGGGCCACAGGCTGTGGCGGCAGCGCAACCAAAGCCGTTAGAAGCCCTGGCGTGCCCTAATCGGCCGCCTCGGCCAGGGGCGGCGCGGCCGTGCCGCCGGCCCCCGGCTCCACCCGCACGCCCAGGCGGTTGTAGACCTCGGCCAGGCGGCGCTCATAGCTCTCGGCGGAGAAGAGGTCGGCGCGGCGCGGGCCGGCATGTTCCAGCCAGTTCCGCAGATCGGCATCGTGGTCGAGCGCGCGGATCGCCTCCACCATGGCGCGCACGTCATAGGGGTCGACCGTGATGGCGGCATCCCCCACCACCTCGGGCAGGGAGGAGGTATTGGAGGTCATCACCGGCGTGCCGAGCTTCATCGCCTCCAGCGCCGGCAGGCCGAAGCCTTCGTAGAGCGAGGGGAAGAGGCAGGCCTTGGCGCCGCGGATCAGCGAGACCAGCAGGCGGAAGGGCGCGTAGTCCAGCAGGATGATCTTGCGCTTCACGCGCAGGATAGAGCCTTCCTGCACCTGGTAGCGGATATGGTCGTCGAAGAGCAGCTTCAGCTCCTCCTCGCTCTTCCAGGCCTGTTTGCCGACGATCACCAGCGGCAGCTCGGAGCCGGAAGACAGGAAGGCCTCGATCATGCGGCCCACGTTCTTCTTCGGCTCGATGGCGCCGAAGAACATGAAGTAGCCCTTCCAGTCGAGGCCGAAGGAACCCTTGATCTCGTCCTGCGCCTCGGGGATCGGCTTTTCCGCGAATTTCCTCGGGATCTCCACGGACTGGTAGGTATTCGTCACCTTCTCCGGGTCCACGCCCAGCAGGTTGACGATATCGCGCTTCGAGGCCTCGCTGACCGTGATGATGTGGTCGGCCTTCTTCGCGATCAGCCGGTTGAGGCGGAAGTAGCGGCGCTTGTGGTCCAGGGTGGTATAGGGCAGCCGCAGCGGCACCAGGTCGTGCAGCGTGTAGATGTTCTTGGCCTTGGGCACCCGCATGGCCAGCGGATAGGTCCAGTGCATGATCTGCGGCGGGCGCGGCATGCCCACCGTCAGCCGCGCCTTGTAGTGGCGGAAATGGTTGTAGGCGACGGTGAAGCCGTTCTCGACATTCCAGAGATGGTCGAAATGCGGCATCCGGTTCTCGAAGGTATTCGCCACCACGCGGCCGGTGATCGGCACGGAGGAGGCGTATTCCCCGAAGGGCGAGAGCATGGTCCGCCGCGCCGAGCGCATCCATTTCAGCAGCGAGGAAGCCTCGCCCACGCGGTTGTCGAAGAAGGCGATCTCGCGGATCAGCTCGTTGCGGCTGGGGCTGGCGCGGGTGCCGTAGAGCACGCCCACCTCGGCGCCCAGCGCGCCCAGCCGGAAGCTGAGGTTGCGGGCATAGGTCGCGACACCGGTGCCCTGGTCGAGCGCGAGGTTGTGGCCGTCGATATAGATGCGGGGGCGCATGAACCGGATACCCTGGACAGTGGCAGGCAGCCGGACGGCCCGCCGCTTGGCGGAACCGTGCCGGCACGGCAACCTAAACATTCCGCGCCAGCTCGGCCATGGCTTGCTTTGCAGGCGCGGGCGGTGGAAGACGCGAGGGTCATGATGCACTCCGCATGGTAGCGCAAGGAAGTCCCGAGACCCTCCGCCTGCGGCAGCAGGCCGACCAGCTGCGCGAGGCCCGGGACTGGCACGGCGCCGCCCGCGCCTATGCCGCCCTGCTGCGGCTGCTGCCGGAGGACCTGCCCGCCATGCTGCGGCAGGCGCAGTGCCTGCTGGCCGCCGGCGCCCTGGCGGATGCGCTGGACCTCTACCAGGCCGCCGCCCTG
>NZ_JACTUZ010000212.1 GCF_014490445.1 Pseudoroseomonas ludipueritiae | reverse complement strand
CCAGGCGCTGGCTGTCGCTGGGGCGCAGGCGGGCGGCGGTGTCCGGGTCCTCGGCCGCCAGCCGGGCATGCAGGGCGGCGGGGCCATGCTCCGCCAGGAAGGCGCGCGCTTCCTCCCGCGCCTCGGGCGGCACGGGCGGCACTTCGGTCAGGCCCTGGGTCAGGCTGCGGAAATAGAGGCCGGTGCCGCCGCAGAGGATCGGCAGCCGCGCCGCCGCCATTTCCTCCAGTGCCCGCTCCCGCCACCAAGCGACGCTGGCGGCCTGCCCCGGCGGATGCACGCCGTAAAGGCGGTGCGGCGCGCGCGCCTCCTCCTCCGGGCTCGGGCGGGCGGTCAGCACGCGCAGCCCGTCATAGACCTGCATGGAATCGGCATTGATGACCGTGCCGCCCAGTTGCTCGGCCAGGGCCAGCGCCAGGGCGGACTTGCCGGATGCGGTGGGCCCCGCCACCAGCAGCGCGAAAGGTTGATCACTCATGGCTGCACAGGCATGGTCCGGCCCCGATGTCTCATATCCTCACCCTGATCGCCCCGCCGGGTATCCTGCAGGCGTCCGTCATTTCCCGCGTGCGCGCGGCCCTTCTCGACCTCGGCGGCCAAGCCGGCACCCCGGACTGGCTGGCGGAGGGCGAGGCCGTGGACCTTCCCTTCTCCGGCCTCGCCCCGGAACAGGCCGATGCCATCGCGCGCAGCGCTTTGGAAGGGGCGCCGGTGGATTGCATCGCGCAGGCCGCCGAGGGCCGCCGCAAGAAGCTGCTGGTGGCGGACATGGACAGCACCATCGTCACCGCCGAGACGCTGGACGAGCTGGCGGCCTATGCCGGGGTGCAGGACCAGATCGCCGCCATCACCCAGCGCAGCATGAATGGCGAGATCGACTTCGCCACCTCGCTGCGGGAGCGGGTGGCGATGATCAAGGGCCTGACGCTGGCGGCGCTGGAAGAAACCTGGGCCAAGATCGAGATGATGCCCGGCGCCGAGGTGCTGGTGCGGACCATGGGCGCGCATGGGGCGCATTGCGCCATCGCCTCCGGCGGCTTCACCTGGTTCACCTCGCGGGTGGCGGAGAAGCTCGGCTTCCACAGCCACCACGCCAATATCCTGCTGGATGACGGCGCCGCCCTGACCGGCCGGGTTGAAGAGCCGGTCTTCGACCGCGACGCCAAGCTGACCATCCTGAAGAAGCTGGCCGCCGAACTGGGCCTGCCGCTCACCGCCACCGTGGCGGTAGGCGATGGCGCCAACGACCTGGCGATGCTGGGCGCCGCCGGCCTGGGCGTGGCCTACCACGCCAAGCCGGTGGTGGCCGCCACGGCACGGGCGCGGGTGGACCATGGCGACCTGTGCGCCCTGCTCTATGCCCAGGGCTACCGCGCCGCCGACTTCGCGGCCTGACACGGAAAAGGGGGGCCGAAGCCCCCCTTCCCTTTTCCTGGCGAAGCCCCGGTTCAGCCCGGGCTGCCGCCCTCGGCCCGCAGGCGCAGCGGCACGAAGCGCTGGCCCTGGCCATTCTCGATCAGCAGCAGCGCGCTGGGGCGGTTCTGCTTGCGCAGGCGCTCCAGTTGCTCGCGCACCTCCTGCGGGGTGGAGACGCGGTTCTGCTGCACTTCCACGATCAGGTCGCCGGCGGTGATGCCACGCTCGGCCGCGCTGCTGCCCGGCGCCACCTCGGTCACCACCACGCCCTTGGCCTCGTCGCGCAGGCTGAAGCGCTCCTTCACCTCGGGGGTGATGGGAGAGACCTTCAGGCCCAGGCCGGAAAGCTCCAGCGCGGCGCCAGGGCGGGTCTGCTCGGGCGCGGCCGTGGCGGCGGCCTGCAGGTCGGTCGGCAGTTCCGCCACCGTCAGCTTCAGCTGCTCTTCCTTGCCGTTGCGCCAGACAGTCATCGGCACCTCGGTGCCCACCGGCGTCTCGGCCACGATGCGCGGCAGGTTGCGCATCTCCTTCACGTCCTGGTTGTTGAAGCGCAGGATCACGTCGCCGTTCCGCACGCCGGCCTTGGCGGCGGGGCCGTTCTCGTCGGCGCGCGCCACCAGGGCGCCACGGGCGCCGCCGGGCACGTTCAGGCTCTCGGCGATCTCTTCCGTCACCTGCTGGATATTCACGCCCATCCAGCCACGCTTCACCCGGCCGCCGTCACGCAGCTGCGCCACGATGTTCTTGGCCAGGTTGGACGGGATGGAGAAGCCGATGCCGATCGAGCCGCCGGAGGGGGAGACGATGGCGGTGTTGATGCCGATCACCTCGCCCTGGACATTGAACAGCGGGCCGCCCGAGTTGCCGCGGTTGATGGCCGCATCCGTCTGGATGAAGTCATCGTAGGGGCCGGCATTGATGTTGCGCCCACGGGCCGAGACGATGCCCGAGGTGACGCTGCCGCCGAAGCCCAGCGGGTTGCCGATGGCCAGCACCCAGTCACCAACCTCGGCCTTGTCGGAATCGCCGAAGGCCACCGTCGGCAGCGGCTTGTCGGTCTTCACCCGCAGCACCGCGAGGTCCGTGCGGGCATCGACGCCCACCAGCTCGGCCTTCAGCGTCGTGTTGTCCTGCAGCACGACGTTGATCTCGTCGGCGCCGTCCACGACGTGGTTGTTGGTGACGATGATGCCCGAGGCATCGATGATGAAGCCCGAGCCCTGGCTCTGCGCCCGGCGCGGCGGCTGGCCCGGGCGCTGGCCCGGCCGCTGGCGCTCCAGGAAGTCGCGGAACAGCTCCTCGAAGGGGCTGCCCGGCGGGGCCTGCGGGATCTCCGGCGCATCGGGGCGCCCGGCGCGCGGACCGCCAATGGTCTGGCTGGTCTGCACATTCACCACCGCCGGCAGCAGCCGCCGCGCCAGGGGCGCGAAGCTCTCGGGCGTGGCCACCGCCGGGGGTGCGGGCGGTGTGGTTCGAGGGGGGGTCACGCTGGGCGCAGTCATGGTGGGCTGCGCCCAGGCCGACAGCGGTGCTGTCAGTGGGGCAGCGGCCACGGCAGCGGCCAGCATCATGGGGGCGAGACGCATCGGCAGAACCTCGCTTTCGACCGATATCGGCCGCGTGGGTCAAGAACGCGGTGGAAATGGGGCCGCTGCCCGTAAAGGCAAAGCCCGTAACCGCAAGCAGTTACGAGAAAGCTCAACTCGAAACGGGCCGCAAGGGATGCGGCCCGTTTTGGAACATTTGGATACTCGGCCTCAGGGCGCCGGCGCGGGTTCCGGCTGCGGCGCAGCCGGAGCCGGGCGGTTGCCCGCCGGGCTCGCCGGCGGGGCGGCCGCCGGGGCGGGCACGCCGGACTGGCTGGACCGGAAGTAGCGGAAGAATTCCGAGTCCGGCGTCAGCACCAGCCGCGAATCGCCTTCCGAGAAGGCCTCGCGGTAGGCCTGCATGCTCCGCCAGAACTGGAAGAACTGCGGGTCCCGCTGGAAGGCCTCGGCGAAGAGGCGGATCGCTTCCTCCTCGCCCTGGCCGCGCAGCACATCGGCCTGGGCATGGCTCTCGGCCAGCAGCACGGTGCGCTCGCGGTCGGCGCCGGCACGGATGCGGGCGGCCACCTCGGCGCCCTCGGCGCGGGCCTCGCGGGCCACGCGCTCGCGCTCCGACTGCATGCGGTTCAGCACCGCCTGGGTATTCTCTTCCGGCAGGTCGGCGCGGCGGATGCGCACATCCTCCACCGTGATGCCGAACTGCGTGGCCTCGGCATTCACCTGCCGCTTGATCTCATCCATGATCTTCTGCCGCTCGGAGGAGAGCACCCCCAGCAGCGGCTGGCTGCCCAGCACGCGGCGCAGCGAGGAGGAGACGATCGAGGAGAGCCGGCCCCGGATGCCCGCTTCCTGCGCGCCCGAGGTCTGGAAGAAGCGCAGCGGGTCGGAGATGCGGAAGCGGGTGAAGCTGTCCACGATCAACCGGCGCTGGTCGCCCAGGATGATTTCCTCGCCCGGCGCGTCGTAGTCCAGCAGGCGGCGGTCGAAGGAAACCACGGCCTGGATGAACGGGATCTTGGCGTGCAGGCCCGGCTTCGAGATGACGCGGATGGGCTGGCCGAACTGGGTGATCATCACCTGCTCGGTCTGCTGCACCGTGAAGAGGGTGGAGGCGGCGGCGACCACGGCCACCACGGCCACGCCCGCCAGAAGCGTCAAGCGGTTCATCGGGCGGCTCCCCCCTGGCGATTGAGCACGGCGGGCGGCGCCGGCGGCGTGGACTGGGCCGCGCCCTGGGCCGGGGCCTGCGGCGCGCGCTGCGGCGCGGCGCCCTGCCCATCCAGCGGCAGATAGGGCACGACGCCCTGCAGCCGGTCGTCCACCACGATCTTCGGGTTCTTGCGCAGGATCTCTTCCATCGTCTCCAGGTAGAGGCGGCGCACCGTCACGTCCTGGGAGGTCTGGTAGGCGGTCAGCACGGACAGGAAGCGCGCGGCCTCACCACGGGCACGGGCGACCTGCGATTCCTTGAAGCCCTCGGCCTCCTGGATCATGCGCTGGCCCTCGCCGCGGGCGCGGGGGATGATGTCGTTGCGATAGGCCTCGGCCTCGTTGCGGGCGCGCTCGCGGTCCGCGTTGGCGCGCTGCACGTCGCGGAAGGCGTCGATCACGGCCGGCGGCGGGTCCACCTTCAGCAGCTGGATCTGCGTGATCTCGATGCCCGAGCCATACTGGTCGAGGATGAACTGCGCGCCCTGGCGCACCGCCTGCTCGATCTGCGCGCGGGCCTCCGTCAGCGCCGGCTGGATGGGGGTGCGGCCCACCACCTCGCGCATCACGCTCTCGGCCGCCGACTTCACGGTCTGGTCGGGGTTGCGGGTGTTGAACAGGTATTCGCCCGCGTCGCGGATGCGCCAGAACACCGCGAAGTCGATGTCGATGATGTTCTCGTCGCCCGTCAGCATCATGCTCTCCTCCAGCACGTCCCGGGCGGAGACGGGGCGGGAGAGCGGCGTGTCGTTGGGCGAGCGGAAGCCGATGTCGATGCGGTTGATGCGCGTCACGCGCGGCGTGGTCACGCTCTCCACCGGCCAGGGGATGCGGTAGTTCAGGCCGGGCTGGGTGGTGCGGTTGAAGGCGCCGAAGCGCATCACCACGCCCTGCTCGTCCGGCTGCACGCGGTAGATGCCGCTGGCGGCCCAGACCGCGATCAGCGCGAGAACGCCCAGGCCGATCCACTTGCCATTGCCGCCACGGCCGCCGCCGCCGGGCAGGATGCGCCGCAGCGCCGCCTGCGCCTGGCGGATGGCATCGTCCAGGTCAGGGCCATTGCCGCCGCCGCCGGGACCACGCCCGCCGCCGCCGCCCTGGGGCGGTTGCCCCCAGGGGCCGCCCGGACGCGGATTGCCCCATGGGCTCCCCCCAGAGTTCGAGCCACCAGTATTGTTCCAGGGCATCGGCCGGCACATCTCCCGTCACGTGTCGTCGCGCGCCGCGCGAACCGCGCGGCACAGGTTGTCGTCGGCCGCTTGCGCCAGGCGGGTGCTTGGGCGACAGGGCCGGACCATATGTCGCCCTGTCCGGGCTGGGGCGCAATGCGGTTGCATCACGCCACAGCGAGGGCGCGGCGGATATTGTCCGGGAAGAAGAGGTTTTCAAGCGATGGCGGAGACACTTGCAGAGGCCGTCCGGGCCGCCCTGGGCGCGGTACGGGACCCGGATACAGGCCGGGACATCGTCTCCTCCGGCATGTTGCAAGGGCTTTCGGCACGGGACGGCCTGGTGCAGTTCGCCCTGGCCGTGCCGCGGGAGCGGGCGCGGGCGCTGGAGCCGCTGCGGGCGGCGGCCGAGCGGGCG
>NZ_JACTUZ010000211.1 GCF_014490445.1 Pseudoroseomonas ludipueritiae | reverse complement strand
CTGCGCGCCGCTGCCGCCGGTGGAAGTCGCGGGGCCGCTGGCCGTGCGGCTCTGGCCGGCGCGGCGCCTGGCGGCACCGGTCGCCGCCCTTTCTGAAACGTCCCTGAACTTCTGAAGGAAGGCCCTGATCTGATGGCCCGTCCCCACCTGCTCGATGCCTTGCGCGACCGTGTTCTGCTCTGCGACGGCGGCATGGGCTCGCGCGTCCAGGCGCTGACCCTGGAGATCGAGAAGGATTTCTGGGGCAAGGAGAATTGCACCGAGGTCCTGAACCTCTCGCGCCCTGAGCTCGTGCGGGAAATCCATCGCGGCTATTACGAGGCCGGGTCGGATATGGTGCTGACCAACAGCTTCGGTGGCTCGCCCATCACGCTGGAAGAATTCGAGCTGGGCAGCCGGGCTTTCGAGATCAACAAGCTCTCGGTGGAACTGGCGCGCGAGGCGGCGGAAACCTTCGCCGATGGCCGCGACCGCTGGGTTATCGGCGATATCGGGCCGGGCACCAAGCTGCCGAGCCTCGGGCATATCGACTACGACACGCTGGAAGCGGCATTGACGGAACAGTGCCGGGGGCTGATCGCCGGCGGGGCCGATGCGCTGCTGACCGAGACCAACCAGGACACGCTCTTCATCAAGGCCGCCGTGAACGCGGCCAAGATCGCCAAGGCCGAGGCGGGGAGCGACATCCCCATCTTTGTGCAGGTGACGGTGGAGACCACCGGCACGCTGCTGGTGGGCTCCGACATCGCCGCCGCCGCGACCGCCATCCATGCGCTGGACGTGCCGCTGATCGGGTTGAACTGCGCCACCGGCCCACAGGAAATGGCGGAGCATGTGCGCTGGCTGGCCGCCAACTGGCCTGGCCTGCTCTCCTGCCAGCCCAATGCCGGCCTACCGGAGCTGGTGGACGGCAAGACGCATTACCCGCTGGGCGCTGCCGAGATGGCCTCCTGGATGGAGCGTTTCATCAGTGAGGACGGCATCAACCTGATCGGCGGCTGCTGCGGCACCTCCACGCCGCATATCCAGGCGCTGGATGCCATGCTGCGCAAGCGCGGCGGCGCGGCACTGCGTCCGGCGCCGGTGGCGCGCAAGTCCTTCTGGGTGCCCTCGGTCGCCAGCCTCTATGGCCAGGTCTCACTGCGGCAGGAGAACAGCTACTTCTCCATTGGCGAGCGCTGCAACGCCAATGGCTCCAAGGCCTGGCGGGAGCGGCAGGCGGCGCATGACTGGGATGCCTGCGTCTCCATCGGGCGCGAGCAGGTGGGGGAGGGCTCCAACTCCCTCGATATCTGCACCGCCTTCGTTGGCCGCGACGAGCGCGCCGAGATGGATGAGGTGATCCGCCGCTTCACCGGCAGCGTCAACGCGCCGCTGGTGATCGATTCCACCGAGACGCCGGTAATCGAGTCCGCCCTGAAGCTGCATGGCGGCAAGCCCATCATCAACTCGATCAATTTCGAGGACGGCGAGGGGCACGCGACCGAGCGCCTGAAGCTGGCCAAGAAGTTCGGCGCCGCCGTCATCGCGCTGACCATCGACGAAGTCGGCATGGCGAAGACGCCGGAGGACAAGCTCCGCATCGCCGAGCGGCTGGTGGATTTCGCCTGCAACAGGCACGGGTTGCCGCAGAGCGACCTGCTGATCGACCCGCTGACCTTCACCATCGCCACCGGCAACGAGGACGACCGCAAGCTCGGGCTGTGGACGCTGGAAGGCATCCGCATGATCCGGGAGAAGTTCCCGGACATCCAGATCATCCTCGGCCTGTCCAATATCTCCTTCGGCCTGAACCCGGCCTCGCGGCATGTGCTGAACAGCGTCTTCCTGGACCATGCGGTGAAGGCGGGCATGACCGGCGCCATCGTGCATGTCTCCAAGATCAAGCCGCTGCACAGCATCCCGCCGGAAGAGGTGAAGGTCGCGGAAGACCTGATCTTCGACCGCCGCAGCGAAGGCTACGATCCTTTGCAGAAGCTGCTGGAGATGTTCGCCGGCCGCAAGGCGGCGGATTCCGCCAAGAAGGTGAAGGCCGAGACGGTCGAGGGCCGCCTGAAGGACCGCATCATCGATGGCGACCGCAAAGGGCTGGACGATGAACTGGCCGATGCGCTGGCCAAGGGCATCAAGCCGCTCGACATCATCAACGGCATCCTGCTGGAAGGCATGAAGGTCGTGGGCGAGCTGTTCGGCGCCGGCAAGATGCAGCTTCCCTTCGTGCTGCAGAGCGCCGAGACGATGAAGGCGGCGGTGGCCTATCTGGAGCCGCATATGGAGCGTGTGGAAGGCCAGGAAAAGGGCACCATCGTGCTGGCCACCGTGCGCGGCGACGTGCATGACATCGGCAAGAACCTCGTCGACATCATCCTGACCAACAACGGCTACAAGGTCGTCAACCTCGGCATCAAGGTGCCGCTGAACGACATGATCGCCGCCGTGCAGCAGCACAAGGCGCATGCCATCGGCATGTCCGGCCTGCTGGTGAAGTCCACGGTGGTGATGAAGGAAAACCTGGAAGAAATGTCGCGCCAGGGGCTGGAGGTGCCGGTGCTGCTGGGCGGCGCCGCGCTGACGCGCAACTTCGTCGAGGATGATTGCGTCAACGCCTATAGCTCCGGCCGCGTGGCTTATGCGCGCGATGCCTTCGACGGGCTGCACCTGATGGACCGGGTGATGGGCAGCGATTTCGACGGCTATCTCGGCACCTTGCAGCAGAAGCGCGCCGGCAAGTCCCGCAACACCACCCGCGTGCTGGGCACCGCCGACCCGCGCGGTTTCGCGCCTGTGGACCTGAATTATGCCCAGGAGCGCCGCCGGCGGCTGACGGCCGATGAGCCGGTGCCGGTGCCGCCCTTCTGGGGCAGCCGCATCCTGCAAAGCGACCCGAAGGCGGTGGTGCCCTTCGTCAATGAGCGCTCGCTCTACCAGTTCCAGTGGGGCTTCCGGAAACAGGGCCGCAGCCTGGAGGATTTCATCGGCTGGGCGAAGCAGGAGCTGCGCCCGGTGCTGAAGCGCATGCTGGCACTGTCGGAGCAGGAGCAGATCCTCAAGCCCCAGGCCATCTACGGCTACTGGAAATGCGCGGGGCAGGGGAATGACGTCATCCTGTTTGAGGAAGACGGCATCACCGAGGCCGCGCGCTTCACCTTGCCGCGCCAGCCGAAGCAGGATGGCGAATGCATCGCCGACTTCATCCGCGATATCGAGGATGGGCCGGAGAAGCGCGATGTCATCGGGCTGCAGGTCGTGACCGTCGGCCAGAAGGCCAGCGACATGGCGCGGGACTGGTTCGAGGCCAACCGCTACCAGGACTACCTCTACCTGCACGGCCTCTCGGTGGAGATGGCGGAAGCCATGGCGGAATACGTCCACAAGCGCATCCGCGCCGAACTCGGCTATGCGGGAGAGGATGACCGCGACATGGAAAAGATGCTGGCGCAGGGCTATCGCGGCGGCCGCTATTCCTTTGGCTATCCCGCCTGCCCGCGGCTGGAGGATCAGGCGCCGCTGCTGAAGCTGCTGGATTCCGACCGCATCGGCGTCTCGATCAGCGACGAGTGGCAGCTGCATCCGGAGCAATCCACCAGCGCCATCGTGCTGCATCACCCACGCGCGAAATACTTCTCGGTCTGAAAGGAATGGCCGGGGGATCGTTCCCCCGGCCAGCCGGTCATACCTTGCCGATCTGCTCGGCCTGCGCGCCGGAGCCCTCGCGCGCCGGGCCCAGGTTCGGCGCCTGGCCCAGCGGCGTGGACTGGATGACGCTGAACTGCGCCTTGCCGTCCAGCGACGGGCCGCTGGTGAAGCGGCCTTCCGGCGGCACCTCGCCATTCACATTGGTGCCCATGTAGACGTAGGAGAATTCCTGCTTCTCCAGCGACTGGTCGAAGCTGTTCGGAATCGGCAGCGCGGCGGGGCCGCCCAGCTCCTCGATCGCCGCCAGCCACTGCTGCTGGTGCATGGTGTCGCGCGCGATCAGGAAGCTCAGCATGTCCTTCATGCCGGGGTCCTTGGCCGCATTGTAGAGGCGCACGGCCAGCGTGCGGCCGGTCGCCTCGGCGGTGACATTGGCGAACATGTCGCCGGCCACGTTGCCGCTGGCATAGATATGCGAGCAGTCAAAAGGAATGCCGTCGGAATTCACCGGCATGGCCGCGAGGCCGGAAGACAGCAGGTGCTGCTGCAACATGCCTTCCACCACATGGCGCGGGCGCTCTCCGCCCATCACCGCATTCACCACCGGGCTGGCCGCGGCGGCGGATTCCTGCAGAGTCAGCGGCGCCTGCTCCAGGTTCAGCGCCACGGCGGTGGCGAGCATCTCGATATGGCCGATCTCCTCGGTCGCGGTATGCAGCAGCATGTCGCGGTACTTCGGATTCGGGCTGCGGTTGCCCCAGGCCTGGAAGAAATATTGGAGGCAGACGCGGATCTCGCCTTCGACGCCGCCGATCGCCTGCTGAAGCTGCCGGGCGAAAAGCGGGTCGGGAGTCTCGACCCGCACAGGATACTGCAAGCGCTTGTCATGAAAATACATCACCACGTCTCCCTGTTGCGGCTGCGGGGAACAAAGCCGCCTCGTTACAAAGGTTCCTTCCTGCGGTTGCACCTCACGGATTCTTCCAAGTCGGCCTTGGCATTTTTTCAGTTGCTCCGCGCGGGCTCTCCGGTCTTAGAAGCGCCCACCGGATCCGGTAGCATAGGGTTTGAGACGGATGGACCGTGCGACGCGGCTCGCGGCGGGAAGCGTGATAGTGGCCTTGGCGGTGCTGGGCCTGAAGGCGGTGGCCTGGTGGCTGACCGGCAGCGTGGCCTTGCTGGCCGATGCGTTGGAATCGGTGGTGAATGTCGCGGCGGCGCTGGCGGCGCTGGCCGCCGTGTCCTTTTCCGCCGCGCCGCCCGATGCCAACCATCCTTACGGTCATGCCAAGGCCGAATACTTCTCGGCGGTGCTGGAAGGTGCGCTGATCATCGTGGCCGCGCTGCTGATCCTGCGTGAGGCCTGGGGCGCACTCAGCGCGCCGCATATGCCGGATGTGCCGGGGTTCGGCCTCGCGGTCTCCATTGTCGCAACCGTCATCAATGCCGGCTGGGGCCTGATGCTGCGGCGGGAGGGGCGCCGCCTGCGCTCGCCCGCCTTGCTGGCCGATGCGCGGCATCTGTTCGCGGATGTCGTTACCTCGGTGGGCGTGGTGGTGGGCGTGGCGGCGGTGGCGGCCACCGGCATTCTCTGGCTGGACCCGCTGCTAGCGGCGCTGACGGCGGTGAACATCCTCGTCTCCGGCTGGCATCTGCTGCGCGAAAGTGTCGGCGGGCTGATGGACGAGGCGGTGGAGCCCGCGCTGCTCAACCGCATCCGCGTGCTGATGTCGCAGGAAGCCCAGGGCGCGCTGGAGATGCATGACCTGCGCACCCGCCATGCCGGCCGCACCACCTTTGTCGAATTCCACATGGTGGTGCCAGGCGACATGACGGTGAGCCACGCGCATGAGATCTGCGACCGGATCGAGGCGGCGCTGAAGGCCGAGCTGGGCACCGCCATCATCACCATCCATGTGGAACCGGAAGTGAAGGCCAAGCACCAGGGCGTGCTGGTGCTGTGATCCCTCTGGCGCCGCGCGGGCCGGTGCTTTTGCGTGGCGTGGCGGTGCTGTTGGCGGTATTGCTGCACGGCGCCGTGCTGGCCGCGCTCTGGCCACGGGGCCGCCCGCCACCGCCGGCGATCGAAGCGGTGCCGGTGACACTCTCCGGCATGACGGGAGAGGCGGAGGAGGGCTCCGGCGCCCCGCCGGCACCCAGCGCGCCTGTGCGGGAAAGCCTGCCCTCGCAGCCCGCGCCCGAGCCCGCCGTGCCGGCGGCGCCCGACCTAGCCGAGCCTGTCCTGTCCGAGCCTGCCCTGGCCGAAGCCATGCC
>NZ_JACTUZ010000210.1 GCF_014490445.1 Pseudoroseomonas ludipueritiae | reverse complement strand
AGGCCGGCTCCCCCGGCGCCGGCCCGCCGCCCGGCTGAAGCCCGCCACCGGGCCGCTTCGGCGGCCCGGCGCTCCCAGGCTCGGGGCGGCCGGGAAGGATACGCCTCCCCCATGGAGCGAGGCCCATACCCAACGCTACCGCGCCAGGTGGCGGCCTGAGCGCCTCAGCCTTCCAGCGTCTCGTGGCTAGCGGCGGCGCCGTGCTTCCAATAGCCAGCGGCCTTCACCGCCGCCTTGTCCAGCCCATGCCGCTCCAGCAGCACGGCGCGCAGCGCGCGGGCCACCGCGGATTCGGCGGCCACCCAAGCGTAACCCTCCCCTTCCGGCAATCGCAGGCCGGCCAGCGCCGCCACCAGCGCCTCCGGACGCCCGGGCGCGGCGCCGTCGCGGTGCAGCCAGGTCACCGAGACCTCGGCTTCAGAAGGCAACGGCTGCTCGGCCGAGGCATCCGCCACCTCGGCCAGCACCATGGCGCGGGTGCCGGCGGGCAGCTCGGCCAGGCGGCGGGCAATGGCGGGCAGCGCCGTCTCGTCGCCCACCAGCAGGTACCAGCCCAGCCCCTCGGGCGGGATAAAGGAACCGCGCGGGCCGCCGGCGCCGATGCGCTGCCCCGGCATCGCCTGCGCCGCCCAGGTGGCGGCCGGCCCCTCGCCATGCAGCACGAAGTCGATCTCCAGCGCCTCATCGCTGAAGCGGCGGGGGGTATAATCGCGGGCGGCGGGGCGGGGGCCTTCGGGCCAGACGGGGCCATTGGGGCCGGGGCTGGGCAGCAGCGGCTCGGCCTCCCCTGGATTGGGGAAGAAGAGCTTCACGTGGTCGTCGAAGCCGGCGCTCACGAAACCCGCCAGGGCCGGGCCGCCCAGCGTGATGCGGCGCAGATGCGGATTGGGCTGCTCCACCCGCAGCACCTCCAGCAGGCGGAAGCGCAATTCGTGGCGCACACGCCGGGCCGCGAGGGAAGACGTCGTCGTCATGTTCGGAGAAGCTCCGTGGTCGGAAGTGCCGGGCCTGGGCCGGACGCGGCGGCCCGGCATGGCGGGCGGCGGCGGGAAGCATCCCGGGGCCGTCCCCGGCGGGACCGCCCTTATGATATTGCAAATCGTTTTCATCGGGTCTAGCCCGCCTTGCCCATTCCGCCTTCCGGTTCCGGAGACCCGCCAATGCTTCGCCGTGCCCTGGCTGCTGCCTGTTGCGCCGCCGCCCTGCTCGCCCAGCCCTGGGGCGCGGCCTGGGCGGCCAGCGTCACCGACCTTGCCGGGCGCAGCGTGGAACTGCCGGCGCGGGTGGAGCGGGTGATCCTGGGCGAGAGCCGCATGCTGCCGGTGCTGGCCATCCTGGAGAAGGGCGACCCCACCGCGCGGCTGGTGGGCATGCAGGACGACCTGCGGCAGGTGGACCCGCAGGGCTATGCCCAGTTCCGCGCCGTGGCGCCCCGGCTGGACGAGATCCCCCGCCTCGGCCGCAGCAGCAGCGAGACCTTCTCGGTGGAGCGCGCCATCGGCAGCGTGCCGGACCTCGCGATCTTCGGCGTGGATGGCCATGGCCCCGGCGCCCAGTCCCGCCAGGTGATCGAGGCGCTGGAAGCCGCCGGCACCACCATCGTCTTTGTCGATTTCCGCGGCGACCCGCTGAACAATACCCCCCGCTCCATGCTGCTGCTGGGCGAGGCCCTGGGCCGGCAGCAGGAAGCCGAGGCCTTTGTGGCCGAATGGCGCCGGCAGTTGGCGCTGGTGACGGAGCGGCTGGCCGAGGCCAGGCCCCGCCGCCCGCGCGTCTTCCTGGAAAGCCGCGTCGGCTTTTCCGAGGACTGCTGCGACACCATGGCCCGCGCCATGATGGCGCATTTCCTGAATGCGGCGGGGGCCGAGAATACCGGCGCCGCCCTGGTGCCCGGCGCCACCGGCAAGGTCTCGCTGGAGAAGCTGCTGGCGGACCAGCCGGAATTCTGGGTGGGCACCGCCGTTGGCGCCGTGGGCGCGGCGCCGCAGCCGGGCCATGCCCGCATCATCCTGGGCCACGGCGCCACGCCGGAGCTGGCGCGTGCCACCCTGGATGCCGCCCTGGCCCGCCCCGGCGTGCGGGAGCTGGAGGCCGTGAAGGCGCGCCGCGCCCTGGCCATCTGGCACAGCTTCTACAACTCGCCCTTCAACGTGGTGGCGGTGCAGGTGCTGGCGAAATGGCTGCACCCCGACCTCTTCGCCGACCTGGACCCGGAGGCCACCATGCGCGGGCTTTATGAACGCTTCCAGCCGGTGAAGCTGGACGGCACCTTCTGGGTGGCGGCGCAATGAGCGGCCAGGGCCTCGCCACCGCCGCCCCGGCGCCGGCCAGCCTCGCCGCCGGCTATGCCGGCTTCGTGCGGCGCCGCTTCATCCTGCTCGGCGTGCTGGCCCTGGCGCTGCTGCTGGCGCTGCTGGCCGATATCGCCACCGGGCCGGCGCAGCTTTCGCTCGGCACCGTGGTGTCCGGCCTGATAGACCCGGCCAGCCTGCCGCGGCCGGTGCAGGTGATCCTGTGGAACGTGCGGCTGCCCTATGCCCTTATGGCGGTGCTGGTGGGCGCCTCCCTCGGCCTTTCGGGCGCCGAGATGCAGACGGTGCTGAACAACCCGCTGGCCTCCCCCTTCACCCTGGGCGTCTCGGCGGCGGCGACGCTGGGCGCCTCGCTGGTCATCGTGCTGGGCGTGGGGCCGCTGGGGGTGCCGCAGCATATCGCGGTGCCGATCGGCGCCTTCGCCTTCGCCGCCGGCGCTTCCGTGCTGGTGCAGGCCTTGGCGCGGATGCGTGGCACGGGCGTGGATACCGTGGTGCTCTTCGGCATCGCGCTGGTTTTCGCGCTGAATGCCGCGGTCGCCCTGCTGCAATTCATCGCGGATGCCGAGACGCTGCAGCAGATCGTCTTCTGGGGCATGGGTTCGCTCGCCCGTGCCACCTGGCCCAAGATCGCCGTGGTGGCCATCGTGCTCCTGCTCTGCTTCCCCTTCTCCATGATGGGGGTGTGGAAGATGACGGCGCTGCGGGCCGGTGAGGCGCAGGCGGAATCGCTCGGCATCGACACCGCCCGGCTGCGGCTGGTGGTGATGCTGCGCGCCAGCCTGCTGGCCGCCACGGCCGTGGCCTTTGTCGGCACCATCGGCTTCGTGGGCCTCGTCGGCCCCCATATGGCGCGGCTGCTGCTGGGGGAGGACCACCGCTTCTTCCTGCCCGGCGCCGCCCTGGCCGGGGCGCTGGTGCTGTCGCTCGCCTCCATCGCCTCCAAGATGCTGGTGCCGGGGCTGATCATCCCTGTGGGCATCGTCACCTCCTTGGTGGGCGTGCCGCTCTTCCTGGCGCTGCTCTTCGGCAAGGGGCGCGGGCAGTGAGCAACAAGGACAGCACCGGCCTGCTGCTGCAGGGCGTCACCGCCGGCTACCGCAACCGCCGCGTCATCGAGGGCTTCGACCTGCCGCCGATCCCGCCCGGCACGCTGCTGGGCCTGCTGGGCCAGAATGCCGCCGGCAAATCTACCCTGATGCGCGGCATCGCCGGGCTGGGGCGGGTCAGCGGCACGGTGGCGCTGGATGGCGTCTCCCTGCCCGGGCTTTCGGCGGCCAAGCGCGCGGCGCTGGTGGGCTATCTGCCGCAGAGCCTGCCGCCGCCCTCCCCGCTGGTGGCCTATGAGGCCGTGCTGTCGGCCTGCCGCGCGGTGCGCGGCGACCTCAGCCATGCCCAGGCCGAGGCCGCCATTGCCCGCGCCTTCCAGAACCTCGGCATCACCCATCTGGCGCTGCGGCGGATGAGCGAGCTATCCGGCGGCCAGCGGCAGATGGTGGGGCTGGCGCAGGTGATGGTGCGGGAGCCGAAGCTGCTGCTGCTGGACGAGCCCACCAGCGCGCTGGACCTGCGCTGGCAGCTTTCCGTGGTGCAGGCGGTGCGGGATGCGGTGCGCGCCAGCGGCGCCATCGGCATCGTCGCCATCCATGACATCAACCTGGCCATCCGCGCCTGCGACCAGGTGGCGGTGCTGGCCAAGGGGCGCCTGCTGGCCGCCGGCCCCCCGGCCGAGGTGGTGACGCCGGAGGTGCTGGCGGAATCCTTCGGCGTCGCCAGCCGGGTGGAGGCCTGCTCCCAGGGCGTGCCAGTAGTGCTGGTGGACCGGGCGCTGGCGCTGGGCTAGGCGCGCCGAAGCACCGGCACGCGGTGCCGGTGCTTCGCGCTTCACGGACCCTTCTGGCGGCTCAGACCTTGCCGCCCGGCGGCCTGGTGCCGGTTGTTCCGGTGTGATCGGTCGTTCCGGTTGTGCCGGTCGTTCCCGTGGTGCCGCGGGTATCCTCGACCTCCACATCCTGGCGGCGCACGGTGTCCTGCACCGTCTCGGTATGTTCGGTCGCGTCCTTGTTGATCACGACCTCCTCGACCACCCGGGCTTCCTTGGACACCACAGCCTCCTCCCGGTGCTCCACCGCCTCGATGGTCTGCTCGCGGAAGGCGCCGTCCGCATCCGTCAGCGGGCGGTCAACAGGCCGGCGCTGCACATCCACACGTTCCTGGCGCAGCGAGACCTGCTCGGAGACCGGTGTCTCGACAACATAGGAGCGGACGCGGACGCGGCCATGCTGCGTATCGCGCTTGCCAACGCGCAGCGTCTCCTGGACCACCGGAATAACGCCTTCCTCGCCCAGGCGGCCGGTGCCGTCGGCAGCCATGCCGCTGCCGCTCCTTTCACTGGACATCCCACCGAGGCCGGAACCTGCGGCAGTGAGGCCGGAACCCGTGGCCATACCGGCACCGGCGCCGAGATCGCTCCCGCCATGCCCGCTGGTTCCGGTGGCCGTGTTGCTGCCCAGGGCAGCACCCGTGCCCATCCCGAGCCCGGCCCCGGCAGCCCCGGCCGCGATGCCACCGCCAGCGGAGGCGGTGTCGGACTGGTAGCCTTGCCAGCCGCTGCTGCGCCATTCCTGCTCCCGCGCATCCAGATCGACGGCGCCATGCTCCTCGAAAACATCCATGGCATGCGTCACCTGGTCTTCTTCCAGCTCCGCGGCCAGCAGGTAGCCGCCGCGGCGAAGGCCCTCGGAATAGGCGTAACGGTCCTCCTCCGGCACAAAGAGGCTCTTCAGCGAGGCCCAGAAGCCTTCATGGTCGGAACCGGCCGTGGCACCGCCGCTTGTGGTGCCGCCACTGCCATGCAGCGTGATCCGGCTGCGGTCCACACCGTCATGCGTGGTGAGGTGATCAATGACTGCTTCCGCAGCCTCGCGCGTGTCGAACAGGCCAGTAATGGTTCGGGTCATCTTGGGTACCTCAGCATGTCGGGTGGGGGCCAGCGGTCCCTGACTCATCAGGATCATCCAACTCATCGGATGCCAGCCTTCCAATAACCGCCCGCTGCACACGCCGTTCCACTGGCTGTTCGACAATTTCTTCTGTTTCATCAAAACTAATGTGAATTTCTTCTTTCAGATAAAGTTTTTTTACTACTACGAGAACTTCCTCAACCACCGGGATGATCAGCACGCCATTCTCTTCGCGCGTCGCTGGTGCCTGATCGATCTCCCGCTCCACCGGCACCCGCTCCACCTGGGCGCTGCGGCTGCGCAGGGTTTCGCGCACCACCTCCTCCACCGTTTCCGTGCTGACGGAAACGCGGACGCGGCCCGATTCCTGGAGCTTCTTCTCGACGTGAAGCTTCTCTTCGCTGAGCGGGAGCACGGTCCCGGGCTGCTTGGACGGCATGATGGCTCACCCTCAGGACTGCGCGGTATCAACGCGCCCGCCCTCACGCCGGTTCCAGCGGCCGCGCGTGGTGGCGGCGCCGGCGGAAATCGCCGGCACCGCCAGCCGGGTGGAAGGCGGCTTCCGGGTGCTGCGCGGCGGCTGGCTAGGCTGGCCCTCAGCGCGGCGTGCGGTCCGCGAGATAGGAGCGCACGCGGCCATCGCCGATGCCCGGCTCCAGCCGGCCG
>NZ_JACTUZ010000021.1 GCF_014490445.1 Pseudoroseomonas ludipueritiae | reverse complement strand
CGGCAGCGGCGGAGGGCGGGGTCGCGGGGCGGTCGGCCAGCAGGCGCCAAGCCACCGCGCCGCCCATGGCCAGCAGCGCCAGCACCACCAGCGGCCAGACCCAGCCACGGCGGCGCGGTGGCACGGAGGCCCCGGAGGAGGCGGTGACGTGAGGAGCGGGGTGGTCGAGCATGAACGCGATGGGGCCTTCCTGCCGTGCCGGCGGAAGGGCCGGCGGCCGTTCCTATATGATGCTATTGACCAAATGGTCAACAAGGCCGCATAGATGAACCTGGCGGACCCGATGACCGATACCGAACCCGAAGACACCTCACCCCGCGCTGCCCGCCTGCCATCGGCCGAGCGGCATGCGCAGATCCTGGACGCGGCCATGGAGGAGTTCGCCGGCCGCGGCTTCGCCGGCGCCCGCATGGCGGCCGTAGCCACCCGCGCCGGAGTGACGAAGGGCTTGCTGTACCATTACTTCCCAGGCGGCAAGACCGACCTGTTCGAAGCCGTTGTCACCGCCTGCGTGGAACCTGTGCTGACCGAGGCGCGGCAGGTGGCCGGCAGCTTCAAGGGCTCGGCCCGGGCCTTGCTGCAGGCGCTGATCGAACTGGGCTATGCACGCCTGGAAGCGGCGCCGCCGCGCGAGCAGGTGCTGATGAAGCTGCTGCTGACGGAGGCCGACCGCTTTCCGGAACTCGCCCGGTTCTACCGCGACCGGGTGCTGCAACCGGCACTGCGGCTGACCGACAGCGTGCTGGAGGCGGGGGTCGAGAGTGGGGAATTCCGGGTCGAGGCGGTGCGCCAGCCGGGACTGGCGCATGTGCTGCTGGCGCCGATCCTCATGGGCTCCATCTGGCGCATGATGCTGGAGGCGCGCGATGCCCCCGACCTGCCGGCAATGCGGGAGGCGCATCTCCACCTCGCCTTGCGCGCGCTGGAATGCTGAGGGCGCGCGGCGCGGTGCCGCCCGTCTCAGCCGCCGCCGCCGCCCGCACGGTCAGGTCGGGCGCTGGGATTGACTTCCCGCGTCTCCAGCGAAGGTGCCTCGGTGGTGGTGCCCTCGGGGCCGGTCTTCAGCCCCTGCTGCGGCTCCGGGCGGGAGGCGGTGTTGCCGGCATTGCCACCAGGCCGGGTAACGCCGGAACTGCTGTTGGGCGTGCCGCTGGACGGGTTGGGCACGGTGGCGGTGGGCGGCTGGGTGATGAAGCGGTTCGGCTCGCCCTGAGCCAGGATAGGACCGGCCAGCACCAGCAGACCGCCCGCGGTTGCCATAGACAGCAAGAACTGCCGCATGATGAATTCCTTCAGGTCAGGCGCCGATGGCGCGCTCTTGCTGGAAGAACAGCAAGATGGCCCGGGTGGTTTCTCTTGTCAGGAAAGGCTTCAAGACGCGCGGCGAGGCAGGGGCCCGCGGCAGGAGGAAGAGGAGTGACGGAGTCAGGCCGTGAGATGACGGTTTTGTAAGATCCTGTGGCTTGCTTGCGAGGAATGCAGCAGTTTGCCGTAACAGGATATTGATTTTCGTATTACGAAACAGGATTGAAGCGCAGCACAGCGCTGCCTTCATCATTACTGCCATGCCTCCGGTCGTGAACCGTCGCATGGATCTGTATGGCCGGGACCTGACAAATGACTTTCGCCGCAGTGGTCGCCAGTCCTGAACCCAAAGCTATCTTCGCCCATGGAGAAGGCGAGATGGTTGACCTGATCCGCGACTTCGACTGGTCGGCCACGCCGCTGGGGCCGATCGAGGACTGGTCCGGCACGCTCAGGTCCACTGTCAGCTTCATGATCCAGGCGCCGCTGCCGCTGGCGCTGCTCTGGGGCGAGCAGGGCATCCTGATCTACAACGAAGCCTATGCCCGCTTCGCGGCCGACCGGCACCCGGGCATCCTGGGCCGCCCTGTCGCCGAGGCCTGGCCCGAGGCGGCGGCCTTCATCGGTGAGGTTCTGCGCCGCTGCCGGGACGGCGGCCACCTGTCCTATGCCGAGCAGCCCTTCATGCTGAAGCGCGGGGGCACCGTGGAGCAGATCTGGCTGGACCTGCATTTCAGCCCGGTGCGCAACCGGCGGAACGAGGTGGTGGGCATCCTGGAGGTCTTGCTCGACACCACGGAGCGGCTGCAGTTGGAGCGCCAGCGGCAATCGGCCGACCGCGCGCTGCGCGACAGCGAGGCGCAGCTCCAGGCCCTGACGGCGGCGCTGCCGCAGCTGATCTGGACCGCCGATGCGACCGGCCGTTACGACTACTTCAACGAGCGCTGGCGCGAGTTCACCGGCCTGCAGGCGGAGACGACGGATGTCGCCGCCTGGCTGGGCGTGGTGCATCCCGAAGACCGGGAGGTGGCGGACCTGAGCTGGCGCCATGCGGTGGAGACCGGCCAGGGCTACCAGACCGAGTACCGGCTCCGGCGCGCCGATGGCACCTGGCGCTGGTTCCTCCGCCGCGCCCTGCCGGTGCGGGACGAGGTGACGGGCGAGGTGATCCGCTGGCTCGGCACCTGCACCGATATCGAGCATACGGTGCGCGCGCGAGACATGCTGCGGCAGAGCGCCATCGACCTGGAAGCGCGGGTGCGGGAGCGCACGCGGGAGCTGGAGGCGGAGCAGCGGGAACGCCAGCGCGCCGAGACCCAGTTGCGGCAGGCGCAGAAGATGGAGGCGCTGGGCAACCTGACCGGTGGCGTGGCGCATGACTTCAACAACCTGCTGCAGGTCATCCATGGCAACCTGGAGCTGCTGGCGCGCGACCTTTCCGGGCAGCCGGAAGCGGCGCGGCGGGTGGAGCATGCGCTGGGTGCCGTGGACCGCGGCGCCCGCTTGGCCGCGCAGCTGCTGGCCTTCGCGCGGCGCCAGCCCTTGCAGCCCCGCGTGGTGAACATCGCCCGCTTTCTGCACGGGCTGGACGACATGCTCAGCCGCAGCCTGGGCGAGCAGGTCGAGATCGAAACCATGATCGCCTCCGGCCTCTGGAACACGCTGGTGGACCCGGGGCAGGTC
This sequence comes from Pseudoroseomonas ludipueritiae, assembly GCF_014490445.1. Taxonomy (GTDB): domain Bacteria; phylum Pseudomonadota; class Alphaproteobacteria; order Acetobacterales; family Acetobacteraceae; genus Pseudoroseomonas; species Pseudoroseomonas ludipueritiae. Next base: position 41,473 of record NZ_JACTUZ010000021.1, on the reverse strand, counting down.
GAGAACGCGCTGCTGAACCTGGCCATCAATGCCCGCGATGCGATGGAAGGCCATGGCCGCCTGACCATCGAGGCCAGCAACGTGACGCTGGATGCCGCCTATGCCCGGATGCACCCGGAGGCCGAACCCGGTGAATACGTGATGCTGGCCGTCACCGACACCGGCTCCGGCATGTCGGCCGAGGTGATGGAGAAGGTCTTCGAGCCTTTCTTCACCACCAAGCCGGAAGGGAAGGGGACGGGCCTCGGGCTCTCCATGGTCTATGGCTTCGTGCGTCAGTCCGGCGGCCATGTGCGGATCGAGAGCGAGCCGGGCCACGGCACCACCATCCGCCTCTACCTGCCGCGTTGCGAGAGGGCGGAGGAGCGGGACGACCGGCGGGGCGGCGGTCCCGCGCTGGGCGGCAAGGAAACCGTGCTGGTGGTGGAGGATGACCTGGCGGTGCGGGAGGTGGTGGTCGATACCCTGACCAGCCTCGGCTATACCGTGCTGCGCGCCCGCGATGCCGAGGGCGCCATGGCCATCATCGAGAGCGGCATGACGGTGGACCTGCTCTTCACCGATGTGGTCATGCCCGGCCCCATGCGCAGCACCGAGCTGGTGGAGCGCGCCAGGAGCATGCAGCCGCGCATGGCAGTGCTCTTCACCTCGGGCTACGCGGAAAACACCATCGTGCATGGCGGCCGCGTGGATGCCGGGGTGGAGTTGCTGACCAAGCCCTATTCGCAGAAGGCGCTGGCGCGGAAGCTGCGCCACGTGCTGGCCAACCAAGCGCAGCGCAATGCCGCGCTGCCTCCCGCCGCCCCGCCAGCCCTTGCCGCGCCGGCGATGCGCTCCGTGCTGCTGGTGGAGGATGACCCGCTGATCCGCGAAGGCACGCGCGACCTGCTGGCCAAGGCCGGGCACCGCGTGCGCATGGCGGCCGATGCCCAGGGAGCACTGGCGTTGCTGGAGCGGGAGCCCTGCGACGTGCTGATCACCGATATCGGCCTGCCCGGCATGACGGGCGCGGAGTTGGCGGCGCGGGTCCATGCCATGGTGCCGGACATCGCGCTGGTCTTCGCCTCCGGCTACCACCATGCGCCGGATCTGCCGGAGGCCCTGGCGCGGCGCGCGGTTATGCTGCACAAGCCCTATGACAGCGCGCAGTTGTTGAATTGCCTGGAGCGGGCGGTGCTCCTCAGCGGCGGCTGAGGCGCCGGACCCTTTGACCTGGCCGCCCGTTCAGTGCAGGAATGGGCGAGGTCATGACGGGCGGCAACCGCTGCCCGGGGATCGTCTTTTTTGCCGGGGCTACGGATCTTGGAATATCTCGCAAGGCTGGAAAGTGGGATCCAGGGCCTCGATACGCTGCTGCAGGGCGGCTTGGTGGCGGGTGCGTCCTATATCGTCCAGGGGCGCCCAGGCTCGGGCAAGACCATCTTCGCCAACCAGATCGCCTTCCACCATGCCCGGAACGGCGGCCGCGTGCTCTTTGCGACGCTGCTCTCCGAATCGCACGAGCGGCTGTTCCAGTTCCTGTCCACGCTCAGCTTCTTCGACCGGCAGCGGGTTGGTGACGAGATCCAGTTCGTCAGCGCCTTCGACACGCTGGAGAGCGAGGGGCTGGAAGAGGTGGTGAAGCTGCTGCGGCGTGAGATCACGCGGCAGAAGGCGACGGTGCTGGTGGTGGATGGCGTGCTGAATGCCCGCTCCCGCGCCGAGCATACGATCGATACCAAGAAGTTCATCGCGGAGCTGCAGGGCCACGCCGCCTTCGCCGGCTGCACCACGCTGTTCCTGACCAGCGCCCGGCTGGATGATTCCAGCCCCGAGCACACCATGGTCGACGGCGTGATCGAGCTGGGGGAGGAACTGCTCGCCAACCGCGCGATCCGGCGGTTGCACCTGCGCAAGACGCGCGGCAGCGGCGCCGTGCCGGGCCTGCATGAGTTCCAGATCACCTCCCAGGGCGTCGTGGTTTATCCGCGGCTGGAGGCGGTGCTGGGCGGCCGGGGCAGTGCCGACGACCCGGTTGAGGAAGCCGTCCCAAGTGGTGTGCCGGACCTGGACGCCATGACTGGCGGCGGGCTGCAGCGCAGATCCGCCACGCTGGTGACCGGCGCTTCCGGCACCGGCAAGACCAGCCTGGGGCTGAGCTTCCTGTCCTGCTGCACGCCGGAGGAACCAGGCCTGATCTTCGGCTTCTACGAAACCGAGGGGCGCATGGTGCGAAAGGCCGATGCCCTCGGCCTGGGGCTGCGCGAGCAGATACGAAGCGGTGCGGTGCGGCTGATCTGGCAGCCCACGACCGAGCAGTTCATGGACATGCTCGCCTACCGGTTGCTGGATGCGGTGCGCGAGGGCGGCTACCGCCGCGTGTTCATCGACAGCCTCGGCGCCATCGCGCGCGCTTCCGCTGAGCCGGCGCGTCAGCTCGAGTTCTTCACGGCGCTGATCAACGAACTACGCGCCATGGGAGTTACGGTGATGGCGACGTGGGAGATCCGGAATGTCTTCGACAGCAGCGCCTATATGCCGGCGATGGAACTGTCCAGCCTCTTCGACAATATCCTGATGATGCGGTTTGCCGAGGTCGGCGACACGCTCCGGCGCATCTTGATGATCCTCAAGATCAGGGACAGCGCCTTCGATGCTTCTTTCCGGGAGCTTCTGATAACGCAGGATGGCATCCGTCTGGCCAAGGCTTTCGAAGACGTGCCGCAAACGGTCAGCATTGGCGGCACGGCGACCAGATCAGGAAATTGATCGCGGCAGCGTTTGGGGGCAGGCCGGCAGATGACGACGATCCTTGTGGTCGATGATGAGTTCCTGATTGCCGACGTGCTCGCCTTCGCGCTGGAAGACGAAGGGTATATGGTTGTGCGTGCCAGCAACGGACGGAAGGGCCTGGATGTCTTCCAGCGCGACCGGCCGGCGCTGGTCATCACGGATTTCATGATGCCGGTGATGAATGGTCTGGAATTCGCGCGTGCCATCCGGGAGCGGACGGATGGCCTTTCCCTGCCCATCATCCTGATGAGTGGCGCGCAGGCCGAGATCGCCCGCCGGAACGGCGACCTTTTCGCTGCCGTCTTCGACAAGCCCTTCCGTGTCACGGAGATCGTGCAGGCTGTTGTGGATCTGGTGGGACGGCCCGAGTAGGGGCGGCCGGATGCCGGCGCCATGGCGGGTGAGCCAGCCGGGGATGTGATCCCTGGCATGGCGCGGCGACGCGCCACGCTGGCCGCCTCAGCCGGCGGCCGAGTCTTCCACCACTAGAGAGGGGTGGTCCATCTCGTCCTTCCACATCGCGATCATGCTCGCGGCTTAAGCGGAGAGCGCGCGGCAAGCGCCACCTGCATTTGATGGCGTAGCTGTCGCGCTACCAAGAGGAAACCGTCAGGCCGCATCCGCGCGCAGGAGGCCCACCTGGCGCAGCACATCCGCCACGGCCTGGGCTACACGCTCGATATCGGCGTCCCCATGGCGCGGGGTGGGGGTGAAGCGCAGCCGCTCCGTGCCGCGCGGCACGGTGGGGTAGTTGATGGGCGTGACATAGAGGCCGTGCTGCTCCAGCAGCAGCCGGCTGACCTCACGGCACAAGGCGGCATCACCCACCGGAACCGGCACGATATGGCTGACGGAGGGCATGGGCTCCACGCCCACCGCCCGGAAGGCCGCCTTCAGCCGTGCCGCGCGCTCGGCATGGCGGGCGCGCAGGTCCGTGGCGCCCTTCACATGCCGCACGCTGGCCAGCGCCGCCGCTGCCAGCGCTGGCGGCAGGGAGGTGGTGAAGATGAAGCCCGCGGCGGCGGAGCGGAGATAGTCGATCACCTCCGCCGTGCCGGCGACATAGCCGCCATGGCAGCCGAAGGCCTTGGCCAGGGTGCCCTGGATGATGTCGATCTGGTCCGAGACGCCATCCCGCTCAGCCACGCCCGCGCCGGTCGCGCCATACATGCCGACGGCATGCACCTCGTCCAGGTAGCTCAGCGCGCCGTATTTGCGACAGACCGCCGCCAGCTCCGCCAGGGGGCCGATGTCGCCATCCATGGAATAGACGGATTCGAAGGCCACGAGCTTGTTCACGCCCGGGTCGGTGGCAGCCAGCAGCTCTTCCAGATGCGCCACGTCATTGTGGCGGAAGATGCTCCTGGAGCGGGCATTCTTCATGCCGGCGATCATGGAGTTGTGGTTCTTCTCGTCCGAGAAGACGTGCCAGTTGCCGCCCATGCTGGCCAGGATGGTGCCCAGGGCCGCCTGGTTGGCGACATAGCCGGAGGTGAAGACCAGCGCCGCTTCCTTGCCGTGCAGCGAGGCCAGCTCCCGCTCCAGTGCCTCATGCGCCGGGGTATTGCCGGAGATGTTGCGCGTGCCGCCGGAGCCCACGCCATGCGCCTCGATGGCCTGCATCGCCGCCTCGGCCAGCACATCGGAGCCACCAAGGCCCAGGTAGTCGTTGGAAGACCAGACGGTGATCTCCCGGCCCCGCGCGTCGGTGTAGCGGGGGAAGTCGCGGCGGGACTTGGTGAGGGCGGCGAAGCTGCGATAGCGGCCTTCCGCCTTCATGCGGTCCAGCTCGTCTCGGCAGTGTTGCTGGAACGGGTGCAAGGCGGGCCTCCGGCATTTGCTAACGAATCGCCGGTAGATAGGCACCTGGACCAGCCCTGTCATCCCGCAACTGGCTTAACGGCGCGGCAGATGCGGGGCTGCCACCTCTTCAGGGCAGGTCTGGGCTGCTTGCGAACAGAAGCGGCGGCCTTTAATTAGCAAGCTAACATTTAGCTTCCTACAGGAACTGGCATTGCGTGTGCGTGAACCCTTTGGGGCCGAGTTGCGGCGCGTCTTCTTCCGCTGGCGCAGCTGCTTCGATGCTGAATTGCGTGCTTCCGGCCAGACGCTGGCCCGTGCGCGCGTGCTGGCCCTGCTGGCCCAGGAACAGGAGGGGCTGCCGCAGCGGGAGCTGGCCTCGCAGCTCTCCATCGAGAACCCGACCCTGGTCCGCCTGCTCGATGGCTTGGAGCGCCAGGGCCTTGTTGCCCGCATCCCGGTTGCCGATGACCGCCGGGCCAAACGCGTGGCGCTGACCAGTGAGGCCGCCCCGGTTGCGGCAGAGGTCACAGGCATCTCCAGCCGGTTGCGCGACCGTGTGCTTCAGGGCGTGGACGAGGCGGACCTGGCCACCGCGCTGCGGGTCCTGCGGGCCATCAGCGCCAACCTGGATGCCGTGGCGGGGGAGGGAGGACAATGAGCGACACCGCCCCTCCCGCTCCGCCAGCGCCGCCGCCGGCCGGCTTCCTGCGGACCTTCGGCTACTTTCTGGCCTCGATGCTCTTCGGCCTGACCTCCGGGCTCAGCAACAACCTCGTGGCGGTGAATACCCAGGCGGCGCAGGCACAGTTCGCCGCCACCACGAATGAGGCGCTGTGGCTGATGGCGGCCTATAGCGCCACCAGTGCCACGGCCACGCTGCTGCTGTGGAAATTCCGCACGCAGTATGGCATCCGCATTTTTGCCAAGCTGGGGCTCGGGTTTTTCGCGCTGGTCTCGCTGGCGCATCTCTTCACCGATGACCTCAATCAGGCGGTGGTGCTGCGCGCGGTGGCTGGCTTCGCCACAGCGCCGCTGAGTACCCTGGCCTTCCTTTATGTTCTGGAACCCCTGCCTCCGGCCAAGCGGCTGACAATGGGCGTCTGCTTCGGGCTGATGGGCAGCCAGGTCGCGACGCCCCTGGCGCGTGCCATATCGCCCCACCTCCTGCAACTGGGGCTCTGGCACGGGCTGAACGTGGTGGAGATGGGGTTGGCGCTGATGAGCTTCGCGGTGGTGCATCTGGTGCCCATCACCCCGCCTCCGCGCGCCAGGGTTTTCGACCGCGTGGACATCATCAGCCTGCCATTGCTGGCGCTGGGCTGCGGGATGGTCTCGGTGGCGCTGACGCTGGGCCGTTACTACTGGTGGACCGAAGTGCCCTGGCTGGGGCTGACCCTGGCCGGCGGCGTCGCGGCTCTGGTCTTGTTGCTGGCCATTGAGCTGAACCGCTCGCAGCCGCTGCTGCATATGCGCTTCCTTTCTTCCGGCGCCATGATCGGCTTCGGCGGCTCCATGCTGATCCTGCGCTTCATCCTGGCGGAGCAGGCAACCGGCGTCGTCAGCTTCTTCCAGAACCTCGGCTTTCTGAACGACCAGCTGACCGGGCTGTTCTGGGTCATCACGGCGGCGACGCTGGCCGGTTATCTGCTTGTGGCCTTCATCAACGAACCGCAGAAGGCAGAAGGCATCCATCTGGTCGCACTCTTGCTGATCGCCGTGGGCGCCTGGATGGACAGCCAGTCCACCAGCCTGACGCGGCCGCATGACATGTATCTCTCGCAGGCCATGGTGGCCTTCGGCGGCGCGATCTTCCTGCCCGCTGCCATGTCCTGGAGCTTCGCGCATCTGGTCCGCACCGGGCTGAACTTCATCTCCAGCTATCTCGCGGTCTTCCTGGCTTCGCAGACCTTCGGTGGCCTGCTGGGCTCGGCCGGGCTGGGCACGCTGCTGGTCTACCGGGAGAAGTTCCATTCCAGCCATGTGGTGCAGTCCTTGACGCTGCAGAACCCCATGGTGGCGCAGCGCGTGCAGCAATACAGCGGCGCCTATGCCGGCACGCTGGGAGACCCGGCGCTGCGCGGAGCCGAGGGAACGGTGATGCTCGCGCAGGTCGCCAGCAGGGAATCCTATGTGCTTGCCTACAACGATGTCTTTTTCGCCGTCGCGGTGGCCACCGCCGCCACCGCCGTGATCTTGCTCTGCCACATGACCTACAAGCGGCTGCGCAGCCGCCAGCCATTGGCCGCCTGACCCGGCCGACACAGGACCACCATGCCTTTGCCCTCCTTCCTCAAATCAGGCGCCACCATTCCCGTGCTGGCTCTTGGCGCTGCCGGTGTGCTGCTGGTGCTCTATGCCTGGCGCCTGCCGCCCTTCACCACCACGGAGCAGGTGACGGACAATGCCTATGTGCGCGGCCCCATCACCACCATCAGCCCGCAGGTGGCCGGATACATCACCGAGATCTCGGTGCAGGACTACATGGATGTGCAGGCAGGCGCCGTATTGGTGAAGATCGATGACCGCATCTACCGGCAGCGATTGGAGCAGGCGCGCGCCAACCTTGCCACCGCGCAGGCCAATCTCGCCAATCTCGCGGTGACGCGGGAGACGCGGGAGGCCAGCATCGCCGTATCGCGCGCGCAGGTGCAGAATGCCGAGGCCGTCCTGGCCAAGGCAGAGGCGGATTACGAGCGCATCTCGCCGCTGGTGGCCTCCAACATCCAGTCGCGCGCCACGCTGGTCACGACCGAGGCGGCGCTGCGCCAGGCGCGGGCGGCGCTGGCACAGGCGCGTGCCTCCGTCACGGTGGCTGAGCAGAACCTGGCGGAGACGCTGGCCACCCGCCCGGTGCTGGAAGCCTCAGTGCACAGCGCTGAAGCCGCGGTGCGGCTGGCTGAGATCGACCTGCAGAATACCGAGATCCACGCCCCCGAGGACGGGCGGCTGGGCGAGGTCGGCGCCCGGGTTGGCCAATATGTCCAGGCTGGCACACAGCTCACGGCGCTGGTGCCGCCGCGCCGTTGGGTTGTGGCCAATTACAAGGAAACGCAGGTGGCTGGCATGAAGGTTGGCCAGCCTGTTCGCCTTGCCGTGGATGCCCTGGACGGTGCGGAGCTGACGGGGAGGATCGAACGCTTCTCCCCCGCGACAGGCTCCGAGTTCAGTGTCATCCGCGCGGACAATGCCACAGGCAACTTCACGAAGGTGGCGCAGCGCATGCCGGTGCGGATCGCGGTGGACGAGAACCAGCCGCTGGCGCAGAGGCTGCGCCCAGGCCTGTCCGTGGTGGTGCGGATCGACACGGCTGCCGAGCCGGCCAACTGACCACGGCGCCGGCCGCTGCTGGCGCCCTTGCGGCAGGGCCGGCGCATTGTGCCAGCCGAGGATGCGCCGCAGGGCTGGCTGTCTGGCCGTGAAGCTCCCTGCGGAACATCGCGTGGCACTTCGCCGCGCCGGTCGCCATCAGGACCACCAACTGTTTGTAAGGCGCCCATGACATTTGCCGGCACCGGGGTGGCTGGACGCCGGCGCGGCGCACTTCTCGATCCTGAGGCGATGGCACGGGAGCGGCGGGCGCCGCCCCCGGCCGGGCGGCTCACACGGTGCAGGCTTCGCCAACCGCCAGCACGCGCACGCGCCCGGCCTGGTCGCCCATCTCCCGCAAGAAAGGCTCGGGCGACTGCACCAGGGGCGGGAAGGTGCCGTAGTGGCAGGGCAGCACCGTCTTGGCCTCGGGCAGGAAGCGGCGCATGGCCAGGGCGGCGCTGCGCGGGCCCATGGTGAAGCGGTCGCCGATCGGCACCATCACCACCTCGGGCCGGTAGAGTTCCGCGATCAGCGCCATGTCCGAGAAGATGTCGGTGTCGCCGGTGTGGTAGACCACCGGCTCGCCCGATGCCTTGGGGCTGATCACCACGCCATTGGGCAGGCCCAGGTTGTGCAGCACGCCATTCTCATCGAGTTCCGAGGAGGAATGGAAGGCGGTGGTGAGCGAGACGGTGAATTCGCCCTGGTCGGTGGTGCCGCCGGTATTCATGGGGTCGGTGGCCGCGACACCCTTGGCGCCGAGAAACTGGCACAGCTCGAAGGTGGCCACCAGTTTGGCGCCCGTGCGCTGTGCGATGGCGACGGTGTCGCCCACATGGTCCCCATGGCCATGGGTCAGCACGATGTGGGTGGCGCCGGCGGTGACGGCTTGCGCATCGCCCTTGAAGCTGCCGTTGCCGGTCAGGAAAGGGTCGATCAGCACCACAGCGCTGCCGAAGTCCAGCCGATAAGCGGAGTGACCGAACCAGGTGATCTTCATGCTTGTCTCCTCGCCGAGTCGTGTTCGCGGCGGCTGTAATGCCAAATCGGGCCTATGGCTACGGGTGTTGGGCAGGCATCGGGTCAGAAGGGCGTGTATGCGCCGATGAGATCGAGATGCGCGGGCGGCGGCACCCGGGATGCTACGAGGCCCAGGAAGTTCGTGCCTTCCCTTTCGGTTGCATGTGCCAGCACGCGCACCTCCCGTACCTCGGGGCGGGTTTCGAAGCCCGAGCGCATCGCCGCCACCACGGCGCCGGCATCCGCCGTGCGCAGGCTTTGGAAGCGCAACAGTAGCAGGCACGCCAGGCATTGCCCTGCTTGGTTCCCAGAATAGGTCGGCTCCCCCGCCAAGCGCCATCCTCTTCCTGCGGCATCCCATGCGATGACCTGGACGGGGAAGCCCAGAGCCCGCGCCGCGAAAGGTGCAGGCTGTGGGCAGGGCAGAAGATGCGCGGCTTCGTTATCGATTTCCATCTGCTACAGTTTCCGCTGCCGCAGTAGGCGTGGCGGGTTCAGATCACCAAGGAAATAAGGGAAACGGAATGTCCGACGATCAAGCGCTCTTCGACAAAGGCCTGCCTATCCGCCGTGAGGTTCTTGGCGCCGATTATGTCGATTCCTCCATGGCCAAGGCCGATGATTTCATGATGGCCTTCCAGCGCGCCACCACGGCCTGGGCCTGGGGCTGGGCCTGGGGCGATCCAACGCTGGACCGGCAGACGCGTTCCATGCTGAACCTCGCGATGCTGACGGCGCTTGGCCGCACGCCGGAGATCAAGCTGCATGTGAAGGGCGCACTGCACAACGGCCTGACGGTGGAGCAGATCAGGGCGGTGCTGCTGCATGCCACGGCCTATTGCGGCATCCCCGCCGGCCTGGATGCTTTCAAGGCGGCGCATGAGGTGCTGGTGGCGGAGGGTGCCTTGCCAAAGAAGCAGGGAGGGGCAGTGGAATGAGCGCCTCCGCTCCTGACGCACCGGTTCGCCGCATCGGCTTCATCGGCATCGGGAATATGGGCTGGCCCATGGCGGCACGGCTGCATGCGGCGGGCTTCGAACTCACCGTCTGCGATGCGGTGCCAGGCCGCGCGGCGCGCTTCGCTAGCGAGATCGGCGGCATCGCCGCCGATCATGGCGTGGCGGCGGCACGGGGCGCCGATGCGGTGATCACCATCCTGCCGACCAGCAAGCAGGTGGCTGAGGTGGTGGCGGAGATCCGCGAGGTGCTGGCGCCGGACACGCTCTTCATTGAGATGAGCTCCGGCGCGCCCGGCGTCACCCGGCGGCTGGCGGAGGAACTGGCGGGGAAGGGCGTCACGCTGGTGGATGCGCCGGTCTCCGGCGGCGTGCCGCGCGCCAGGACGGGTGAACTGGCGATCATGGCGGGGGGCGAGGCGGCGGCGCTGGACCGGGCAGAGCCCGTGCTGCGCGCCATGAGCACCAGCATCCACCGCTGCGGCGGCGTCGGCGCGGGCCAGGCGATGAAGGCGCTGAACAACCTGGCCAGTGCCGGCGGTTTCCTGATCGGCATCGAGGCGCTGCTGATCGGCCAGCGCTTCGGGCTGGACCCGGCGCTGATGGTGGATGTGCTGAATGCCTCCACCGGCATGAACAACAGCACCCAGAAGAAGTTCAAGCAGTTCGTGCTGTCCCGCCGCTTCGATTCAGGCTTCGGCCTGGACCTCATGGTCAAGGACCTGACCATCGCGCTGGAGGTGGGGCGGGAAGGCGGCACCCCGACGCCCTTTGCCGCGCTCTGCCGTGAAATGGCGGCCAGCGCCGGCGCCATGCTGGGGCCGGGCGAGGACCACACGGCCTTCGCCCGCTTCTCCGAGCAACTCGCCGGGGAAGCACTGGGGATGCGGCATCATGCTGCCGGCACCCCGGCCCAGGGTAATCAGGGCGCTTAGGGAGACTTGTCCGGCGCGGCGTCGCCGCCATCGGGCTTGGTGGCGGCGCCCTGGGCCAGCCGCGCGAGGCAGCCATACCAGTCGCGGCCGGAGACGCCGGCATCCGGCACGCTCAGGGCCGGGGCGGAGACGCCGGAACCACTGGCCCTCACTGTCCCGCCGCCTAGCAGGTCCCGGATTCGCGCTTCCCCGGCCTCGTTGAGCGGGGTGGAGGCCGAGGCCACGCGGCTGCCGTTGGTGCGGCCAGGAAGCTGCCAGTTGCCGCCATCGCCCCGGAAGTCGATCCGAACCGGCCGGTTGACGGGCAGGCCGCGGCCCGGGGCGGTGAGCGAGAAGCTGGCCTTCTCAGCCGGCCCGGCCGATACGGCCAGTGTCATCTGCCGGTGCGCGACCCGGGCACTGCAACGGTCGCCCAGCACACTGAAGGACCAGGCGCCCTCCACCTCGCTGGGCACCGGCGGGGCAGGCCGCGCGGGCGCGCGGGAGACCGGGCGTGATGGGGGCGGTTCCGACTGGCAGGCAGCGAGGCCGAGGGCGAGCAGCAGCAGGAGGGGAGAGGCAATCCGGGTCATGGTGCGTTATCCCCTACCACCAAGTGCCGCCAAGGGCTTGCCGTATAGCGCTGGGCGGCACGCGAGACGGTCAGGATACGCCAGGCATAGCGGCCGGGGCGGCTCAGGCGCACGGCCTGCTGGTCCGCCGCCTCCGCATAGGCCGCGAAAACCGCGCGGCTGCCGCCGCCATCCCCCAGCGGCACGACCTCGACAAAACAACAGCCCGGCTGCGCTTCCGCCGCGCGCCAGGACAGCACGACGCCGCGCTGCGCCGCTTCCAGCGCCAGCGTGGCGCCATTCGCCGGCTCGGCCAGCTCCGCGGCCTGTGGGCCCGGTGCCTCTGTTTCCTCGGCAACCGGGGGTGGGGCGCCGGTGCTCGCATCGGTGGCGGAAAGCTCCACCTCGATGGCTCCGGGGCGCGGCATGGCGCCTTCGATGGCGCCGAGCCGGGGTGCCGCCTGGCTGAGGCGGGCGCCGGCCAGTTCCTGCACCCGCTCCGCCGCCGCCCGGTCCTCCCGGAAGAAGTAGCTGAGGCCGGAGGCCGCGATGGGGCGGGAGAGCGGGAAGGGTGCGCCGGCGGAAAGTCCCGCCCGCTCCAGCTCCCCGCTCAGTGCCGCCGCGCGATCCGCCGCGCCCGCGCCGCTGCGTGGGTAGGTGATGACCACCCGCACCATGGCGCCCGAAGGCAGGCCGGCGGTGGGTTCGGCCGGTGCTTCCGTCACGGTGGGCGCCGGGGTGGCCTCCTGGATTGGCGCGGCAGGGTTCTCGGCGGCGCCCGGCTGTGCCGTGGAGGCCACCGTTACCGCCGGGGAGGCCGAGGCGCTTTCCGGATTCCGCGCCTTCTGCGCCATCACCCAGGCCAGGCCGCCGCCAGCCACCAGCACCGCCGCGACAAGAAGCGCACGGCCCTTCGCCGCGGGCTTTGCGGCTGTGGCGGCGGGCGCGGCCAGTGGAACCGGAGGAGGGGGAGGAGGAGGAGCCGGCTGGGGCGCCACCGGCTCCACCGGGGCGGGGGCCGCTTCCTCGTCAGGTGGCGCCGCCACGGCGGTTCCAGGTGCGGGTTCCGCCGGAGGGCTGTCCCCGAAAGGCGCCACATCGTCGCGCAGCGCGGCGGCCTCGCGCACATGCTCAGGCGTCACCTGAGGGGAGGCCATCATATCGGCCATCAGGAAGCTGGTGCCCAGCAGCAGGTTCAGCAGGCTCGGCAGGCCCTCCGTCGCCTCCGCCAGGGCGGCGACGGTGCCATCCGCGAGGCGCGACTTGTCCAGCCCCGTGGCGTCGAGCCGCGCATGGACATAGGCCGGCACATCCTCCGCCCGCAGCGGGCCAAGCTGCACGACACGATGCGGCAGGGCCTCCAGCCGCGCGGCGAAGGCGGGCAGGCCAACGAGCAGGGTGAAGCCCTCCTGGCGCCGCGCCAGTTGCTCCAGCGTGGCATCGTCCATCCGGCTGGCCTCGTCCACCAGCAGCGTGCGCGGCGCCGTTTCCAGCTCCACCCATTCGCCGCTCCCGAGCCGCAGCACCTGGGGGTCGAGGGTGCGGAGGCTTTCCTCGATCTCGCGCAGCAACCGGCTTTTGCCGACACCGGGCGGGCCGATGAGCAGGAGCAGGGGCTCACCAGCCCCGAAGGCGCCGAGGATGTCGCGCCGCGCCTCCATCCAGGCGTGATGCGGCACGGCGGTCGCGTTGCCGACGAATTGGGACATGGAGATGGACCCAGCTACCATCCCGCCCTATGTGGCCGAAGGCCGGGCCCGCCGCAATGGCCAGGGCCTGGATTACTGCCCCCGCCGCCAGTCCGCCGGGCTTCGTGACAGCCGATTCCCTCAGGCGAAGCGGGCGGCGAGATTTTCCCATCGCCTCCTGGCGGCCGCTGCGCGGCCTCGCTAGCGGCGCCTCAGCGACGCCGCCGCCGAGAGGATGACCGACATGCAGGGCCAGGTGTCCGGCAGGCGGTGGCAGAAGGCATGCACCGCCCGTGGCGGGTCCGGCAGGAAGCCAGAGCCGCTGACAAAGACAACGCCGGAGGTACCAAGGGAGGCAAACGCATCGCCGCGCGAGATGCAGCCGACGCCCACCGCACTGGCGGCATTGTTCCCCGCGCCGCACGCCACCGGAACGCTGGCCGGATCTTCTACAACTCGCTGGGCCATCATGCTGTTGAGTTCGGGGTGCCGGAGATGGCCACCATCGTCCGGTGCGGCATGCTCCCGGCGGCGCGCGGCTGACACCGGGCCCTGGCCATGATGCACCCGGTGCAGATGCGGCTGTTCTGCCCGCGAGAATGCCGCTACTTCCTGCCTTGAAGCGGCGCCGCTTGCCGGCGGGCTTCCAAGCAGCACAGGAGGAAGCCGGTATGAAAACCTTCGCGCGCCGCACGGTGCTGACTGCGGCCGGATTGTCGTTCACCGCGCCAGCCGCCCTGCGGGCGCAGCGTGCCTGGCCTGATGGCCCGATCCGCATCGTCGTGCCATTTCCGCCTGGCGGCAGTGCCGATCTGCTCTGCCGCCTGTTGCAGAACCCCTTGTCCCAGTCCCTTGGCGTGCCGGTCGTGATCGAGAACCGGCCAGGCGCCAGCGGCGCCATGGGCACCGCCACCGTGGCCCGCGCGGCACCGGATGGGCAGACCTTCGTGGTGGTCTTCGACACGCATGTCGTGAACCCGCTGCTGATCAAGCCCTTGGGCTATGAGGAGAAGGACCTGAAGCCGGTTTGCCTGCTGGCCTCGGCGCCCATGCTGGTAACCACGCCGGTGAAGCGCCCCTGGACCAGGATGGAAGAGGTGATCGCCCAGGCGAAGAAACAGCCGGATACCGTCACCTATGGCACCATCGGCGTCGGCAGCCTGGCGCACCTGACCATGGAGCGGCTGCAGGATGCGGTGGGCTGCAAGATGGTGCACGTGCCCTATCGTGGCGGCGGGCCGATGAGCGCCGCGGCCTCAGCCGGCGAGATCGACCTGGCGGTGGCCAGCGTCGTGGGGCTGGGGGGGCAGGTGGGCACCACTCTGCGGGCCCTGGCGCAGACCGGTGAGAAACGCTCGCCCCTGCGTCCCGACATCCCGACATTGATCGAGAGCGGCGTGCCGGGCGTGGCGGCCAAGGCCTTCTGGGGCATCCTCGGCCCGGCGGGCGTGCCGGAGCCGGTGATGCAGCGCATGGAAGAAGCCCTGCGGCAGGCTTTGCAGTTACCGGCCGTGCGGAAGCCGCTCGAGGATCAGGGGGTGGATGTCGTGGGCTCCACCGGCGAGGAATTCGCCTCCTTCCTGGAGCAGCAGGAAGCGATCTCCAGCCGGGTGGTGCGGGAGAAGAACATCTCCATGAGTTCCGACTGAGGCAGTGCGGCCCGGCTCCACAGCAGGCGCGGAGCCGGGCAGGGTGTCTCAGAAGTTCACGTCATGGGCGCCCTTGAGTGCCAGCATCTCGCGCGCCTCATCCGGCCGGGCGACCTCGAGGCCCAGGCCCTCGACGATCTTGCAAGCAAGACGCACCTGCTCCGCGTTTGTTTCCGCCAGCCGCCCGGCGCCGGCCCAGAGGCTGTCTTCCAGGCCCACGCGGATATGCCCGCCCATGGCCGCCGCCATGGCCGCGATAGGCAGCTGGTTGCGCCCGGCGCCCAGCACGGACCAGCGGTAATTATCGCCGAAGAGCCGGTCGGCGGTGCGCTTCATGTGCATCACCTCGTCCGGATGCGCACCGATACCGCCGCGCAGGCCGAAGACCGTCTGGATGAAGAGCGGCCCCTTCACGATGCCCTGGTCGAAGAAATACTTCAGGTTGTGCAGGTGGGCGGTGTCGTAGCACTCGAACTCGAAGCGCGTGCCATTGGCGGCGCAGGTGGTCAGGATATACTCGATATCCGCGAAGCTGTTGCGGAAGATGATGCCCTTTTCGGAGAGGTAATCCTTCTCCCACTGGTGCTGGAATTCCTTGAAGCGGTCCAGCATGCCGAAGAGGCCGAAGTTCATGCTGCCCATGTTCAGGCTGGCGACTTCCGGCTTGTAGGTGGCGGCCGGGCGCACGCGCTCCTCGATCGTCATGGTGGGCGCGCCGCCGGTGGTCAGGTTCACCACGCAGTCGGAACGCTGCTTGATCACCTTCAGGAAGGGCGCGAAGGCTTCGGGGGATTGGTCCGGCTGCCCGTTCTGCGGGTTGCGCGCATGCAGGTGGACGATGGCCGCGCCGGCCTCCGCCGCGCCCACGGCGGCATCGGCGATCTGCTCCGCCGTGATCGGCAGGTAGGGCGACATGCTGGGCGTGTGAATCGCACCCGTCACGGCGCAGGTGATGATGACCTTCCGCTTCGCGGCCATGGATCAGTCCTCGTTCTCTTGCTGTTTATGGGCGCGTAGGGCGGCCAGACGGCGGTCGCGCCAGCGCATCTTGGTGGCCGGGTCGGCGGCCGGTTGCCATTGCGCCAGGATGGCCGCCGTCGCTGCCTCGCCATAGACGCTGGGCGGGGCTGGCTCGGCGGCCAGGCGCTTGTAGAAGCCGGTGTAGCGCGCGCAGTAATCGGGGATGCCACCGGGCGCATTCAGCTCGATGGTCTCGAAAGGCCCCATAAAGGACCAGCGCAGGCCGAGCCCGTCCTTCACCGTATGGTCCAGGTCCTGCGGCGTGACATAGCCTTCCGACACCAGCCGGAAGGCCTCCGCCAGCAGCGCGCCCTGAAGGCGGTTGAGGATGAAGCCTTCCACTTCCTTCAGCACCGCGATGGGCACCTGACCGATGGCGGCATAGATGGCGCGGGCACGCGCGATGGTTTCCGGCGCCGTCCATTCCGCGCCGGAGAGTTCCACCAGAGGGATCAGATGCGGCGGATTGACCGGATGCCCGATCAGGCACCGCGCCCGCCCCGACAATGCCTCGGTGAAGAGGGAGCAGCGGATGGCGGAGGAGGAGGAAGCCAGGATCGCTTCCGGCGGCGCAGCGGCGTCGAGCGCTGCGAAGAGCGCCTGTTTCACCTCCAGGGCTTCCGGGCCGTTCTCCTGCACGAAGCTGGCTTCCGCCACGGCTTCTTCCAGGCTCGCCGCCGCCGTGATGCGGATGGCGGCCTCCGCCGGTGCAGGGCAGAGCCCGGCCTCGGCCAGATCCTGAAGCCCGGTGGCGCAGAGGCCGACGGCACCCGCCGCCACGCCTTCCACCGGGTCCCATAGCCGCACCTGCCAGCCGGCGCGGGCAAAGATCATCGCCCAGGCACGGCCAATCAGGCCCGTGCCGATGATGGCAACCGTTTCCGTCAAAGCCAAAGCACCTTTCGCCGCAGTTCCTGGTCCTCGCGCAGCAGGCGGCTCGCGCCCGTCCACTGCACCGTGCCGCGCTCCAGCGCCACCGTGCGGTCGGAGAGCGCGAGGGCGAGGTCGAGATGATGGTCAACGATGATGATCGAGACTTCCTGGCGCAGCTGGTCGAAGGTTTCGAACAGCTCCTCTGTCACGGCGGGGGAGAGGCCCTCGAAAGGTTCGTCCAGCAACAGCAGGCGGGTGTCGCCGGACAGGGCGCGGGCCACCGCGACCATCTGCTGCTCGCCGCCGGAAAGGCGGTCGGCGGCTACGTTCCACCGCTCCCGCAGCCGGGGGAAGAATTGGAGGATGCGTTCTTCCTCCCAGTGCATCCCGGCGCCGGTGATGCGCTTGAGCCGCCCCAGTCCCAGGTTCTCCGCCACCGTCATGCCGGCGAAGAGTGCACGCCCCTGCGGCACGTAGCCGATGCCGCTGCGCGCGATGCGGTCCGTGCTGAGCCCGGCGAGTTGCTGCCCGGCGAGCGTGATGCTGCCAGAAGCCGGGCGCGGCGTGCCCATCAAGGTCTTGAGCAACGTGGACTTGCCGGCACCGTTGCGGCCGAGCAGGGCGACAATCTCGCCCCGGTCCACCTTGAGCGACACGTCGTTCAGGATATGCGACTTGCCGTAGAAGGTATTGACCTTCTCCATCGCCAGCAGCGGCTCGCCTGTGGCGGCGCTGGGGCGCGGCTTGGCGGCGATGGCCTCAGAGCCGGAGCCGAGATAGACGGCCTGCACCTTCTCATCGTGCCGCGCCTCGTCCACGGAGCCATCCACCAGCACCTCGCCATCCGCCATCACCGTCACGCGGTCGGCCATGCGGAAGACGCGGTCGATGTCATGCTCCACCAGCAGCACCGGGATATCGGCGGAGAGCGTCTTGATCAGGTCGCCCACCCGCTGCCGCTCGGCGGCGGCGAGGCCGGCCAGGGGTTCGTCCAGCAGCAGGATGCGCGGGCGCGTCGCCAGCGCCAACCCCATGTCCAGCAACCGCTGGCCGCCATAGGAGAGGCTGCCGGCCTCCGCCTGTTCCACCCCGGCCATGCCGGTCCAGCGCAGCAGCTCGGCGGTATCGGCACGTAGATCCTGGATGCGCCGGGCATCGCGGAAGAGGCTGAAGCGGGCCGGGTGCCGGGCCTGGACGGCCAGGCGGATATTCTCCTCCACCGAAAGGCCAGCGAAGAGATTGGTGATCTGGAAGGAGCGGCCGAGCCCGGCCTGGGTAATGGCATGCGGTTCCATGCCGTCCACCCGCTGGCCATCCAGCATCACCCGCCCGCTGTTGAGCGGGAACATGCCGGAGAGCAGGTTGAAGGCCGTGGTCTTGCCCGCGCCATTGGGGCCGATCAGCGCATGCAGCCGGCGGTCCTCCACGGCGAAGGAGACATCGCGCACGGCACGGACGGCGCCGAAGCTCTTGACCATGCCCTCGGCCGCCAGCACGGGGCCATTGCTGCTGCCCTCGCGGATGAAGCGCTGAGGGATGCGGCCGCTGCTGCCGGCCTGGCGCGCGGCCATGGCGGCGGCTTCCTCCGGAGGCTTGGGACGGAAGGGCGCCAGCACGCGCTTCGCCACGCCCACCAGCCCATCCGGCGAGAAGATGATGAAGCCGACGAAGAGCAGGCCGAAAACCAGCAACCAGTTGGCTGTGTAGGTGGAGAGCAGCTCCCGGAACATGATGTAGAAGAGGGCGCCCAGGGCCGGCCCGAGGAAGGAGCGCATGCCGCCGATCACCACCATCGCCAGCAATTCGCCGGAGAAGGCGATGCCGATCGGGTCGGCGGAGGCGAAGCGGTGGTTGAAGACGCTCAGCACGCCCGCGAAGCCGGTGATGCTGGCGGAGATGGTGAAGGCCAGCAGCTTATAGCGGTTGGTGTGGTAGCCCAGGAAGCCGGCGCGCTGCTCATTCTCCCGGATGGCGACGAGCACGCTGCCGGCAGGGGAATTGTGGAAGCGCCATAGCCCCAGCAGCACCACGAAGGCCAAAGCGGCCACAACGGCGTAGTAGAGGTTGGCATTGTCCAGCACCGCCCAGCGGCGGACATTGCCCAGCCCGTTCTCGCCACCCGTCAGCTCCGTCCAGCGGAAGGCGATGGCGAAGAGCATGGCGGTGAAGGCCAGCGTCAGCAGCGAGAAATACACACCGCGCCGCCGCAGGATCAGCGCCCCCGCGAGGGCGGAAAACACCGCCACGATGACCACAGCGCCGATGGCCGGCAGCAGCATGTCATTGGGCAGGAAGTGGCGCTGGAGCAGCGCCGCCGCATAGGCGCCGATGCCGAACCAGGCGCCATGGCCGAAGGAGACCAGCCCGGTCCAGCCGACGAGGATGTTCAGCCCCATCACGGCCAGGGCGAAGACCACCACATCGGTGGCCGTGGTCATGGTCAGGCCGACCAGGTCCATCAGGAAGGGCAGCGCCACCAGGCAGGCGAGCACCACCAGCAGGGGGCGGATCTCGCGCAGCATGGAAGGCCGGGGCACCGGGGTCATCGGCGAATCCTCCGCGGGACCGGGGGGACGGGGGGCGTGGTGCATGGGCGTCACTCGAACCTCTGGATACGCTCGCCGAGCAGCCCGCGCGGGCGCAGCAGCAGCACCAGGACCATCAGCAGGTAGACGGCGGCTTCCGTGGCGGGCGGGAAGGCATAGGCGGCGAGGCCGCGCACCACGCCCACCACCACGGCGGCCAGCACCACGCCCCAGAAGGAGCCCAGCCCGCCAATCACGACAACCACGAAGGCAAAGGTGAGGATCTCGGCGCCCATGGCCGGATGCACGCCGGTGACGGGCGCCATCATGGTGCCGGCCAGGGCGGCGAGGCCGACCGCGATCATCACCACCGCCGTCATGTAGGGCTTCAGGGAGATGCCGAGCGCCGCGACCATGTCCGGGTTCTGGACACCCGCGCGCACCACGCGCCCGAAGGCGGTGCGGCGCAGCAGAACCCAGAGCGCGGCGACACAGAGCACGGCCACCGCCAGGATGATCAGCCGGTACTGGGAATAGATGAAGTCACCCAGGAAGATCTGCCCGCGCAACCAGAGCGGGATGGAGAAAGGCACAGGCGCGGCGCCAAAGATCATGCGCAGCGTCTGTTCCGCCACCATGGCCAGGCCGAAGGTCAGCAGCAGGCTGAGGATCGGGTCGCCACGATAGAAGCGGCGGAGCAGGAAGCGCTCCACCAGCAGCCCCAGCATCGCCACCAGCACGGGAGAAGCGATCAGCGCGCCGCCGAAGCCGATGTAGGGCGAGACCGCGACGGTGATATAGGCGCCGATGGCATAGAAGGCGCCATGCGCCAGATTGACCACGCCGCCGAGGCTGAAGATCAGCGACAGGCCCAGCGCGATCAGCAGGTAATAGGCGCCGATGAGCAGGCCATTCAGAACCTGCTCCAGAATAAAGACGAGTTCCACGATGCATGCTCCCGCATCCGGCGCGCCCGCCCCAGGGAAAGGGCGGGCGCAAGGGCTGGCTCGGCGAGGGGCCTCAGCCCGCTGGCATCACGCCGGGAAGGTGCAGCTATTCTCTTCCGGCGTGGAGGCCACGGCTTCCAGGGATTCCTCCGCGGCGGGAATGGCGGCGGAGGAGGAGAAGATGTCCCACTCGTTCTTCACCTGCGAGGCCGGCAGCGCGGTGATGGCATAAAGCTCCATCATCAGCTGATGGTCGCGGGCGCGGAAATAGCCTTCGCGGGACTTGGAGATGTCGAACTTCGCACCCTTCTCCAGATGCTCCACCACCTTGGTGGCATCGGTGCTCTTCAGCTCGTTCATCGACTGCGCGATGACCTTGACGGCCGTGTAGTCGCTCCAGGCCTGGTTCTCCGGCGGGCGCTTCCAGCGGGCGCGATAGGCATCGGCGAACTTCTTCGCCGAGGGAGTCTGGACCAGATGGTGCCAGACCGTCGGCCAGGTGCCGAGGAAGTTGCCGGGACCCGCGCCCCAGGCCAGCGCGGTGTCGAAGCCGAAGCCGGCCACAGGGAAGCGCAGGCCGAATTCGCTGTACTGCTTCAGGAAGTTCGTGACCTGCGCGCCGGCGAGATTGCCGATCACCACATCCGGCCGTGCCTGCCGGATCTTCAGCAGGAAGGGCGAGAAGTCGGTGAGTTCGGTGGGCACCAGGTCCTCGCCCGCCGGCGTGCCGCCATTGGCGCCGAGATAGGCCTTGGCGACGCGCGCGAGGTCGTGGCCAAAGGCATAGTCGGCGTTCAGCGCGTAGTATTTCTTGCCCTTCACCAGACCCTGGTCGAGCATGGCGCGACCGGCGGTCTTCACCATCATCGAGTTCTGGCTCTCGGTATGGAACATGTAGCGACGGCAGTCGGAGCCGCGCAGCGCATCCGAATTGGCGCCGGTATTGATGAAGAGCACCTTCTCCCGCTGCACCACCTGGCCGATGGCCAGTGCCGAGGCGGAATTGATCTCGCCGACGATGCAGGCGACCTTTTCGCGCTGGATATAGCGCTCTGCCTTGGCCGAGGCCGTCTGCGGATTGACGCTGTCCTCGAACAGGATTTCCAGCTTGCGCCCGGCGATGCCGCCGGCGGCGTTCACCTCCTCCATCGCCAGTGTGGCGGCCTGCACCGCGAATTCGCCGAGCGGGCCGAGGAAGCCGGTGCGCGGCGTCAGGTGCCCGATGCGCAGCACATCGGACTGGCCCTGGGAGAGCGCGGGGCGGGCGAGGCTGGCAGTGCCGAGCAGGGCGGCGCCGCCGGCCATCAGGCCGCGGCGGGTCATGGGCATGGCAGGCGGCATCGAGGGTATTCCTCCCTGTTCGCGTTCGATCCGGACGTTGGGCCGCCTTGTGGCGGCTCCTTCTGAGTTTCCTGATCCAGATTCCTGCCGCGCTTCGCGCTTGCCGTAATCTGTGATCACAGCCATGCTGGCCCAGCCTGAAAGACTTTGTCCAGCCCCGAAATGTCCCGCAGCACCGCAGCCCTCGCCGATCTTCCCCAACTGGAACACCGCACCCTGGCGGTGACGGTGCATGCGCATCTGCGCAGCCTGCTGGTCTCCGGCCGCGTCGCGCCGGGGGAGCGGCTGTCGCTGCGCGCGGTGGGGCAGGCGCTGGGTGTCTCCGTGATGCCGGTGCGGGAGGCGGTGCACCGGCTGGTGGCCGATGGCGCGCTGGAAGTGGCGCCGAATCGCGTGGTGCAGGTGCCGGTGATGACGGCCCCCATGTTCCGGCAGATTTCCGAGGTGAGGATCGAGATGGAAGGCTTCGCCGCCCAATGCGCGGCGGAGCGGCGCGGGCCGGAGCATCTGGCACGGATCGAGGCCGCCGAAGCCGCTTTCCGGGGCGAGGCGATGCGGCGCGTTCCGGACCCTGGGCAGGCCGTGGCGCTGAACCAGGAACTGCACTTCGCCATCTATGCCGCCGCCGGCCTGCCGGTGCTGGAGGAGCTGATCGACCGCCTTTGGCTCAAGGTCGGCCCGGTCCTGAACCTCGACCTGCGCGCCAATCCGGAGCGCCTGGCCAGTGGCGGCGCAGTCGGCTTCCACGCCCGTGCGGCGCGTGCGGTTCGGATGGGGGATGGCGCGGCGGCGCGGGCCGCCATCGCGGAAGACATCGGCAATGCGCGGGACTTCATCCTCGCGCGCGGCGGCTTGCCGCCGGAATAACCGCCGAGTTGGGAGGAGACAGGAATGGATCTGGGCATCAAGGGAATGCGGGTGCTGGTCACCGCCGGCGCCAACGGCATCGGCCGCGCGGTGGTGGAGGCTTTCCTGGCCGAGGGCGCGCAGGTCTTCACCTGCGACCTGGACGCGGAAGGGCTGGGCACGCTGGACCCTGCGGTCGGCCACATGGTGGCCGATGTGGCGGACCGCGCGCAGGTGGCGGCGCTGTTTGCCCAGGCCACCGGGCGCATGGGCGGGCTGGACGTGCTGGTGAACAATGCCGGCATCGCAGGTCCGACCGGGCGGGTGGAGGAGATCGCGGCCGAGGACTGGGACCGTTGCCTCGATGTCTGCCTCACCAGCCAGTTCAATTGCGCGCGGCTGGCCATTCCGCATCTTCGCAGCAGCGGCAATGCCTCGATCGTCAATCTATCCTCGGCCGCGGGGAAGTTCGGCTTCGCCATGCGCGCGCCCTATGCGGCGGCGAAATGGGGCGTCATCGGCTTCACCAAGTCCCTGGCCATTGAGCTGGGCGAGGCCGGCATCCGCGTGAACGCCATCCTGCCTGGACTGGTGGCGGGCGACCGGCAGCGGCGGGTGCTGGAAGCGAAAGCGCAGCAGCGCGGCATCAGCTTCGCCGAGATGGAGGCCATGGCCTTCTCCTTCACCTCCATCAAGGAATACGTGACGCCGCAACAATTGGCGGACCAAATCCTGTTCCTGTGCAGCCCGCGCGGCCGCACCATCTCCGGCCAGGCCATCAGCGTCGATGGCGATACGCGCATGCTGTCGTAATGAGCGTGGCGGTTTTTGCGCAGGGCGCGGCGGCCTGCTAGGACAGGAAGCCTGCTGGGCCGCCGGCCCATGGCGGAGGAGCAGGCACCATGGCCGATCAAGACAAGCCCGTAACCCAACCCGCCCTGCCGTCCTCCGTGTTGCGGCTGGCCGCCGGGAAACTGCCGGCGGAAACCCTGGCGCTGCTCTCCGGCCCGGTGGGGCAGGCGGTGGCCCAGGCCGCCGGCTATGCCGGGCGGGCCCTGTCCGAGAATACCCGGCGTGCCTATGCCTCCGACTGGAAGGCCTTCACGGCCTGGTGCCGCGATGGCGGCGTCTCGGCCCTGCCGGCGGAGCCGGTCGTGGTCGCCGGGCATCTGGCCAGCCTCGCCACCTCGCTCGGCCGCTCCGGCCTGAAGCGGCGGCTGGCCGCCATCTCCCATATGCACCGGCAGGGCGGCCATCCCTGGGAGCCGGCACACCCCGCCATCCGCGCCACCCTCCGCGGCATCCTGGCCAGCCATGCCAAGCCGGTGCGCCCGGCGGCGGCCCTGACCTCCACCGAGGTCAAGAAGCTGCTGAACGCCTGCGGCACCGACCTCGCCGGGCTGCGGGACCGCGCGATCTTCTTGGTGGGCTTTGCCGGCGCCCTGCGGCGCTCGGAACTGGTGGCGATCGACCGCGAGCATCTGCGCTTCACCACCGAAGGCATGACGGTCCACATCCCCCGCTCCAAGCGCGACCAGGAGGGGGAGGGCGCGGATCTCGGCATTCCGCGCGGCCTGAACCCGCTGACCTGCCCGGTGCGCGCGGTGGAGCAATGGCTGCAGCGTACCCGCATCGAATACGGTGCCGTCTTCCGCCGTGTCACCGCCGCCGGCACGCTGGAGGACCGGCTGAGCCCGCAGGGCGTCTGGCGCATCCTGCGCCGACGGGCGGAGGTGGCGCGGCTGGTGGTGGACGAGCGGGAGCGCCTCTCGCCCCACGGCCTGCGCGCCGGCTTCATCACCGAGGCCTATCTGAACGGCGCCCGGGACGAGCAGGTGATGCACCATGCCCGGCAATCCGACTTCGCCACCACCCAGGGCTACCGCCGCCGCGCCAAGATCACCCAGGACAGCCCGGCCCGGCTGCTGGACCTGTAGAAGCGCCGTCGATGAACCTGGCGCCGCCCGCCCCGCCGCACGCCGCGCCCGAGGTGCTGGCCCCGGCGCACACCGATTGGCTGCGCCACCTGCTGACGGTCAGCGGCCCGGCGGAGCCCATGGGCCGCTTCCGCGCCGCGGCCGCGGGGCCAGGGATCATTCCCTGGGTGCTGGACCTGCCCGGCATGGAGGAGGATTGGCTGCTGCAACTGGCCGCCCCCGTGGATGAGAAGCCCGCCATCAGCCTTTCCGGCGCGCGCATCCTGGCGCGGCGCCTGCGCGATGCCGTGGCGGCCAACCATGCCGCCGCCCTGGCGCGCCTGGATACCGACCGGCACTGCCCCTTCGACCTGCACCGCCTGGTGCCGGTGCCGCCTTCCGTGCTGGTGCTGGGGCCGGAGGATGCCGGCGCCCGTGCATGGCTCTGGTCGCACTGGGGCACCACGCGGGCTCTGCGGCGGGTGCGGGCACTGCCGGGCATGACCGATGGCCGCAGCACCCGCACGGACCGGCTGGGCGTCGAGTTCTGGTCGGCGGACTGGTCGCCCTGGCGGGCCCTGGCGCGGCTCCGGCGCCAGTGGCCGACATTGATCTTCGACCTGCGGCCCCAGTACGCGGACATGCCGCCGGAGGAAGAAGGGGATGCCAGGTTCGCCCGGCGCGCGAGGCCCAGGCGTGCCTGAGGCGCTGGCCGGCAACCTCCCGCGGCCGCTTGCCCCGGTGCTGGAGGTGGAAGGCTTCGCGGGGCCGCTGGACTTCCTGGTGGAGATGGTGCGGCGGGAGCGCGTGGATCTCCGCCAGTTATCCATCCTGGCGCTGATCGACCAGTTCGTCACCGCGCTGGAGGCAAGTGCCGCGCGGGTGCCCCTGGAACAGCGCGGCAACTGGGTGGTGCTGGCCAGTCAGCTGGTGCTGCTGAAATCCCAGATGCTGGCGCCTGCCAGCCCCGCCGAGGCGGAAGGGGCCGAGCAGGCCGCCCGGCGCCAGCTGGCCCGGCTGGAGGAACTGGCCGCGATGCGCGCGGCGGCGAACTGGCTCGCCGCCCGGCCGCAACTGGGGCATGAGGTGCATGCGCGCGGTCAGCGAGAGCAGCAGGGCCGCCCCAGGGCAGAACGAATCCTGGCCTTCCTGGAAGCGACCCTGGTGATGCTGGAAGGCCGGGTAGGGCGGGAGGCCGAACCGCCCGCCACCTACCGCCCACCCGCTTCGGACCTCTTCCGCGCCCCGGAGGCCCTGGCAAGGCTGCGGCAACTGCTGCCCCTGCGGCCGGAGGGCGGCTCTCTTCATTCTTTCCTGCCGCGCCTTCCGGGGCCGGCGGCGCAGACGCGGCTGAAGCGCCGCTCGGCCCTGGCCAGTACCTTTCTGGCGGGGCTGGAACTGGCACGGGACGGCGATGCCCAACTGGAGCAGGCGGCGCCTTTCCACGAGGTTTTCATCAGGCCACAGCCATCAATGGCCTGAGGGGCGTGGCAAGCCGCCACGGCGGCGTGGAACCCTGGCCGCCAGGCTGTCATTATCCACGGCATGACCCAACCCGCGCAGCCGACCGCCGCGCCGTTGCTCCGCGCCCTGCAATACGGGTTGCGGGGTGAATGGACGCGGGCGCATGACATCGTCCAGGCCGAGGATGGCGCCGATGCCGCCTGGGTCCATGCCTGGCTGCACCGGATCGAGGGTGACGAATTCAACGCGAACTACTGGTATCGCCGCGCAGGCCGGCCGGCCGCCAACGGCGATACCCAGGAGGAAGGCGAGGCGATCCTGCGCACGCTCTCGGCCGGCTAGCCGCTTTCCCGGATGCCACGCGGGGCCGCCGGAACGGCACCGGCCGGGCGCCAGACCTGCCGCGCCAGCCCCAGCGCCGCCAGCCGGTCCTGAAGCCAGTATTGCAACGGCACCCGCCGCGCCCCTAGGGGCGGCACCCAATCCAGCACCGGGCGCAGCAGCGGGTAGAAGGGATTGGGCCGGCTGGTAGCATAGATTTCCACGCGGATGCTGCTGCCCTCGGAAGCGCCACGGGCATGGAAGCCGCAGGTATCAGCCACCACCAGCGTATTGGCCGACACCGCGAAGCGGCGGGCCGCCCCGAAGCCAAGGCGCGCTAGGCTTGTCTCCGGCAGGCGGAAGGCACCGCCATTCTGCCGCAGCCGCGCCGCCACGACGCTGCGGCGCCGCTGCCAGGCCTGCCGCCGCGGCCCCTGGATATGTGAGCCGGGAACATAGGTCAGCGGCCCCTCGGCTTCCTCGACCCCATGCAGAAAGAACCAGGCCTTCATGGTGGGGTGGAAAGTATCCATGTGCAGTTGCGTCTGCGGGTCTTCTGCCGCCAGGCTGCCACCGGCCAGGATGATCTGGATGAAGGTGGCGGGCTCGCTGTCGAAGGAGGCGACATAGCGCGTCAGCCCCTGCCAGCGCGGATGCTCTAGCAGCGGGCGCAGTTCCGGCGCCCGCCGCAGCAGGGCTGGGGTAATGGGAATGCGCCGGGTGATGGTGCCGCCTTCCCGCATCTCCCGCGCCTCGGCCACCAACGAGGTCAGGCGGGCGGTGAGGGCCTGGAAGGCTTCGGCGGGCAGGAAATCGGGTGCCTGGACAAAGCCGTCCCGCGCGAAATCCGCCCGGTCCTGCGCGCTGACCAGATGCTCCAGCCTGCCACGCCGCTGCCAGGCCATCCGCTGCGCCAGCCGTACCCGCCAGATATGCAGGCCGCGCCGGTTCAGGCGCTCGCTGCCGAGCAGCGGATTGTGGCGGAAGGACTTCGCGCCCGTCAGGATCTCCGCCGCGTGCCAGGGTGCCAGCAGCCAGCGCCACCCTGTGCCAAGGCCGCGGCGCGCCGGCGCCGCCCGTGCCATGCTCCTCATTCGCCAGCCCCCAAGGACCTGCCCTCCTCACGGAGGGGGGAACGTTATGGGCTCGGCACGAAAGAGGCGTTACACATTCCGGCGAACAACGTCACGCAGGCTGGCTGCCTAGCCTGTGTGAGAGCCGGGTGCTTAGTCCAGCGTGGCGCCGGAGACCTCCACCAGTTCCTTCCAGACCTTCTCCTGATCCCGCAGATAGGCGCCGAAGGCGGCGGGGGATTCGTCCCAGACAGGCGCGAAGCCAAGCGGCTCCATCTTGGCGCGGAAGGCATCGGACTGCGCCACCTGCCGCAAGGCACGGTGCAGGGTCGCGATGCGGTCCTCCGGCGTGCCCGCCGGGGCCATGATCCCGTACCAGGACTGCGCATCGATGCCGGAGCCCGGCAGCAGTTCCTTCATGCCCGGCACATCCCGCAGTTCCGGCACATAGGTCACGCGCTCGGCGCTGCCGACGGCCAGGGCGCGCATCCGTCCTTCGCGCACATGCGGCATCAGGGCGGGGATCACGTCGAACATCATGTCGATATTGCCGGCCAGCAGGTCCTGGATGGCCGGTGCGCCGCCGCGATAGGGCACATGAGTGATCTCGACACCCGCCGCCTTGCTCACCGCCGCCAGGGAAAGATGGCTGACGGCACCGGTGCCCGAGGAACCCATGGTGATCCGCCCCGGCTTCTCCTTCGCGGCGGCGATCAACTCGGCGAAGCTCTTCCAGGGGCGGTTCGCATTGACCACCAGCAGCACCGTGCCGGTGGCGACGCGGCAGACCGGCGCGAGGTCCGTGACCGGGTCGAAGGGCATCGACTTGCGGAACAGGAACTTGTTGGCGGCCAGGATGGTCGCGGTGCCCAGCAGCAGCGAATAGCCGTCCTTGGGGGACTTGGCCACGTTGTCGCCGCCGAGGTTGCCGCCGGCGCCGCCACGGTTCTCGACAATCAGGCTCTGGCCCAGGATCGGCGGCAGCATCTCCGCCAGCAGGCGCCCGGTCAGGTCCACGGCGCCGCCTGGGGTGAAGGGCACCACCAGCCGCAGGGGATGGTCCGGAAACTTCTCCTGCGCGCGGAGGGGGGCGGGCAGGGCCGTGGCGAGGCTGGCGGCGAAAGGCGTGGCCAGGAGAGCGCGGCGGCTGGTCATGCGAGGTCCTCAGAAGCGGTGACTACACGATGATCCAAGCGTTGCAGTAACGCATGTTTCATGCAACGTTTATTTCATGCCTTCGACACCGCCCCTTGACCTGCTGCGGCGCGCGCTGCCCGATCTGCCGCCACGGCTGCAGGAAGTTGCCCGTTTCGTCGCCAGGCACGACTTCGACGCCGCCACCCGCTCCATGCGGGAACTGGCGGCGGCGGCCGGGGCGCAGCCGGCCAGCTTCACCCGCCTGGCGCAGGCCCTGGGCTATGCCGGCTGGGACGAACTGCGCGCCGCGCTGATCGAGGCGCACCGGCAGGCCGGCGTCCGGCCCTTCTCCGCCCGCATCCGCCCGCCGACACCCGATGCCGCCGACCCCGCCACGGCCATGGCGGCGGAGATGCTTGCCGCCGATGCCGCCGGCCTGTCGCGGCTCGACGCGGGACGGATCGGCCCGGCGGCGGAGGCGCTGCACCAGGCGCCGCGCCTCTGGGCCGTGGGCTTTCGCTCCTGCCGCGCCGTGGCGCAACTGCTGCACTACCAGCTCAGCCTCTTCCGGCCGCATGCGGTGCGGCTGGTGGGCACCGACCGGCCGGAGGATATGGACCTCGGCGCCTTCCAGGCGGGCGATGCGGTGCTGCTGGTCACCTTCGCTCCCTATACCCATGCCAGCCTGCTGGCGGCGCAGGCGGCACGCGCCGCCGGCTGCGTGGTGATCGCCCTGGCCGACCGTGCCGATACGCCAATGGCCGAGGGCGCCGACCATCTTCTGCTCTTCGAGGCCGCCTCCGCTCCCGGCTTCTTTCCCAGCCTGACCGGCGCCCTGGCTACCGCCCAGGCGCTGGTCGCCGCCTCCTTCGTGCTGGGTGGCGGTGCCGCCCTGGCGCGCCTACGCGAGACGGAGGAGCGGCTGGCCGCCTTGTCCCAATACCTTCCCACCGAGGACTTCCCGGCATGACCCGCATCCTGCACCGCAGCTCGCGCAGCGCACCGCCCGTGGCGGTGAGCGCCCAGGGCCCCTGGATCACCCAGGCGGACGGACGGCGCCTGCTGGATGCCTGCGGCGGCGCGGCCGTCTCCTGCCTCGGGCACGGGCATCCGCGCGTGGTGGAGGCCATCCGCCGACAGGTCGGGCAACTGGACTACGTGCATTCCGGCTCCTTCTCCAACGAAGCCGCCGAGGAACTGGCGGAGGTGCTGGTGGGGCATGAGCCGGGTGGTTTGACCGGCGCCTATTTCGTTTCCAGTGGCTCGGAAGCCATGGAGGCGGCACTGAAGCTGGCGCGGCAGTTCTTCCTGGAGCACGGGCAGCCGCAGCGGCAGCGCTTCATCGCGCGGCGGCAGAGCTACCACGGCAATACCCTTGGCGCCCTGGCGGCGGGCGGCAATGCGCTGCGCCGGGAGCCTTACGCACCGCTGCTGGCCGATGCCTTCAGCCATGTCTCGCCCGCCTATGCCTATCGCAATCGGCGGGACGGGGAGAGCGAGGCCGACTACACCACCCGCCTGGCCGCCGAGCTGGAAGCGGAATTCCAGCGCCTGGGCCCCGATACCGTCGCCGCCTTCATCGCCGAGCCGGTGGTGGGCGCGACGCTGGGCTGCGCGCCCGCCCCGGCCGGCTATTTCCGCGCGGTGCGCGAGGTCTGCGACCGCCACGGCGCCCTGTTGATCCTGGATGAGGTGATGTGCGGCATGGGCCGCACCGGCACCCTGCATGCCTGGGAACAGGAAGGCATCGCGCCGGATATCCAGACGGTCGCCAAGGGCCTGGGCGGCGGCTTCCAGCCCATCGGCGGCCTCCTGATCGCCGGCCGTATCCTGGATGCCATTCGCGACGGCTCCGGCAGCTTCAAGCATGGCCATACCTATGGCGCGCATCCCATCGCCTGCGCGGCCGCGCTGGAGGTGCAGCGCGTCATCCAGGAAGAAGCGCTGCTGGTGCAGGTGCAGTCCATGGGCGAACGGTTGCGGCAGGGGCTGGAAGCACGACTTGGCCAGCACCCGCATGTGGGTGACATCCGCGGGCGCGGGCTCTTCCAGGCGGTCGAGCTGGTGGCGGACCGCGACAGCAAGGCCTGCTTCGGCCCCGCGCTGCAGGTCAACCTCCGCATCCGCGACGCGGCGCTGAAGGCCGGGATGCTCTGCTACCCCGGCACTGGCACCGCCGATGGGCTGCACGGCGACCATGTGCTGCTGGCCCCGCCCTATATCGCCAGCCCCGCCGAGATCGACCTCATCGTGGAAAGCCTGGCCACCGCGGTGGAGGCAGTGACGGCCAGCCTGCCGCGCGAGGTGCGGGCATGACGCGGCTGGCCATTGCCCGGCTCTGGCACGAAGGTAATTCCTTCAGCCCGGCCCCGACCGGCATCGAGGACTTCCTGGCATCCGAATGGGTGACCGGGGAGGCGGCGCGCGAGGTCTACTGCGATACCGAGACGGAGATCGGCGGCGCCCTGGACTTCCTGGCGGCGCATCCGGACTGGGAGGCTACCTTCCTGCGCCAGGCCGCCGCCATGCCCAGTGGCATCCTGCGGCGCGACTTCTTTGAGCAATATTGCAAGGATCTTGTGGAGCAATTGCAGGGCGGCGGCTTCGATGCCGTCTATCTTTCCCTGCATGGCGCCATGGTGGTGGAGGATCTGCCGCTGGCCGATCTCGAACTGATCCGCCAGGTACGCGCGGCCATCGGGCCCGATGTGAAGCTGGCGGCCAGCTTCGACCTCCATGCCAATATGCACCCCGGGATCGCGCGGCTGATCGACATCGGCACCGCCTATCGCAGCTACCCGCATATCGACATGCGGCCCACCGGCCGCCGCGCGCTGGACCTGCTGCGGGAGGCGGTGGAAGGCCGCATCCGGCCGGTCGGCACCATCCTGAAGCTCGGCGCCATCCTGCCCAGCATCAACATGCGCACCGCCGCCGGGCCGATGGCCGAGATGGAAGCCGCCGCCCGCGCCGCCGAGGCGCTGCCCGGCGTGCTGGATTGCAGCATCTTCGGCGGCTTCACCTATGGCGATACGCCTTCCGCCGGTGCCGGCGTGATGGTCTTCGCCGATGCGGAAGCCGCCGTCGCCGAAGAGGTGGCGGCGTCCCTGATCCGGGACTACGCGGCCCGGCGCGATGCTTTCTTCATCCGCCTCCCCAGCCCTGAGGAGGGGCTGCGGCAGGCCCTGGCCGGTGGCCCGCTGCCCACGGCCATCGTCGATGCCGGGGATAACCCCTATTCCGGCGGCATCGGCGACACACCGGAGCTGATCCGCGCCGTGCTCGCCCGCCGGCCGGAGGTGCCCACGGTGGTGGCCTTCTATTGCGACCCGGCGCTGGTGCAGCGGGCCATCGCGGCCGGCCTCGGCGCGCCGCTGTCCGGCAGCTTCGGCGGGCGGCTGACGCGCGATTATGGCGAGCCGGTGCCCTTCACCGGCACCGTCTCCCTGCTGACCGACGGCCGCTTCCGCAACCGCGGCCCCGTGCTGGGCGGCATGGCGGTGGAACTGGGCCTGACGGCGGTGATCAGCATCGGCCAGGTGCGGGTGATCGTCACCTCCCGCTGCGTCTCGCCCAGCGACCCGGGCTTCTTCGATCTGCATCAGGTGGATGTGACGCAGCCGGGCCTGCTTTGCGTGAAGGCCAAGAACCACTTCCGCGCCGCCTTCGCGCCACTGCTGCCGCGTATGATCGACGTGGACGCACCCGGCCCGGCGGCATTGGAGATCCGCTCCTTCCGCTTCCGTCATGCGCCGCCAAGCCTTTATCCGCTCGACACGCCTCTGGGCTGATGCCGGGAGGCGGTGGCAGGCCTCGGCACTTTTGTGCGCCCCGGCTTCTGGCGCTTTGGAGGCCAGCAGGTTCCAAATGCGCCGGGCGCGCTATCGCAGCACGTGGACAGGCCTCCCATATCCCAGGGCAGCCGCGGCCGGAGAGCCGCGCCAGCACAGGGAGAGCCAGCCATGACACATCTTGTCACCGGCCTTTTCGACAGGCGCCGCTCGGTTGACACGGTGGTCGAGCACCTGGTCCAGGAGTTCGGCGTGCCGAGGGAGCGGATCCAGGTCCATGCGGCGGACCCGGCGAGCGGAGAAGAAACCCGCTCGCCGCAAGACGACGACCAGGAGGCTGCGCTGCCGGACCTGGGCCTGCCGCACGCGGCTGTCCGGGCCTATGAGGAAGGGATGCGCCGCGGCGGCGTTCTCCTGGTGGCCTGGGTGGATGACGGGCACCTGGATCGTGCCCTGGCTACCTATCGGGAATATGGAGCCGCGAGCGCCGAGGCATGCGAGGCAGCGGGTGCCGGGCAGGCGGGTGACCCGGAGCATGCGATCCGGACCCGGGCTTATCACCTGTGGGAGCAGGAAGGGCGCCCGGAAGGCCGTGAGCTTGAGTTCTGGTACCGCGCCCGCGCCACCGAGGACGGAGCCGCGGCAAGGGCGCCGCAGGAATTCGCCGGAGAAACCGGCGCCGCGCCGCTGCCTGAGCGCGATTGATCTCCGGTGCCTGGGGGAAGGCATGGCGACTTGCCTCCGCTGGCAGTCCTTTCCGCCAGGGCTCCAGCCGTGGAGGAGAAGGGCCATGAGGACGGAAGCCGCCAAGTGAGGGAGCCGCGCTAGATGAGGCTGCTGCTGGTGGGTTCGACCGGGCTCGTGGGGCAGCATGTCCTCGGGCTTGCACTCGCTGACCCGCGCGTGACGGAAGTGGTGGCACTGGCTCGCCGCGCCCTGCCGGAACAACCGAAGCTGCTGGCGCCGCTGGTGGATTTCGAGCGCCTCCCCGAGGATGCAAGCTGGTGGCGGGCCGATGCCGTGATCTGCACGCTCGGCACCACCATGCGCGCCGCCGGGTCCCAGGAGGCGTTCCGCCGGGTGGTCAAGCACTACCCGCTCGCCGTGGCGCGCCTGGCCCGGCGGCATGGGACGCCGGCCTACGTCCTGAACTCAGCCATGGGGGCCGACCCTTCGTCCCGCTTCTTCTACAACCGGGTGAAGGGCGAGGTGGAGCGGGAGCTGTCCTTGCTCGGCTTCCGGTCCCTGACCATCCTGCGCCCCGGCCTGAGCGGCGGGCGGCGCCAGGAGAGGCGCCCGGCGGAGCAGCTGGGCGGCATGGTCCTGGGGCTGCTCGCGCCGGTTCTGCCACGGCGCCTCCGGATCAATCCT
This sequence comes from Pseudoroseomonas ludipueritiae, assembly GCF_014490445.1. Classification (GTDB taxonomy): domain Bacteria; phylum Pseudomonadota; class Alphaproteobacteria; order Acetobacterales; family Acetobacteraceae; genus Pseudoroseomonas; species Pseudoroseomonas ludipueritiae. The sequence continues at coordinate 8,165 of NZ_JACTUZ010000021.1, read as the reverse complement.
GCCGCCAGCATCGCCCGGGCCATGGTCGATGCCGCCATCGCGGCCACACCTGGCAAGCGCATCATCGGTTCCGCCGAACTCGCCTGAGCGCTGTGATTGACCTTCCCCCGCCGGAGACACTAGAGCCTCTGCATACGCATGCATGAAGGGGTAGGCCGCCTTGCGGGATCAGCCCGTGGCAGCCAGATGATGGGATGAGCAAGGGGCGTGAGATCTTCCGGCGCGTGACGGCGAATGACGTGGCGCGGCTGGCGGGCACGTCGCAATCCGCCGTCAGCCGTGTCTTCACGCCGGGTGCCAGCGTCTCGGCCGAGACGCGGGAGAAGGTCATGGCCGCCGCCGGCCAGCTCGGCTACCGGCCCAATGCCATCGCGCGTTCCCTGATCACCCGCCGCTCCCGCATCGTCGCGGTGGCGATGGCGTATCTGAACAACCAGTTCTACCCCGATGTGCTGGAGGCGCTTTCCGATCGCCTCCAGGCGCATGGCTATCAGATCCTGCTCTTCACCGCCGACCGCCATGCCGCCGCGGACCCGGTGCTGGAGCAGGTGATGCGCTATCAGGTGGACGCGATTGTGCTGGCCTCCACCAGCCTTTCCTCCGCCTTCGCGCGGGAATGCCGGCAGGCCGGCGTGCCGGTGGTGATGTTCAACCGCACCACCGATGACCCCGGCCTGCTGAGCGTCACCGGCGACAATGAGCGGGGCGGCCATACCATCGCGCGTTTCCTGCTGGCTGGCGGGCACCGGCGGCCGGCCTTCATCGCGGGGCTGGAGGCTTCGTCCACCAACCGGGACCGGGAGCGTGGCTTCACCCGTGGGCTGGCCGAGGCCGGGCTGGCCACGCCGCTGCGCGCCGTCGGCCATTATTCCTTCGAGGGCGCCGCCGAGGCGACGCGCCAGTTGCTGCGGCGCGCCAACCGGCCGGACGCGATCTTCTGCGCCAATGACCACATGGCCATCGCCTGCATGGATGTGGCGCGCCATGAATTCGGCCTTTCGGTGCCGGAAGACCTTTCCGTCATTGGCTTTGACGACGTGGGGCCGGCGCGCTGGGCTGGTTACGATCTCACCTCCTATTCCCAGCCTCTGCTGCCCATGGTGGAAGCCACCGTGACACTGCTGATGGAATGCATGGAGGACCCGTCTCGCCCGATGCGGGGCGTGGTGCTGGAGGGGCAGTTGGTGGTTCGCGGCTCCGCCCGCCGGCCTGCCGGCTGGGCGGGGTAGCAGAACCGGCCCCGGGCGCCGCTCATGCACGCCCGGGGCCTCGCGGTCAGGCCTGGGCCGGCCGCAGGTGCTGCGCCAGGAAGCTGGCGACGCCCAGATAAACGCGGCGGCGGTTGTCGCGCTTCAGGAAGCCGTGCCCTTCATCGGGGAAGGTCAGGTATTCCACCGGCACGTTGCGGCGCTTCAGGGCCTGTACGATCTGCTCGCTTTCATGCGGCGGCACGCGCGGGTCGGTCATGCCCTGCGCCACCAGCATCGGGCAGCGGATGTCCTCCGCCTTGTGCAGCGGGGACAGGCGCTCCAGCAGTTCCACGTCCTGCACCGGGTCGCCGTATTCGGCGGCGCGGTGGCCGACGCGCCAGGGGCCCGTGCGCTCGAAGAAGGTCTTCCAGCGCGCGATGCCGTAGTAGTCCACGCCAGCAGCCCAAAGCTCCGGATATTCCGTCACCGAGGCCAGCACCATCCAGCCGCCATAGCTCTGGCCCATGATGCCGATGCGCTTGCTGTCGAACTGCTCCTGGCCCGAAAGCCAGGCATGCGCCGCCGCCAGGTCCCGCACGCTGTCCAGCCGCAGCTCACGGTCATCCAGCGCCGCATAGGCGCGGCCATAGCCGGTGGAGCCACGCACATTCGGCACCAGCACCGCAATGCCGAGGGAGAGCACCATCTGCAGGTCCGGCCGCCAGTTCGGCAGCGCCTGCATCGCCGGGCCGCCATGCACCCAGACCAGCACCGGCCAGCCGCCGGCCGGCGCCGTGCCTTCCGGCAGGGCCAGGAAACCGGGCAGGTCGCGCCCGTCGAAGGTGGGGAAGGAGACCAGTTGCCAGTCCCGCAGCGCCGCCGGAGGCTCGCTGGCGGCGAAGAGCAGTTCCGCCGCGGCCTCCCCAGGCCGGTAGCGCCAGAGAGTGGAGGGGCGGGTGGGGCAGGCGAGGTCGAAGGCCAGGGCCTTGCCGTCCGGGTGCCAGGTCAGCTTGGTGATGACGCCGGCCGGGTGCTGCGGGGCGTCCAGCACGGCGCCGGTTTCCGCATCCAGCACGTGCAGGCGGAAGTAGCCGTCCTGGTTGACCACCACGGCCAGCCGCTTCTGGTCCGGCGAGACTTCCAGCTTCTCCACATCCGCATCCGGCGCGAAGAGGAAGCGCGGCTTGCCGCCCGGCTGCTGGAAGGCGACGCCAAGGAATTCCGAGCCCTGGTCGCAGAGCAGCCAGAAGCCCTGGCCATCGCGGCGCCAACGCGGGTTCATGTGCCGCCAGTCGCCCTCATGCGGCGTCAGGTCCGTGGCGCGGCCGGTGGCATCGACGCCGATCAGGTGGCTCTCGAAGGTGCGCGGCGCGGTGGAGAGGATGACGGCGCTGCCATCCGGATACCAGCCCGGCAGCTCATGCGGCCCTTCCACCTCCAGCAGGCTGGTAACGGCACCGGTGGCGATCTCGATGACGCAAGGGTCGGCATGGGCGGGGTTGCGGCTATTGGCGGTGCAGGCCAGCCGCGTGCCGTCGGGGGAGAAGGCGCCCCAGGTATGGATCGTCTTCGGGTCGGCCGTCAGGGCGCGCGGCGCGCCTTCGGCTGGCAGGTGGTAGAACTGGATGCGCTCGTCGCCCGCCTGGTCGCGGCCGAAGACGGCGCCGCCATCGGTCGGGCTGCCGGCCACAAAGGAAACGGCATCGCGATGCTCGCTGCGCGGGCGCGCCGGGCCGCCATCGGCCGGAAGCTCCCAGACCTGGGCGGAGCCGCCCGCGTCGGAGAGGAAATACAGCCGGCCATCGGCGGCATAGGAGGGCCCGCTGGCCGCGGGCGCGGCCAGCAGGGCGTCGAGGCGAGTCTCGGTGTCGGTCATGGTGCTCATGTCAGCGCCGATGGCGCATGGGATCAAGCCGCCGGGCGCTGGCTTCGGCTGGCTGCCAGCAGGGTCTGGCTATAGGGGTGCTCGGCACGCCCGGCCCGCAGGTCCGCCACCGGAAGTTCCTCGACGATCTCGCCCTGGCTCATGATCGCGACTCGGCCGCAGAGATGCGCCACCACCGCCAGGTCATGGCTGACCATGATGTAAGTGAGGTTCCGCTCCTGCCGCAGCCGCGCGAGCAGGTTCAGGATCTCCGCCTGCACCGAGACATCGAGCGCGCTGGTCGGCTCGTCCAGCAGCAGGATCTCCGGCTCCAGGATCAGGCAGCGGGCGATGGCGACGCGCTGGCGCTGGCCGCCCGAGAGTTCATGCGGATAGCGGTAGCGGAAGGCGGGGCCGAGGCCCACCGCCGCCAGGGCCTCGTCCACCCGCTGCTGCGGCCGGTCCAGGCCATGGATGGTCAGCGGCTCCAGCAGCACCTTGTTGACCATCTTGCGCGGATGCAGGGAGCCGTAGGGGTCCTGGAAGACCATCTGCGTCTGGCGGAAGAAGGGCTTGTCGCGCCGGTGCGGCAATTCCCGGCCATGCAGCAGCAACGAGCCCTCGTAGTGCTCATTGAGGCCGGACAGCGCCCGCAGCACCGTGGACTTGCCTGAGCCGGATTCACCGATCAGCCCGAAAGCCTCGCCCTGCTGCACCCGGAAGGACACATCGCGCACGGCGCGGGTGGTGCGCGCGCCATGGCCGAAGCTGATGTCGAGGCCGATGGCCTCGATCGCGGGAGGATTGCTCATGCCGCCAGTTCCCCGAAGCGGTAGGTGGGACCATCGCGCCAGGAGGGATCGCGCGTCGGCACGGCGAGAACCTCTGTCGGTTCCTCCAGCCGCGGAAGGCTGCGCAAGAGGGCCTGGGTATAGGGGTGCCGCGCCTCGTGCAGCGAGGCGGCGTGCAGTTCCTCCACCACGCGCCCGGCATACATCACCAGCACGCGGTCGCAGAACTCCGCGACAAGGTTGAGGTCGTGGCTGATGAAGACGAGGCCGGCACCACGCCGCGTCACCAGTTCATCCAGCACCGAGAGCACCTGCCGCCGCACCGTGACATCCAGCGCCGAGGTCGGCTCGTCCGCCACGATCAGGTCGGGTTCCGTGACCAGCATCATGGCGATCATGATGCGCTGGCCCATGCCGCCGGAAACCTCATGCGGGAAGAGGTCATAGACACGGGCGGGCTCGCGGATATGCACGGCCTCCAGCATCGCCATGGCCTTGTCCCGCGCGGCGCGCTTGGAGACGTTCTGGTGCAGCCGGCAGGATTCCGCGATCTGCGCGCCGACCCGCATCAGCGGGTTCAGCGAGTATTTCGGGTCCTGCAGGATCATGGAGATGCGGCCGCCGCGGATGGACCGCAGCCGGCGTTCGGAAGCCGCCATCAGGTCGATGCCATCGAAGCGCATTTCCGCCGCCCGCACCGTGGCGGCGCGCGGGGAAAGACGCAGCAGCGCGCGGCCGGTCATGGATTTGCCGGAGCCGCTTTCACCGACAATGCCGACCTTCTCCCGCCCGATATCGGAGGAGACGCCGCGCACCGCCTCCACCGGGCCATTGGAGGAGGGAAAGGAGACGCGCAGGTCGCGCAGTCGCAGAAGGGGTTCAACCATGGCGCGGGTCCAGGATATCGCGCAGCCCGTCGCCGAAGAGGTTGAAGGCCAAGCTGGTCAGCAGGATGGCGCAGCCGGGAATGGCGGCGATCCACCAGGCATTCATGGCGAACTGCCGGCCGGTGGAGAGCATGGCGCCCCATTCCGGGCTGGGCGGCTGCGCGCCAAGGCCGAGGAAACCCAGGCCCGCGGCGGTGAGGATGATGGCCGCCATGTTCAGCGTGATGCGCACGATGACGGAGGGAATGCACATCGGCATGACGTGATGCACGATGATGCGCATGCGGGAGGCGCCCTGCAGCCGCACGGCGGCGATGTAGTCGGAATTGCGCACCGTCAGCGTCTCCGCCCGCGCCAGCCGCGCGATGGGGGGCCAGGCGGCGAGGGAGATGGCGATGATGGCATTCTCGATGCCCGGGCCAAGCGCCGCGACGAAGGCCAGCGCCAGGATCAGGCTGGGGAAGGAGAGGAAGATATCCACCAGCCGCATCAGGATGGTGTCCGTCCAGCCGCCGAGATAGCCCGCCGTGGTGCCGATGATCAGCCCCAGCGGCGCCGCGATCAATGCCGCCAGGAAGGCGATGTAGAGCGTGATGCGGGAGCCGTAGATGACGCGGCTGAAGATATCGCGCCCCAGGTCATCCGTACCCAGCCAATGCGTGGCGGAAGGCTTTTGCAGCCGGGCCGTGAGATCCTGCGCGAGGATGTCATGCGTCGCGATCAGTGGCGCGAAGGCGGCGACGGCCAGCAGCAACAGCAGCATGATGGCGCCGGCCAGGGCCGGTGGATTGCGCCGCAGCCGCCGCCAGGCCATCCAGAGCGCTTGCATGCGCGCCTGGAAGGGCGAGGCCGGAACCGGCGCCCGCAGCCAGACGCCAAGGGAAGTGGAGGCACTCATGCTCAGCGGGTCCGGGGATCGAAGAGGCGGTAGAGAAGGTCGGTCAGCAGGTTGAGCGCGACGAAGATGATGCCGATCAGCAGCGTGCAGCCCACCACGGCATTCATGTCGCCGGCCAGCAGGGCATTGGTCAGGTAGCGGCCGAAGCCGGGCCAGGCGAAGACCGTCTCGGTCAGCACGGCACCTTCCAGCAGGAAGGCATAGGCCAGAGCCACCACGGTCACGACCTGCACCGCCACGTTGCGGAAGGCATGCACCCAGACCGTGCGCATCCAGGACAGGCCCTTCACCCGCGCGGCCACCACGTATTCCTGGCTCAACTGTTCCAGCATGAAGGAGCGGGTCATGCGGCTGATATAGGCCAGTGCACCGAAGCCCAGGATGGAGGCCGGCAGGATGATATGGCCGAAAACATCGCGGAAGATCTCCCACTGCCCCGCCATGGCGGTATCCAGCAGCAGCAGATCGGTGACCGGCTCGATGTCCCACTGGAAGGCGGTATCGATCCGTCCCGGGCCACCGACCCAGCCCAGTGTGGCATAGAAGAGCACCAGCCCCATCAGCCCCAGCCAGAAATTCGGCGTGGAATAGCCGAGCAACCCGAAGACGCGGACGAAGTAATCCACCGGCGTGTCGCGATAGGCAGCCGCCATGACGCCCAGCGGAATGCCGAGGCCGGTGCCGATGATGATGCCGACGGTTGCAAGCTCGATGGTGGCGGGGAAGACGCGGGCGATATCCGTCAGCACCGGCTTGCCGGTGGTCAGCGCAGTGCCGAGATCGAGCCGCACCACATCGCCGACGTAGCGCGCGAACTGAACCCAGATCGGCTGATCCAGGCCAAGCTGCGCGCGCATCGCATCGATGGCTTCCTGCGTGGCATTGTCGCCCAGGATGGCGGCCACGGGGTCCAGCGGCAGCATGCGGCCGATGAAGAAGGTCAGCGCCATCAGGCCAAAGAGCGTGACGGCGATGGAGACCACGACGCGCAGTGCCGCGCCGCTCCAGGAAGGCAGGCCGGGGGCGACGACGCCCCCGGAACGCCGGGCGGGAACCGCCGCCTCAGCCATTGCCCTTATTCCTTCGAGACGAGGTCGTAGTAGGCCTGGAAGCCGTGCCAGGTCCAGTTGCGCACATTGCCGCGCAGGCCGGCCAGCATCACGCTCTGGAACATGATGGCGGAAGGCCCGCTCTGCATCATGTCCTTCTGCAACTGGTGGTACATCTCGACGCGCTTGTCCTCGTTACGCTCCAGCAGGGCAGCCTCGGCCAGCTTGTTGGCGGCCTCGGACTGGAAGGCATGGCGCCAGGAGGGATACTGCGTCAGCTTGGCTTCCGGGCGGTTATCCGGATTGGCGATGAGGCGCGAGGCATTGCCATGCGCATCCGGCACGCCGGTCTGCCAGGCCAGCATCGCCGTCTGGAATTCCCGCCCGCGATGCCGCGCGAAGAGCTGCGCGTTGGCCATCTGCTCCAGCTTGATGCGCACGCCGACCTTGGCGGCATTGGCCTGGATATGCTGCGCGATGGGCGGCGCATAGGGCAGGGTGCCGAAGATCATCGTGGTCTCGAAGCCATCCGGGTAGCCGGCCTCGGTCAGCAACTGCTTGGCGCGGTCGAGGTCGAGCTTGAAGGGCTGGCCTTCCTTCTCATCCAGCGCGCCGAAGGCGCCGAGCTGCGCGAAGCTGGCACGGGGCACGCCGTTATAGGCCATGATCGTCTTGCCGAGGCCTTCGTAGTCGATCAGGTAGCGCATCGCGAGGCGCACCTTCTCGTTGGCGAAGACCGGGTTGGCGTTGTTGAAGCCCCAATAGACGAGCTGCGGCTTCAGCGTGCGGGAGAGCGCCAGACCCTGGGTTTTCTCAATCGCCGCCATGTCCTCCGGCGTCAGGTCGCGCGCTATGTCCACATCGCCCTTCTCCAGCAGCAGGCGTTGCGTGCCGGCTTCGGCGACATGGCGGACAATGACGCGGCGCAGCTTCGGCGCCGAGCCCCAGTATTTCTCATTGGCCTCCAGCACCACCGTCTCACCGGCATTCCACTGCCGCAGGCGATAGGGGCCGACGCACTCGGTGCGCGTGGCCAGATACTTGTTGCCGAGGTCGCCATTGACCTCATTGGCCATGATGGTCTTGCGGTCCAGAACAGTTGCCACGCGGTTGGCCGCGATGGCCTGCAGAATCAGCCCGGTGGGATAGGGCTTGTCCAGCTTCATCACCAGCGTCCGGTCATCCGGCGCGGTGATCATCTGCTCCACGTTTTCCTTGGTGAAGCCGTATTCGGTGAGCGAGGCGGCATTGCCGAAGCCCAGCTTCACCACACGGTGCATGGACCAGGCGAGGTCCTGCGCCGTCGCCTTGCTGCCGGACGGAAACACAAGGTTATCCCGCAAGCGGAAGGTGATTTGCTGCCCGTCCTCGGCGACCTGCCAGCTTTCTGCCAGCCCCGGGATGACGTTCTTCTCGTCCTTGGGATCGAAGCTTGCGAGCGAATCGCAGGTATTCTGCAGCAGCTCGCTGGTTACCACCTCGCCGA
>NZ_JACTUZ010000209.1 GCF_014490445.1 Pseudoroseomonas ludipueritiae | reverse complement strand
CGGGCCGGCGGCGGTCAGCAGGCCGGTCAGCCCCACGGCGGGCGGGCCGGCGATGGCGGCCAGTTCCGTCACGGCGGCGGCGTCCTTGCGGTCCAGCGCCCGGGCCAGCTTGCGGCGCAGGTCGCCTTCCACCCCGGCGGCATCCAGCAGGGCGGGCGCCATGGTGGGCAGGGTGATGTCCAGGCTGGGCGCGGCGATGCCGGCGGCGGCGAGTGCTTCCACGCCCAGCAGCGCCACTTCCGCATCGGCCTCGGCGCTGTCGGCGCCGATCAGCTCGATGCCCACCTGCGGGATCTGCCGCTGCGGCGCCAGTTGCGTGCCGCGCACCCGCAGCACCTGGCCGGAATAGGAGAGCCGCAGCGGGCGCGGCACGGCGCCCAGCCGCGTGGCGGCGATGCGTGCCACCTGCGGCGTGGTGTCGGCGCGCAGGCCCAGCATGCGGTGGCTGTCCGGGTCCATCAGCCGGAAGGTCTGGTCCGCCACGGCGGCGCCGGAGCCGGCCAGCAGGGAATCCTCGAATTCCAGCAGCGGCGGCTTCACCCGCTCATAGCCATGCGCCGCGAAGACGGCATGCATCGCCTCCACCAGTGCCGCTTCCCGCGCCGCTTCGGGCGGCAGCAGGTCGGTCAGGCCGGAAGGCAGCAGGGCTGGGCTGGGCAGGTCTTCGGTCATCGGTCCCGGAGTCAAGACAAACGGCGGCTGTGTGGCAGCGCAGGGCGGCGGGGGCAAGGGCGGATCGGCGCATGAGAGCCACGATGCCGCTTGCATGGCCACCGGGATGCGACAGATGCTGCGGAACAGCAACCCGGTATCCGGCCATGTCAAAGCACCTCCGCCTCCTGCCCGCCCTGGCTATCCTGCCGCTGCTGGCGGGCTGCGTCGGGGCTTCTGACCCGGCGAATGTTTATCTCGGCGGCGCCGGGGACCCGATCCGGGGTGCGGCGCTGAACGCACCCTTCCAGTTCGGCGACCTGCCGGCGCAGCGCGGGCAACCGGCACGGGTGGCGCTTGCCGTCGCGCAGCTGGAGTTCCTGACCCGTCGGCTCAGCGAGGATCTGGCGCGCCAGAGCGATTTCAGCGGCACCACGCTGCTTCAATTGCGATCCGGCCAGGCGGAAGCGCGCCAGGCCTTCGGCATCGCGCCCCAGGCGCACGCACGGGAGGTGGAGAATGCCCTGCGCCGTGCCGCCCGTGCCCTGGAGGGGCTGGACCCGGATGGCGCCCGCGCCGCCCTTTCCGGCCCCAACTTCCCGGCCGGCGGGGCGGAGGTGCTGCGCCGGCTGAGCGAGCCTCCTGCCCTGCCGCAGGTCTCGGCGGCGGCGGCGGCCGTGAGCAACGACATCATGAGCCGGCGCTTCGACCGCAGCAGCCGCCACCACCGCCACAACCCCGTCACGTGAGATCATGCAGCCATCCGCCCCCCGGAACGTGTCGCACCGCAACAAGCGCGGTCTATGCTGATCTGCGAACGACCTTCCGGGGGCCTGCATGTCGATCAACGTCGCGCTGACGCACCGCACCAGCTACCGTTATGACCGCCCCGTTTCGCTGGGGCCGCAGACCATCCGGCTGCGGCCGGCGCCGCATGCGCGCACGCCGATCCTTTCCTATTCCCTCAACATCGCGCCCAAGCCGCATTTCCTGAACTGGCAGCAGGACCCGCAGGGCAATTTCCTCGCGCGCGTGGTGTTTCCGGAGCGCGTAACGCATTTCGACGTCACCGTGGACCTCGTGGCCGACATGGCCACGATCAATCCCTTCGACTTCTTCCTGGAGCCCGAGGCCGAGACCTGGCCCTTCAGCTACGACCCGGCGTTGGAGCACGAGCTGGCGCCTTTCCGCCGCGCCGACAAGCCCGGCCCGCTGCTCTCCGCCCTGCTGGCGCAGGTCAGGCGGGAGGAGCAGGGCACGGTGTCCATGCTGATGGACATCAATGCGCTGGTGAACCGCAGCGTCTCCTATGTCGTGCGGCTGGAGCCGGGCGTCTGGCCGCCGGAAGAGACGCTGGAGAAGGCCAAGGGCTCCTGCCGCGACAGCGCCTGGCTGCTGGTGCAGATGCTGCGCAACCTGGGCTATGCCGCGCGCTTCGTGTCCGGCTACCTGATCCAGCTGGTGGCGGATGAGAAGCCGCTGGAAGGCCCGGAAGGCCCCGCCGCCGACTTCACCGACCTGCATGCCTGGGCCGAGGTCTATCTGCCCGGCGCCGGCTGGGTGGGGCTGGATGCCACCTCCGGCCTGCTGGCGGGCGAAGGGCATATCCCGCTGGCCGCGACGCCGGAGCCGCAATCCGCCGCGCCGATCAGCGGGCTGATGAGCAAGGCGGAGGCGAGCTTCGACTTCGGCATGTCCGTCCGCCGCGTACGGGAAACGCCGCGCGTCACCAAGCCCTATGCCGAGGCGGAGTGGGAAGCGATCAAGGCCGCCGGCCAGCAGGTGGATGCGCAACTGGAAGCCGGCGCGGTGCGCCTGACCATGGGTGGCGAGCCGACCTTCGTTTCCGCCACCGACCAGGAAGCGGCGGAATGGAACACCGCCGCGCTGGGCCCCACCAAGCGGAAGCTGGCCGGGCGGCTGCTGAAGCGGCTGATGCCCATCTGGTCCAAGGGCGGCGTCGTGCAATACGCCATGGGCAAGCACTACCCCGGCGAGCAATTGCCCCGCTGGGCGCTGAATGCCTTCTGGCGGGCCGATGGCGAGCCCGTCTGGCGCGACCCTGCCCTGCTGTCGGACGACGACCACCAGGATAGCGCCACGGCGCAGGATGCCGCCGCCTTCGCCGCCGCGCTGGCGGAACGGCTGGGCCTGGACCCGGCGCTGGTGAACCCGGCCCATGAGGACATTCATTACTACCTCTGGAGGGAAAAGCGCCTGCCGGCCAATGTGCTGGCCGAGGATGCCAAGCTGCGCGACCCGCTGGAGCGCGCGCGGCTGGCGCGGGTATTTGGCCAGGGGCTGGCGGCCAGCGTCGGCTCGGTGCTGCCGCTGCGCCATGGCGCGAATGGCTGGGAATCCGGCAAGTGGTTCTTCCGGGACGATGCGCTCTTCCTGATCCCGGGCGATTCCCCCATCGGCTTCCGCCTGCCGCTGGAAAGCCTGCCCTGGGCCGACCCCGCGCAGATCCCGGCCGAGTTCGAGGCCGATCCCTTCGCCCCGCGTGCCCCCCTGCCTGCCGCGGAGAGCTTCCATCGCGCCGCACCCGGCGTGGCGGGGCGCGCAGGCCAGCTCTCGCGCCCTGGCACGCCCGGAGCCACCGAGGGCAGCGAATTCTTCCCCGTGCGGCACCAGCCGGCGCCGGAGGTGGAGGCCGGAGCATCAGCCCTGGTCCGCACCGCCCTGACGGTGGAGGCGCGCGACGGCAGGCTGCATGTCTTCTTCCCGCCGCTGACGAAGATCGAGCACTGGCTGGACCTTGTCGCCGCCGTCGAGGACACGGCGGCGCGGGCTGGCCGCCGCGTGGTGCTGGAAGGCTACCCGCCACCGCGCGACCCGCGCGTGCTGAGCTTCTCCGTCACGCCCGACCCCGGTGTCATCGAGGTGAACGTCCACCCCGCCCTGAACTGGGACCAGCAGGTGGAGCGGACGGAGCAGCTTTACGAAGCCGCCCGCCAGGAAGGGCTCGCCGCCCAGAAGTTCATGCTGGACGGCCGCCACACCGGCACCGGCGGCGGCAACCATGTGGTGATGGGCGCGGCCACCCCGGCCGACAGCCCCTTCCTGCGGCGCCCGGACCTGCTGAAGTCGCTGCTGGGCTTCTGGCACAACCATCCCAGCCTCAGCTTTCTGTTCGCGGGGCTCTTCATCGGCCCCACCAGCCAGCATCCGCGCCTCGACGAGGCGCGGCAGGATGTGCTGAACGACCTGGAGATCGCCTTCGGGCAGGTGCGGCCCTTCGAGGAGAAGGCGCCCTGGGTCACCGACCGGCTGTTCCGCAACATCCTGGCGGACATGACCGGCAATACCCACCGCACCGAATTCTCCATCGACAAGATGTATTCGCCGGACAGCAGCACCGGCCGGCTGGGGCTGGTGGAATACCGCGCCTTCGAGATGCCGCCGCATCCGCGCATGGCCGCCGCCCAGATGCTGCTGATGCGCGCCGCCGTCGCCGCTTTCTGGAACCGGCCTTACGAACGCCGGCTGATCCGCTGGGGTACCCGGCTGCACGACGACTTCATGCTGCCGCATTACGCGGTGCAGGATCTGCACGATGCCGTCGCGGAACTGCGCTCCCTCGGCGCGCCCTTGCAGCCGGAATGGTTCGCGCCGCATGCCGAATTCCGCTTCCCGCGGGTGGGCGAGGTGGCGCTGGCTGGCGTGGGCCTGGAACTGCGCCATGCGCTGGAGCCCTGGCATGTGCTGGGCGAGGAAAGCACCGGCACCGGCACCGCCCGCTACGTGGACAGTTCCACCGAGCGCCTGCAGGTGAAGGCCAGCGGCTTCGTGCCGGAACGCTACACCGTTGCCGTCAATGGCCGCGCCCTGCCGATGCAGGCCACCGGACAGGCCGGTGAATTCGTGGCGGGGGTTCGCTTCAAGGCCTGGGCGCCGCCTTCCGCCCTGCACCCGATGATCGGCGCGCAGGTGCCGCTGGTCTTCGACCTCTGGGATAGCTGGACCGGCCGCAGCCTGGGCGGCTTCACCCATCATGTCGCGCATCCCGGCGGCCGCAACTACGAGCAGTTCCCGGTCAATGCCAACGAGGCCGAGGCACGCCGCCGCGCCCGCTTCTTCCCCTTCGGCCACACGCCCGGAACACCCGGCGGCGGCCCGATGCCGGAGCCGCTACGCACCACGGGGCCGGAGCTGAGCCGAACCCTCGACCTGCGCCACTTCGCGTGATAGCGGGCGCGGGGTGAGCAAGCTTCCCCCGCGCGATGAGATGGTCGATGGCCAGGGCCACTTGCGCCCGCACTGGCGCGGCGTGCTGGCCGGGCTGGCCGATGGCGTCGCCGGCAATTTCGGCGAAGCGGCGCGGCGCATGGACCGTGTCTTCGCCGAGGGCGTGACCTCGCTGCTGCCGGGCGAGGTGCCGGCGGCGGGCCAGGCCTCCTGGCGTTGCGACCCGGTGCCGCTGGTCCTGCCAGCCCAGGAATTCGAGCATCTCGCCACCGGGCTGGCGCAGCGGGCACGGCTGATGGAGACGCTGCTCGCAGACCTCTACGGCCCGCAACGACTGGTGGCGGAAGGGCTGGTGCCGCCGGCGCTGGTCTTTGCCAATCCTTCCTTCCTGCGCCCCTGCCGGAAGGCCGATGGCAGGCCCCACCACCCCTTCCTCCACTGCTACGCCGCCGACCTGCTGCGCGCGCCGGATGGCCGCTGGCATGTGGTGGCGGACCGCACCAGTCGGGCCGGCGGCATCGGCCATGCGCTGGAAAACCGCCGCATGCTCGCGCGCGCCCTGCCCGGCCTGTTCCGCGGCCACCAGCTGCGGCCGCTGCGCCCCTTTTTCGAGCTATGGCAGGATGCGCTGCAACACCTGGCCCCGCAGCGCCGGGCCCCAGGCGGCGATGGCCCCGCCGTGGCGCTGCTGACACCCGGCGTGCATCACCGCCTGTGGTTCGAACATGTGCTGCTGGCACGCGAACTCTCCTGCGCCCTGGTGGAACCGGGCGATCTTTCCGTGCGCAACGGCGGTGTCTTCCTGAAGACGCTGAAGGGCTTGCAGCCGGTGCATGTGCTGCTGCGCCGGGTGCCGGGCCGTGGGCTGGACCCGCTGGAACTGGATGGCGGCGGCATGGGCGTGCCCGGCCTGCTGGATGCCGCCCGCCACGGCACGGTCAAGATCGTCAATGAGCCAGGCTCCGGCCTCGCCGAGGCACCGGGCCTGGCCACCTTCCTGCCCACCCTGGCCCGCCGCCTGTTGGGCGAGGACCTGCTGCTGCCGCAGCCGGACACGCGCTGGCCGGCGGGGCCCGAGGTGCTGGAGGACCTGCCCGGTTGGGTGCTGCGCCCCGCCACTGGCGCCCATGGCCGCAGCTTGGCCGCCGCCGCGCTGGACCTCGCGGCCC
>NZ_JACTUZ010000208.1 GCF_014490445.1 Pseudoroseomonas ludipueritiae | reverse complement strand
ACCCACCATCTACGGCCTCCTCGAAACCCACCGCCTCTCGCCGAATCAGAGCGACAGTTCGGATGAGACATTGCAGGGCGACGAGCAGAACAGCGGCGCCTCCTCCAACGAAACATCCTAGGAAGCGCGCGGAAGTTATCCCAGCGCTGCCGTGGCCTAGTTGCCTGGCCAGCGCGCCGGAAGGCGGGAGGATGCGAGGCCGAAGAGCGCCGCGCTACCGGCCCGCCGCAAGGGTGCCGGCAGCGCCGCGAGGCCCAGCTTCAAGCGGGTGGGCGAAAGCCTCTCCCTTCGCGGCAACAGCGCCGCGATCTCCTGCAACGCCGCGAAGTCGCCGCGCGCGAAGGCGATATCCAGCGCTGCCTGCCGCCGCCGGATAATGGCGGCGCGGATGGCAGCCGCCTGAGGCCAGAGCCTTTCGTCATGGGCCAGCGCATCTTGCAGCACCGCCGCCTCGCCCATGTTCACGGCCTGCGCATGCGCGGGCCCTTCCGCCTCCGGCCGCACCCCAACCATGGCCTGATGCATGATGCCGAAGGGTGCGTGGCGCGCGAGGCGCATCGTGGTGGCGAAGTCATTGCCAGGGCGCTGGCCGCAAGCCGTATCCCAGCCGCCCGCCGCTTCCAGGAAGCCGCGATCCGCAACAAGGCCGGAGGGCAGGAAAGGCTGGAAATCCAGCAACCGCAGCATCGGCGGCCGATCGAAGACCGACAGGAGCGGCCCCAGGCTGCGCTGTCCGTCCCAGAAGCCGGCAGGAGCGTTGGCGAAGCTGCGTTCGGCACCCCAGGCGTTACCTCTCAGCGGCACCGCATCGCCATAGGCCAGCAGAAGTCTGCCTTCCACACGCCACATCTCGCGCATGATGGCGAGATAGCTCGGCTTCCAAAGATCGCCACTGTCGCAGAAAGCCACCAGGGCACCTCGCGCTGCGGCCAGTCCGGCATTGCGAAGTTCCGCGCGGCTGCCACGCGGCCGGTGCAGCAGCCTTAGCCGCCGCGCCTGGCGGGCCGACATCGGAGGCAGTTCCGGCACCGCGCCATTCTCTACCACGATGATGTCGTGAGAGGGGCTGCTCTGCGCCAAGACGGACTTCAGCGTTTCCGGCAGCCACGCGGCTGTCTGGACCGTGCATGCCACGACCACGCTGATGTTGATCTCTAGCCTATCCGTCATGCCTCCCTGCCCACGTGCGGAGAATCTTCGTTGCGAGCAAGCTTCGGCGCGCGGAATGCCAAGAAGATCCTTTCACTGCTCACCGAGCCGTTCCCCGGAGAAACATTCTTACATGGAAACAATCTACCGTCACAGCGCGATGATTCAACCACTGATCAAGCGCCGTGGAAGATTTCCATTCCAGAAACTCTGTTTTCTTTTAATGAAACTTTATGTTCGCGCATCTCCGCCAGGTCATTTCGGACACAACTGGCCGATCCTTCGATGAGGAAGGTGCTTCAGCAGACTCAGCGTGTCAGGGCATGGAAGAGCAGGAAGATCAGAAGCCAGGCGAGCAACGAGCATAGGGCGATGAACAGCACCGCCGCTGGCCAGGACCAACGCCTTTGTCCCTCGGGCTCCTTTTCTGGCCCCGGGGAGTCAGAAGGCTCCATCTCCGCCGCCTCCGCCATGTCGGCGCTGCGGGCGCTGCGGGCGCTGCGGGCGCGCCTTGGCGGCAGAATAAACAGTCACGCCAGAGTCTGGCAGGGCCTTTTGCGATATCTCCGCTCATGGCTCGGACCTCCACCCCGGCCTGCGCGGCAGGATGGCACAATGTTCCTGAGCCAAGGTGGCGGCTGACAACCTGGAAGCATCCGGGCCCGGGCGGGGGTTCGCCGGGCCCGGAGGCAGTCAGGTCGTTTCATCGGCGGCGGCCGCCGCAGCGGCGTGCTGCGTCAGCGGAGCCGTCATCATGCGCGCCACCGCAACCAGGGCACTGCGATGCCGTGGATCGGCAATGCTGCCGAACATCTGGATCAGTTCCACCATCTCATCGCCCGATTGGGGGGGGCTGGGCGGGATGGGTTCGGGTTGCGCGGCGGAGGCGAGCAGCGTGTCAGGCCGCACGCCCAGGGCGCTGGCGATCGCGATCAGCCGGCTGGCGGTGATGCGCGTGGCGCCGGTCTCGTAGCGGTGAAGCTGTGCGCCGGTAACACCGATCATGCTGGCGACCTGCTTCTGCGTCAGGCCAGCAGAGCGGCGATACTGCCGGATCTCGCGCCCGACGACGCTGTCGGACTTGGTAGGCCGCCTTTCCCTCACGATGCCACCTCCCGCACGGAGCAGACCGGCATCAGGACCGAGGATGTTCGGTGAGACAACGAGGACGGGTGGAAATCCATCATATCATCGGACCTCATGCGGGATGCTCCCTGATGACAGTCCTGCCCCGCTGCCTTGCCAGCAAGGGCAGACCTTACGCTGCATGAAGAACCGTTTGTGGGTGACGGAAAACTCCCGCTTACGTGTCAGGATGCGAATAACCGTATGGAAGAAGCTCCGTCCCCGGGGCAAAGCACGGCCAGGCGGTGTGTCTGGCTGAAACTTGGCCTGATCGGGCAGGGAATGCAGCATCATGGCGAGCCCACCTAGTCCGTTCCAAATTCCCTTGGATTTTGAAAAAAATATCCCTCCCGGACATTAGAACGAAAATCCTGACGAACTCTTACATATGTAGCGGGATGCGACACCTTCCCGGCCAGGTTTGTTTCGTATCCGCCCTGAATTTATTACTAGGCGCTGGCGAAAAGCGCGGCCTTCTTCACAACGATATGTGAAGATGTCTTGCGAAAAAGCACATCGGCGATGACGACTTCCTGGTGTTTTCAGCGACCAGCCTCGCGGAACACGACAGAACATGACATGCCGCCGCACCTTGATGACAAGGATGGTGCGATTCGTGTTCGAAACGGACCTCGGTATGTAGCTGATAAATAGCAAGCTATCTAAATAGCGGCTGCTTTTCGTTGCGGCATCGGTCGAGTACGAGCCTCACCAGGCGTGCAGCGGCGCCTCCCGATCATTCCGTTCCGTATTCGCATTGTTATCGGGGCGCAGGGAGAAATTTACTGATGTCTCCCGCAGGTATTCTTCAGCACTGAAGAAACCACGCTCAACTTCCCGTGAAGACAAAGTTTTCACGTTCCTGACGCCGCCTCTACTTTATGCTCAGCTCTCCTCACGAGTCTTTACAAAAGGTCCGCGCCATGCCGCCGCCCGACGCCACATCAAACTGAGAGAGCTTCTCAAAACACGCGCAGCGTGAAGGAGCGCCGCGATGACGGACCGACTTCGGATCATCAGGGCTGACGATGCTCCAGGCGGCTTCCGCTGCTCCGCCGTGCCGTCGCGCGCGGCTGCCGCCGGGCTGAAGCGGAACGGGTCATGACCCTTCCAGAGGGTGCCCCGCGCGCGGGGGCGGTCTATCAGCAGCCTCATCAAGACCCGCCAGGCCCACTTCCCCCCATCACCCTGCGCTTCGCCACCTTCTCGGCCGCAGAGGCACGTGACCTTCTCTCCCGCATGCATCCGGCGGCACGGCTACGGCCGGATGCCGTGGCCGCCTATGCACAGGCCATGCGCGAAGGCTCCTGGGTGGTGAATGGCATGCCCGTCACGCTCTCCTCTGACGGGCAGCTGCTGGATGGCGCGCAACGCCTGGCGGCCAGTATCGAGGCCGATATCCCCCTCGCCGGCTTCGTGGCCGAGAATGTGGATGAAAGCGCCTTCCACACCATCGACCAGCACCGCCACCGCAGCTTCGCCGCCCTGCTGAAGCAGCGCAGCTTCGCCCATCACCACCTGCTTGCCGCCCTTGTGCTGCGCCTGGCGCGCTACGAGGAAGGGCTGATGGGCCAGCCGGCCATGCCCGCCATCAGCTGGGTGCGGCTCTGGCATATCCTCAGCACCACCACGCCCTTGCAGGAGGCGCTGGCGGAGAGCCTCGCCCTGGCGGAATCGCCCCTGCCGGAGCCGGTGCGGAGCATGGCCATCTTCATGGGCCGGCAGGTGGACCCGGCCATGCTGGAACGGTTGCTCGATGCCCTGCAAAGGCCCGAGCACTACCCCGTCAACGAACCCGCCGTCGCGCTGCTGGACGAGATCCAGCGTTCCGAGGAAGTGACCGAAAGCCCTGACCGCATCACGCGTCTCGCCGCCGTCACCATTCTCGCGATGAACGCCATGCTGCGGGGAGAGACGCCCCGGCGCCTGCTCTGGCTGCGCCGCGCGCGGGGGGAGCGGCAGGCGGACCCCTTCCCCCGGCTGGAGGGCTATCCCGGCCTGCGGTCCCTGGCGCCCGGCCCGGTGGCGCCTCCCGCCACGGAGGAAAGCTTCACCTGGCAGATCGAGACCATCGATCCCACTCTGGCCGGCCGCTACCTGACCACCGGGCATGCCGCGCGGCAACCCATCGCCTCGCTGGTGGAGGCGCTGAGCGGTGACATCGCCCGTGGCCGCTGGTTGCCCAATGCCCAGCCCATCTGCTTCACGCGCGACGGATATCTGGCCAATGGCCAGCACCGGCTGCTGGCGGTGATCGCCGCCGGCCGCGCCATCGAGGTGCCGGTGATCCGCGGCCTGCCGGATGCCGCCTGCGCCAGTTACGACATCCAGCCCCGCCGCGCCGCCGCCGCGGAGGACCCCGACCGGGATTTCGGCGACCAGCCGCTGGCCATCGCCATGGCCAATCTTCTTTGGCGGCATGAGCGCAAGGCCGGCATCCCCACCCGCCACAAGCGCGCCAGCGCGGCCGAGATCCGCGAGATCCTGACGCAGCACCCGCGCCTGATCGAACTGCGCGGCTTCGCGCGGCGGATGGTGGATTTCGGCCGCTCCTCCGTCATGGGCTACGGCGCCTATGTGATCGAGCGGGACGACCCCCGCCTCGCCTCCGGCTTTCTCCAGGCCCTGACCACCGGCGCTGACCTGCCGCCGGGCCACCCCGCCCTGACCACCCGCACCACCCTGCAACGCCTGCGGCGGGAGCGCGCTGGACAGGATGAGCAACTGGCGGCGCTGCTGGCCGGCTGGCGGCGTTACAAGGCTCAGCCGACGCCACCCCGTGCCCGCTAAGGGCGAGTCGGCACGGTTTACTGTTTGCGCCCGGTTTAAACTCAAGGCGGCGCAAGTTATTGATTAAATAATAATTTTTTAATGGCACGCCAATTGCGTCAGGGGCTGCGAAGCCGTGACGACACTTCGGCTCCACGAGTGGGGCGATGCCCGATCCCAGAACAGGCCGCGTGCGGCACGCGGCCTGACGGCGCGGCCCTGGGTCGTGCCCAGGGCCGGCACCGCCCGCCATCAGGTGCCACCGGCCAGACGATCCCCGGCCGGCGGCAGGACTGACTGGCGGGTCAACTGGCCCGTCCGGCGGCAGCGCCACCGGACGGGCATCTTTCGCCGGTGTGGCTCAGCCGATGAACCAGTGGTCCATCTGCTGCTGCGCGTCGATCTGGAAGACCACCGAGCCGTTGCCATCCAGCGCCGCGCTCTCGCCGGTCGAGACGCCATCGAGATGGACATCCTCCACCCGCAGGTTGCGGTCGGCGGCCTCGGAGCCGCCCCAGGCGTCGTTCAGGAAGGTGACTTCCACGACATGGGCGGCATCGGCGCTGAGCTCGCCCAGCGCGACTTCCACCGCCTGGCCACGCGCCACCACTTCGCCACGATAGACCTCTTGCCCATCCACCGAGATGGCGGCTTCAGGGTTGCCCTGCCAGGCATCGCCACCCAGCAGCACGGCGAGCGCGAACTTCTGCGTCGCCGGGTCCACCGGGCTGGAGCTTTGTCCCTCGTCGCGCGGCGTGTCGACCACCGGGCTGGAACTCTGGCCTTCATCCTGCGGCTTGTCGGCCGGAGGCGCGGAAGTCCCGTTATCCTGCGGCGTATCGACCGAAGGGGTGTCGGAGCCACCATCCGCCGGCGTATCGACAGGATCGCTCACGATCGGCGCCGAAGGCTGGGGGGTGGGAAGCGGCAGCGGCGTGTTGTCCGCATCCGGCGCCGTGATGGCGAAGGTGGGGT
>NZ_JACTUZ010000207.1 GCF_014490445.1 Pseudoroseomonas ludipueritiae | reverse complement strand
GCCACCCGGGCGGCCGCCACGGCCGCGCTGCGGCTGCGGCTTCGGCAGGTTGGCCGCCGCCTCGGCGCGGCCGGCATCGCTGCGGCGGTCCTCGGCCGGGATCTTCATGGCGATCAGCTTCTCGACCGCCTTCAGCTTCACCACCTCATCCGGCGCGCAGAAGGCGATGGCCTCGCCGCTGGCACCCGCACGCGCGGTGCGGCCGATGCGGTGGACATAGGCCTCCGGGGTATCCGGCAGGTCGAACTGGAAGACATGCGTCACGCCATCGACGTCGATGCCACGGCTGGCGATGTCGGTCGCCACCAGGATCGGCGCGCGGCCGGAGCGGAACTCGGACAGTGCCCGCTCACGCTGCCCCTGGCTGCGGTCGCCATGGATGGCATGGGCGCCGATGCCGTCGGCGTTCAGGTGCTTGGCCACGCGGTCGGCGCCATGCTTGGTGCGGGCGAAGACCAGGGCGCGGCCGATGCCGGGCTCACGCAGCATCTCGGACAGCACCACGCGCTTCATGCTGGCATCGAGGTGGATCAGCTTCTGCTCCACCCGCTCGGCGGTGGAGGAGACCGGCGTGACAGAGACCTTGGCCGGGTCCTTCAGCATCTCGCCGGCGATCTTGGCGATCTCGGCGGGCATGGTGGCGGAGAAGAACAGCGTCTGGCGGTTCTTGCTCATCACCGAGGACAGGCGCTTCACCGCCGGCCAGAAGCCGCGGTCCAGCATCTGGTCGGCCTCGTCCAGCACCAGCACCTCGGTGCCCTGCAGCTTGGCGGCGCCGGTCTGCACATGGTCCTGCAGGCGGCCGGGGGTGGCCACCAGAATGTCCACGCCACGGCGCAGCGCATCCACCTGCGGGCGGGCGCCCACGCCGCCGAAGATCACGGCGGTGCTGAGGCCGAGGAAGCGGCCATAGGACTTGATGTTGTCGTGGATCTGCGAGGCCAGCTCACGCGTCGGCGACAGGATCAGCACGCGGCAGCCACCACGCGGCGCCGGGGCCTTGCGGTCCGCCAGGTGGTGCAGGATCGGCAGCGCGAAGGCGGCGGTCTTGCCGGTGCCCGTCTGGGCGATGCCCAGCAGGTCGCGGCCCGCCAGCACATGCGGAATGGCCTGGGCCTGGATCGGGGTCGGGGTCGTATAGCCCTCCTGCGCCAGGGCGCGGAGGATCGGCTCGGCGAGGCCGAGGGAAGCAAAATCGGTCATGCATCATCCAAGGCCGATGCGCGCCATGACGGCCGCACCGGACGGTAGCGGGTCAGGACGCCCCGCGTGGATGGGTCGTACCGGGAAAAGGAAGTCCGGGCGTCTGTGACATGCCCGAAGGTCCTGGCCATGGCTGCCGCAGCTGCGGCACCTTTCACGCGACCAGGACGCGGCCGGATCTCCCGGCTGGGCGTCATATGGGCGCGGCGGGCTCATAACGCAAGTGCGAAGACGGCGCCCTCCCCTTGCGGGCGTCCTTCAAGGGCGGGAAGCTGCCCCGCCCCCACCGCAGAGGAGAGCCGGATGAGCCTGCGCCAGCACCTGGAAGCCCTGACCCCCGAGATGACCGCCTGGCGCCGCGATTTCCACGCGCATCCGGAGCTGGGCTACGAGGAACACCGCACCAGCGCCATCGTGGCCGAGAAGCTGCGGGAATGGGGCATCGAGGTGCATACCGGCCTGGGCGGCACCGGCGTGGTGGGCGTGCTGCGCGGCAAGCGCGGCGGCAACCGCGCCATCGGGCTGCGGGCCGACATGGACGCGCTGCCGATGACGGAAGCCACCGGCCTGCCCCATGCCAGCACCACGCCCGGCCGGATGCATGCCTGCGGCCATGACGGGCATACCTCCATGCTGCTGGGCGCCGCCAAGTACCTGGCCGCGACGCGCGATTTCTCCGGCACCGTGCACCTGATCTTCCAGCCCGCCGAGGAATCGCTCGCCGGCGCCAAGGCCATGATCGACGACGGGCTGTTCGATCGCTTCCCCTGCGATGCCGTCTATGGCCTGCACAACGAGCCCGGCCTGCCGCTGGGCAAGGTTTCTGTTCACGCCGGCACCATGCTGGCGGCGATCGACTATTTCTCCGTGACCGTGCGCGGCAAGGCGACGCATGGCGCCCGGCCGCATCTGGGCGTGGACAGCGTCGTCGCCGCCGCCCAGGTGGTGAGCGCCTTGCAGACCGTGGTGTCCCGCAACACCGACCCGCTGGAAACGGCGGTGATCTCCATTGGCCAGATCCATGGCGGCACCTCCGACATTGTCATCCCGGATGCGGTGGAGCTGCGCGGTTCCGTCCGCACCCTGAAGCCGGAGATCCGGGACGCGATGGAGCCCGCCTTCCGCCGCGTGGTGGAGAACACCGTCGCCGCTTTCGGCGCCACCGCCGATATCGAGTACCGCCGCGCCTATCCGCCCACCATCAACACGCCGCTGGAGACGGAGCGCGCCGCCCTCGCCGTCGCCACGCTGCTGGGCCAGGACGCGGTGCTGCCGGACGAGCCGCCGATCACCGCCGGCGAGGACTTCGCCTTCATGCTGGAGAAGTGCCCGGGCGCCTATGTGATGTTCGGGCAGAACGGCGGCGACAAGGGCGGCACGCCGGTCCACAACATCCATTACGACTTCAACGACGACCTGCTGCCGCTGGGCGCCGGCTACCTCGCCCAGCTGGTGGAGCAGGAGTTGAAGTAACTAGCCCGGCAGGCGGCAGATCTCGCTGCCATCGAAGGCGCGGGAGCGGGTGAGGAAACGCCGCTCCGTGCCATTGTCCAGCGAGAACATGCCGCCGCGCCCTGGCACCACGTCGATGATCAGTTGGGTGTGCTTCCAGGCCTCGTATTGCGCGCCGCCGATATAGACTGGCGCGCCGCCGATCTCGCCCAGCTTCACATCCCGGTCGCCGATGATGAAATCCCCCTGCGGGTAGCACATCGGCGATGACCCGTCGCAACAGCCGCCGGACTGGTGGAAGAGCACCGGACCATGCCGCTGCTGGATTTCCGCCAGCAGCGCCAGGGCGGCGGGAGTGGCGGTGACACGCTCCGGCATGGCCTCCCCGGTCACCGCCGCCTCCATCAGAAGAAGCCCAGCTTCTTGGGCGCGTAGCTGACCAGCATGTTCTTGGTCTGCTGGTAGTGGTCCAGCATCATCCGGTGCGTCTCGCGCCCGATGCCGGACTGCTTGTAACCGCCGAAGGCCGCATGGGCCGGATAGGCGTGGTAGCAGTTGGTCCAGACGCGCCCGGCCTGGATGGCGCGGCCGAAGCGATAGGCGCGCGTGCCATCCCGCGTCCACACGCCGGCGCCGAGGCCGTAGAGCGTGTCATTGGCGATGTGCAGCGCTTCCTCGTCATCCTTGAAGGTGGTGACGGAAACAACCGGCCCGAAGATCTCCTCCTGGAAGATGCGCATGCGGTTATGGCCGCGGAAGACCGTGGGCTTGACGTAATAGCCGCCAGCCAGCTCGCCGCCGAGCATGTTGCGCCCGCCGCCGGTCAGCACCTCGGCGCCTTCCTGCTTGCCGATGTCGATATAGGACAGGATCTTCTCGAGCTGCTCGGAGGAAGCCTGGGCGCCGATCATGGTCTCCGGGTCCAGCGGGTCGCCCTGCTTGATGGATTCAACGCGCTTCAGCGCCTTCTCCATGAAACGGTCGTAGATGCTCTCGTGGATCAGCGCGCGAGAGGGGCAGGTGCAGACCTCGCCCTGGTTCAGCGCGAACATCACGAAGCCCTCGATGGCCTTGTCGAGGAAATCGTCATCCTCCGCCGCCACGTCCTTGAAGAAGATGTTCGGCGACTTGCCGCCCAGCTCCAGCGTGACGGGAATGAGGTTCTGGCTGGCATATTGCATGATCAGCCGGCCCGTCGTCGTCTCGCCCGTGAAGGCGATCTTGGCGATGCGGTTGGACGAGGCCAGCGGCTTGCCCGCCTCCAGCCCGAAGCCGTTGACGATGTTCACCACGCCCGGCGGAAGGATATCCGCCATCAGTTCCGCCAGCACCAGGATGGAGGCGGGCGTCTGCTCGGCCGGCTTCAGCACCACGCAATTGCCGGCGGCCAGGGCGGGCGCCAGCTTCCACACCGCCATCAGGATCGGGAAGTTCCAGGGGATGATCTGCCCGACCACGCCCAGCGGCTCATGGAAGTGGTAGGCAACGGTGTCCTGGTCGATCTCGCTGATCGTGCCTTCCTGCGCCCGCACCACCCCGGCGAAATAACGGAAATGGTCGATGGCCAGCGGCAGGTCGGCCGCCGTGGTCTCGCGGATCGGCTTGCCGTTGTCCCAGGTCTCGGCCCGCGCCAGGCGGTCGAGATTGTCCTCCATGGCCTGGGCCAGCCGGTTCAGCAGCAGCGCGCGCTGGGCCACCGGGGTCTTGCCCCAGGATTCCCTGGCAGCATGGGCGGCATCCAGCGCCAGCTCGATATCCTGCGCGTCCGAGCGTGCGACCTCGCAGAGCTTCTGGCCCGTCACGGGGGAGGTATTCTCGAAGTAGCGGCCCCCGACCGGCTCCACCCATTGGCCGCCGATGAAGTTGCCGTAGCGCTGCTTGAAGATGGTGGCGGGGCTGCCGAGGAATTCCGGCTTGTTCATGGTCGCTCTCCTCCTGCTCGTGCCGTGGAACCGGCATCGTGATGGAAAACAGCATGGAGCG
This sequence comes from Pseudoroseomonas ludipueritiae, assembly GCF_014490445.1. Classification (GTDB taxonomy): domain Bacteria; phylum Pseudomonadota; class Alphaproteobacteria; order Acetobacterales; family Acetobacteraceae; genus Pseudoroseomonas; species Pseudoroseomonas ludipueritiae. The sequence continues at coordinate 1,681 of NZ_JACTUZ010000207.1, read as the reverse complement.
CGGCCCCTGTGCCTGTCAGCGCTATTTGGCCTCCGCGCCGCCGGCACTGTCGCACATCTGCGACAGTCGCAGCCGCGCCAGCTTGCGGTGCAGCGTGGCGCGGCTGACGCCCAGCAACCGCGCCGCCGCCGAGACATTGCCGCCGGCCCGCGCCATGGCGCGCTGGATCACCCCCCGCTCCGCCCAGGCCAGGCTGTCCGGCGAAGGCTCCCGCCCCAGCAGGTCGGCGACGGGGAAAGGCCGCGCCAGTTTCTCGTCGGTCAGGCCATGGGCGAGGCGGGCGGCACGGCTGGCGCCCACCACCAGGTCCTCCCGGTCCACCGCGATCAGCCCGGGCGGGCCAGCCCCCAGTTCCCCCGTCACCAGGATGCGGGCGCCGGCATAGACCTGGCGGAAATGCCGCGCCTCGATCCGCGCGGCGGCCTCCCCGGTGGCGGCGGAGATCAGCTTCAGCAGGCCCGGTGTCAGGTCGGCGCGGCAACTGGAAACATCAAGCGCCCCCATCACTCGCCCCTCGGCATCCCAGATGGGCGCGGCAATGCAGCTCAGCCCGATATTGCGGGTCATGAAATGCTGGTTCCGGTGGATGATCATCGGCCGGCCCTCTGCCAGGGCGGTGCCGACGCCATTGGTGCCCTCGCTCCGCTCGTTCCAGACCGTGCCGGTCCAGAGGCCCTGGGCACGGAACCCGGCGTCATCCCCGGGGCGGCCGCGCCGGTCCAGCGGCACGCCGTCGCGGTCCGTCAGCAACACGCAGCAGCCGGAATCACCCACCACCTGGAACAGGCGGTCCAGCACCTCCCGCGCCTGCACGACGATGGATTCCATGCGTTCGAGGACATGGTCGAATTCCGCCTGCGCCAGCCGCAGCGGCGGCCGCCAATGCTCCGGGTCCAGGCCATGGCGATGAAGGGAGCGGGACCAGGAGGCGGCCACGGCGGACTGCGCGGCGGCGCCCTGGTCGCTCAGCACCGAGTAGATACGGTCGGCGTGTCGTGAGGCGGGCCTGGCCGGCATCGCATCCTCCGTCTCTGCAACAGCCGCACATGCGGTGGCAGTTCAGGCGATTGTCGAGGCCGCCGGCGGGCGAAGTCAATCGGCCCCTGCCTTGCCGCGATGTGACAGCAATAGCAGCGAAAGCAGCGCCGCCAGAGCCACGGCGGCAATGGCGGCCGTCGAGGCCATGCCCCAGGCCGCCAGCAGCAGCCCGAATCCCACCGGCGTCCCCGCCTGCAGGACGCGCCCGGGTGCCGCGATCAGCCCCTGGCGCCCGCCGTAGCCGGCAGGCCCGAAGACGGCCAGGGGCAGCGTGCCCTTGGCGATGGTCTGCATGCCATTGCCGGCACCGAAGAGCAGCACGAAAGCGATGGCCGCCGGCGCCCCGAAGAACAGCAGCGCCAGCCCGCCACAAAGCTGCGCCAGGCAGGCCAGCCGGGCCAGGGCCAGCGGGTGCAGCCGGCGCAGCGGGCCGAATTGCAGCAGCCGCGCCGCCACCTGCGCCGGCCCCATCAGGGAGGCCGCCAGCAGCGCCTGCTCCGCCGTGGCGCCAGAGGCCAGCACCAGGGCCGGCAGATGCGCACCGATGGCGGCGGCAACCACCGTCGCGGCGGCGGAGAAGAAGATCAGCACCGCCATGGCATGCCGGGGCGCCGGCCGCGCCACTTCCCCGGTGGCCGCCGGC
>NZ_JACTUZ010000206.1 GCF_014490445.1 Pseudoroseomonas ludipueritiae | reverse complement strand
CGGCGCTTGGCGGCGGCCTCGGCCTCGGCGGCGGTGGCGGCGGCCACGCGCTCGGCCTCGGCCTTGGCCTTGGCCAGGGTCTGCTCGGCCTCGGCGATGGCGGCCTTACGGTCGGCCTCGGCCTGGCGCAGCATGGTCTCGGCCTCGGCGCGCAGGCGGGCGGCCTCGTCCAGGTCGTTGCGGATCTGGGCGCCGCGGGCATCCAGCATGGCGGCCAGCTTCTTCCACATCGTGCGGCCCAGCAGGGCCACGAAGATGACGAAGGAGACGGCGACCCAGAAGACCGGGTTCAGCCAGAAATGTTCGTAATGGTGCATCGTGGCCTCCCCTTACGCCCGGCCCTGCGCGGCCAGCTCGCGGCTAACGGCGGCCTGCACAGCGGCGGGCTCGTTCAGGCCGGTCAGGCGCTGCACCAGCGCACCCGTAGTATCGGTCGCGACCTCGCGCAGCGCGCCCATGGCGGCGTCGCGGGCGGCGTTGATGCGCGCCTCGGCGGCGGCGATCTGCTCGTTCAGCTTGGCGTTCAGCGCGGCGGTCCTGGCGGAGGCATCGGCCTGCGCGGAGGCCAGCGCCTCGGCGATCGCGGCCTGCGCCTCGGTGCGGGACCGGGCGGTGGCGGCGCGGTGCGCTTCCAGCGCGGCATCGGCCTCAGCCTTGGCGGCGCGGGCGGCTTCCAGGTCACCCTGGATGCGGGCGCGGCGGTTCTCCAGCACGCTGTCGAAGCGCGGCAGGACGATATGCGCCAGCACGTAGTAGAGGATGCCGAAGATGATCAGCAGCCAGACCACCTGTGCCAGCATCAGCGGATTGCTGAAGTCCAGCTGCGGCATGCCGCCAGAGGCCTGCTCTTCCATGCCGCCGCCCGGCGTTTCGACCGCCATGGCGGTGGACGTGGCCAGCAGGGCCATCATCCCGGCGAGAGTAAACCGCTTCATCGTCTGCATCCCCGTAGAAACTTGGCCTGAGCTGAAGGGCGCGGCGCGAAGGCCGCGCCCGCCAGGATCAGGTGAACAGGATGAGGAAGGCGATCAGCAGGGCGAAGAGCGCGACCGCTTCCGTCAGGGCGAAGCCCAGGATGCCGATGGGGAACACGGTGTCGCGCGAGGCCGGGTTACGGGCAACGGAGGCGATCAGCGTGGAGAAGATGTTGCCGAGCGCGAGGCCGACGCCGAACAGGGCCAGCACGGCGATGCCGGCGCCGATCGCCTTGGCAGCGAGAACGATTTCCATCAGAGGTATCCCTTCGTAAGACCTGAAGTGGTCGGTGTCCGCGTGGCGCGGGTCTGTAAAGTCGTGGCCCCTTTGTGAGGACTGACCCCGATCAGTGCAGATGGACCGCGTCGTGCAGGTAGATGCTGGTCAGGATGGCGAAGACGTAGGCCTGCAGGAAGGCCACGAGCAGCTCGAACCCGATCAGAAGGACATTCACGCCAAGGGGCAGCACCGCGACCAGCGGGCCGACGGCACCCAGGCCACCCAGCAGCACCACGAAGGTGGCAAAGACCTTCAGCAGCACGTGGCCGGCGACCATGTTGGCGAAAAGACGGACGGAAAGGCTGATCGGGCGCGAGAGGTAGGAGACCACCTCAACCGGCACGATGATCGGCGCCAGCCAGAGCGGCGCGCCTTCCGGGAAGAAATAGCCGAAGAACTTCTTGCCGTGCAGCACCAGGGCCACGACGGTCGTGACCACGAAGACGATGGCGGCCAGCGCGAAGGTGACGGCGATGTGGCTGGTATAGGTGAAGGCGTAGGGCAGCAGGCCGATCACGTTGCCGAAGAGCACGAACATGAACAGCGTGAACACGAAGGGGAAGTAGCGCTTGCCCTCGTGGCCCACCTGGCCTGTCACCAGGTTCTCCAGGAATTCGTAGAACATCTCGGCCATGGACTGCAGGCGGCCGGGCACCACGGCGCGCGGGGCGATGCCCCAGGCCATGAGGCCGATGATCACCACCGCCGCCGCCAGCATATGGGCGTTCGACTGAGTGAAGTTCACCGCGGCACCAAGCGGCCCGAAGGCGTGGTGGAGCTCGAACTGGCTCAGCGCGTCGATCGTCTTGCCTTCGGCGGCCACGGCGGCTCTCCCGTTATTCCGGTATCTGCGGGCGGAGTGTCAGCGGGCACCACTGCGGGGGTTGAACAGCCGATAGACGTTCAGCACCCCTGCGGCACCACCCACCACGAAGAAGACCAGGAAGAGCCAGGGAAAGCTGCCAAGCCACCAGTCGAGCAACCAGCCCAGACCGGCACCCGCGATCAGGGCCGAGACAACCTCGACCCCGGCCCGAAGCCCGATCCGCCAGGGACCGCCCGGAAGGGCACCGCTGGCTGCTGTGTTTGACGCCTTTTCCAGCCCCTGCTTCTGCCGGGCCTGGCGTAGCCGCCGCTCGAAATCGTTCTGCTCGCTCACCCTTGCTCCCGCGGAATCCCCCGCCGGCAGGCAGGGCGGCTCGTAGGGCTGGGTTAAATTCATGTCAAGTGTGCGTGGCAGCCCCGCGCGTTCGAGCCTCCCTTCCGGGCAACCCATGCGGGGGCGGGACGATCCGTTCAGGCACCGGAAAACAGCGCCGCGAACTGCTCCGGCGGCACCGGGCGGCCCAGCAGGAAGCCCTGCATGGCATCGCAGCCAAGCTGCGTCAGCAGCGCCAGCTGCTCCGGCCGCTCCACCCCCTCGGCCACCACCTCGGCACCCAGCCCATGCGCGAGGCGCACGATCGCGTCCACGATTCGCGCGCTGCTGCCATCGGGGCAGAGATCCTGGATGAAAGCCCGGTCCACCTTCACCACGTCGAAGGGCAATTGCTGGAGATAGCTGAGGGAAGAATAGCCGGTGCCGAAATCATCCAGCGCCACCCGCACCCCACGTGCCCGCAGCGCGGCCAGGGCATCGCGGGCGGCGGCGGCATTGCGGATCAGCACGCCCTCCGTCACCTCCACCTCCAGCAGCGCCGGCGGCACGCCGGAGGCCGCCAGCGCCTCCTCCACCAACACCACCGCCTGGTCGCTGGCGAAGTGCAGCGCGGAAAGATTCACCGCCACCGGCCATTCCAGCCCCCGTGCCCGCCAGGCACGGATCTGCCCGCAGGCCCGGTGCAGCACGAAGCGGGAGAGGTGGGCGGCCAGGCCCGCTTCTTCCGCCAGCGGCACGAAGGCTGTGGGGGACACCGCGCCGCGCCGGGGATGGTCCCAACGCAGCAGCGCCTCGCAGCCGAAGGGCAGGCTGGCGCCAGGGCGGAACTTGGGCTGGAAGACAAGGTGGAGTCCCACATCCTCCTCCAGTGCCTGCCGCAGGTCGGCCTCCAGGGCACGGCGCTCGGCCAGCGCGGCTTCCATGTCCGGCGAGAAGGCCAGGGCCCGCCCCTTTCCCTCCAGCTTGGCGTGATGCAGGGCGATCCCCGCGCGCTGCTGCAGCACCTCCGCCGTGGAGCCCTGGGCCGGCGCCAGAACGCTGCCGATGCTGCCGCCACAATGGACGGTGCAGCCATCGATCACGAAGGGCCGCGCCAGCATCGCCACCAGCCGGGCGGCAAGCCGCGCCGCATCCGCCGCACCGCCGGCACTGGCCTGGATCACCGCGAATTCGTCGCCGCCCAGCCGGGCCAGGGTATCGCCAAGGCGCAGGCAGGCCCGCATCCGTTCCGCCGCCGCCAGCAGCAGCCGGTCGCCGCCACGGTGGCCGAGGGCGTCGTTCACCTCCTTGAAGCGGTCGAGGTTGATGCAATGCAGCGCGAAGCCGCCTTGCCCTTCATGCTTCCGCAATCCCGTCAGGGCCTTCCGCAGCCGCGTGCCGAAGAGCAGGCGGTTGGGCAGGCCTGTCAGCACGTCATGCTCGGCCAGGTGGCGCGCGCGGTCCTCGGCTGCCTTGCGGCTGGTGATGTCGAGCGCGACATGCACGACCCGTCCTGGGCCGCCCCCCTCGTCATCCACCGGGGCGGCGGTGGCCAGCAGGATGCGCTGCCGCCCTTCCTGGTCCATGGCCAGGTATTCGGCGAAAGGCTCCGGGGCATGGCCATGCAGGGCCCGTTGCAGCCCGGCATCCATGGCCACCCGCAGCGCCGCCGGCGCCTGGCCGATCACCGCCGCCTCCGCCCCCAGGCCGTGGAAGCGGGCATGCGCCTCGTTGAAGAAGAGGTAGCGGCCCTGGCTGTCATAGGCGCTGACCATGGCGGGCAGGCTGTCGATCAGCACGCGCAGGGTGCGCTCGGCTTCCCGCTGCCGCAGGGCGGCGGCATGGGCACCCAGCAGGTGCCGCCGCGCCCGGCGCGATTCCAGCGCCAGCAGCGTCGTCAGCAGCCCGGCCGAGACCAGCAGCCCCAGCATGCAGGCCAGCAGCGTCCAGTGCAGGCTGCGCAAGCCGCTCACCGCATCCCCGGCCGCCGCTTGCCGCTCCAGGTGCAGTTGCTGGTTGGCCCGCAGCAGCAGTTGCTCCACCTGGCTGAGCGCCCCCACCACGCCGGCCCGGGCCTCGGCCTCCCCAGCCAGCAGGCGGGACAGCAGCGGCTCCACCGGCGCCATCACGGCCCCGATCTCCGGCAGCCGCGTCCGCAGCCGGTCCAGCTCGGCATATTCGCTGGGGCGGTCGCCGCTGCCCAGCAGCTCGATCCGGCTCAGCAGGATCTCGAATTGCAGCGACACCTCTGCCGCAGCGGCCCCACCGGCCGTGAAGCGGTCCAGCAGCGCCAGGGTGCGGATGATCTCGATCTGCGCCTGGCTGGCCATCCAGAGGCCGCTGCGCTGCACCCGCGCTTCCATCCGGTACTGGGAGGAGACATTGAGCAGCGACACCCCCAGCGACAGCACGAAAAGCAGGCTGGCGATGCCGAGGCTGAGCTGGAAGGCCCGCCGCCGCGCCACCGGCCCGGCGAAGGGATGCCTGGGCCAGCACCCCCTGGCCCAGACCCTGCCGCGCTGGCGGTAAGGCCGGGGCAGCACCCCGGTGCCGTCGGGAGTCATCAGCGCCTTATCCCAGCGACAGGCGGCGGAGCTGCCAGACGGCGCGCTCGTGCACCTCAGGCCGGTCCAGCTCCGGCCGCTCGGACCAGGGGAAGACCAGCCAGACTGGCCCGCGCTCCCGCACCCGCAACAGCTGGCCATCCAGCCGCGTCGCCAGCAGGGCATGGCGCTCCGTCGCATCTTCCCGCGCCAGGGGAGTGCTGTAGCGGTTCAGAGCCTCCGCCCGCAGGCTGGTGGCCGTCACGCCCAGGGCATCCAGCAGCCGCAGCAGCGGCACGCCGGAGAAATGCTGCACCTCACGCGTCCAGGGCGTGATGGTCCGCAGGTCCCGCATCCCCAGGGCTTCCAGCGCCGCCAGGGTGAAGTCCCGCGGCCCGCCCGGCAGGCGGCCGTCGACGGTCAGGATGAAGGGGACGGATTCCGCCGCCGCCGGCCGGGCGGCCAGCAAGGCGGCAGCGGAAAGAACGAGGCGACGGCGGCGCATCGGGCAGGCTTCCTGAAGCATCGCGCCCCTTGGGAGGAGCGGCGGCTTCAAGCTGCGCCTTGCCGGTAAATAAGGCGTGAAGCCTGGGGCCTCAGCCCGCCCCCTGCCCCTCCACCATCTCCACCGCTGCGCTGAGGTCCACCGACAGCAGCCGGCTCACCCCCCGCTCCTGCATCGTCACGCCGTAAAGGCGGTGCATCCGCGCCATGGTCAGCGGGTGGTGCGTCACCACCAGGAAGCGGGTGCCGGAGTCGCTGGCCATGATCTCCAGCAAGCCGCAGAGCCGCTCCACATTGGCGTCGTCCAGCGGCGCATCCACCTCGTCGAGCACGCAGACAGGCGCGGGCTGGCAGCGGAAGACGGCGAAGATCAGGGAAAGCGCCGTCAGCGCCTGCTCCCCGCCTGAAAGCAGGGAAAGCGCGGACAGCTTCTTGCCCGGCGGCTCGGCATAGATCTCCAGCCCGGCTTCCAGCGGGTCGTCGCTGCCCACCAGCGCCAGGTGCGCCCGCCCACCGCCAAACAGCTTGGTGAAGAGCGCCCGGAACTCGGAATCCACGCGGTCAAACACGGCGCGCAGCCGCTCCCGCCCCTCGCGGTTCAGGTGGCCCACCGAGCCGCGCAGCTTGGCGATGGCGCTGGCGATCTCGTCGCGCTCGCGGTCGATGCCGCCGATGCGCTCCTCGATCTCCGCCATCTCCTGCTCAGCCCGCAGGTTCACCGGGCCCATATCCTCCCGCTCCTTGGCCAGCCGCTCGGCCTTGCGGCGGGCGCGTTCCTCGGCAGCGTCGGAAAGGTCCTCCGGCGCCGGGGGCAGCGGGGTGGATTCGCCCAGGCGCTCGGCCATGCGGGCGCCCAGGGCCTCGGCGGCGGCCTCGGCCTGCCGCGCCTCGGCCTCCGCCCGCAG
>NZ_JACTUZ010000205.1 GCF_014490445.1 Pseudoroseomonas ludipueritiae | reverse complement strand
GGCCTCGCCACAGCCGGGGCCGCACTCGGGGGGGCCGGCAACGGCGGGCGAGCCGCCTTCCGCCCGCAGCCGGGCGCTGGGCGCCGGGGCGGCGGTGCTCCAGACCAAGGCGCCGCTGAACGCCATGGACCTCTACCTCAACGGCTTCCACTTCTATGCCGATGACATGGGCCGGCAGGTCGAGGCGCACCACTTCTGCACCCACCTGACCGAGGATTTCCACCAATGCACGATCTTCGACAGCAATGAGGCCGATGCCCGGCTGATCGGCATCGAATACATCATCTCCGAGCGGCTCTTCCTGCAATTGCCGGAGGACGAGAAGCGGCTCTGGCACAGCCACCACTACGAGACGACCTCGGGCGAGCTGGTCATGCCCGGCATTCCGGAGGCGGTGGAGACGGTGGCGATGCGGCAGCTCGCCGGCACCTATGGCAAGACCTGGCACACCTGGCAGGTGGACCGCGGCGACACCCTGCCGCTCGGCATCCCGCAGTTGATGATGGGCTTCACGGCCGATGGCCAGCTGGAGCGGCGCCTGTTGGAGGACCGGGACCGGCGGCTGGGCACCTCGGCGGCGGAAAGCCGCAAGGCGCGCGCGGATATCCCGGTGCCGCAGCCAGCCCCGGGGGCCAATTCCTGGCAAAGCGGGCAAAGCCCGCAGCTCACCCTCCAGACCGTGCCGCTGCGCAACAGGCGCCCAGGCGGCGGCACGCCTTGACACCCCTGAGGCGCGGACCACAGGTTGCATCATGTGTTACCTGCCTGCTGAGGCTGCATGCGCCCTCGCGCGCCGCGGCCTGAGGCCAGCCTGGACGCCGCCTTGAGCACGAGTGAGATCGACCGGCTCCGGCAAAGGGAGCGGCTGCTGGAAGCCGAGGTGGCGCAGCTACGGCGCCTGCTGGCGGAGCGGCCTGCCCCGGGCGGCGAGGCACCCCCGCTCCCCCAGACCGCTATCCTGGGCAATGTGCTGGATGCCGCCATCATCGCCTCAGACCCGGAAGGCCTGGTGACGGAATGGAACACCGGGGCGGAGCGCATCCTGGGCTGGACAGCGGCGGAGATGCTGGGCCAGCCGCTGGAACGCATCTTCACGGCCGAGGACCGCGCCGCCAACCGTATCTGGACCGAGAGGCGGCAGGCCCTGCGGGAAGGCCGTGTCATCGCCCAGGGCTGGCAGTTGCGCCGCGACGGCAGCCGCTTCTGGGCTTCCAGCGAGCTGACGCCGCTGCAGAACGGCGATGGCGTGCCCCTGGGCTTTCTGCGGCTGCTGCGGGACCGGTCGGATGAGCGGGCGACGAACCGCCGGCTGGCCGAGAGCGAGGCCCGCTACCGCACGCTGTTCGAGGCCATCGACGCCGGCTTCTGCATCATCGAGATGCGCTTCGATGCGCGGCAGGTGCCGGTGGACTACCGCTTCGTGGAGGTGAACCCGGCCTTCGAGCGCCAGACCGGGCTGGTGGAGGCCGCCGGCCGCTGGATGCGCGATCTGGCGCCGGACCATGAACAGCACTGGTTCGATATCTATGGCCGGGTGGCGCTGACCGGGGAGCCGGTGCGCTTCGAGAACGCGGCCGCCGCCCTGGGCCGCTGGTACGATGTCCACGCCTTCCGTATCGGGGAGCCGGAGGAACGGCGCGTCGCCCTGCTGTTCAACGACATCTCCGACCGCCGCCGGGTGGAGCTGGAACTGCAGAAGAGCGAGGCGCACTGGCGCGGGCTGTTCGAGCAGCTGCGCGAGGCCTTCTCGGTCTGCGAACTGATCCGCGATGACTCCGGCCGCGCCGTCGATTGGCGCTACCTGGATGTGAACCCGGCCTGGGAGGAACTGACCGGCCTGTCGCGCGAGGACACCATCGGCCACACGGTGCGGGAGTTGATCCCCGACATCGAGGACGAGTGGGTGCATGACTTCGCCCGGGTGATCGAGAACGGGGAAACCATTGCCTTCAGCCGCCAGGTGGGAAGGCTTGGCCGCTGGTACGAGGGCCGCGCGCATCCCCTGGAAGGCGAGCGCTTCGTCGCGCTCTTCCTGGAGGTGACGGAACGCCGCCGCGCCGATGAGGAGGCCCGGCGCCTGGCGGCGCTGGTGGAGCAATCGGCCGATTTTATCGGTGCCTGCGGGCCGGACGGGCAGATGGTCTTCGTCAATCCCGCCGGCTGCCGGCTGGTGGGGCTGGAGGAAGCGGCGGCGCGCGGCACCCGCATCACCGACTATTTCGCGCGGGAGGAGCGCGACCTCGTGGCCGGCACCGTGCTGCCGGCCGTGCAGCGCCAGGGCACCTGGCAGGGCGAGTTCCGCTTCCGCGACTTCCGCACCGGCGCGGTGCTGCCGGTGCTGTTCAATATCTTCACGTTGCGGGACCCGCAGGGCCGCCCCACCGGCTATGGCACCGTGACGCGCGACATGCGGGAGATGCGCAAGGCCGAGCTGCGCCGCAACGCGCTGCTGGAACTGGCTGACCGCCTGCGGGACCTGCGCGACCCTGGCACCATGTCACTGATCGCGGCTGAGATCATCGGCCGCACGCTGGGCGTGGACCGCGCCGGCTATGGCCGCTTCGCCCCGGATGGCGAGACCATGGTGCTGGAGCAGGATTGGGTGGCGCCTGGCATCCGCAGCATTGCCGGCCAGCACAGCATGCGGGACTACGGCTCCTTCATCGAGGACCTGCAGCGCGGGCAGACGGTGGTGGTTTCCGATGCCCGTGAAGACCCACGGATGCGGGACAGCGCGGCGCGGGTGGAGGCGCTCTCGGCCCGCGCCATCATCAACCTGCCGCTGCTGGAGGATGACCGCCTCGTCGCCTTCTTCTTCGTCAACCAGGCACAGCCGCGCCACTGGACGGAGGAGGAGGTCACCTTCCTGCGCAACGTGGCCGATCGCACCCTGGCCACCATCGCGCGGCGGCGGGCGGAAGATGACCTGCGCAGCCTGGCCGGCCGCCTGGAGGAACTGGTGGCCGAGCGGACGCGGGAGCGCGACAGGCTCTGGGAACTGAGCGAGGACCTGCTGCTGGTTGCGGATTACGACGGCCATCTGCTGCGCGTCAGCCCTTCCTGGAGCCGGCTGCTGGGGATGGAGGAGGCGGATCTGCTCGCCACCCATTATGCACAGCTGATGCATCCGGAGGATCTCGGCCCGGTGCTGGCGGCTTTGCGGGACATGCGCGCCACGGGCCAGGCGATGCGCTTCGTGAACCGCCTGCGCGACAGCCGGGGTGGCTGGCGCTGGTTCGCCTGGACCGTTTCGCCGGAGCCGGGCGGGGAACGGCTTTCCGGCATCGGCCGTGACGTGACGGCGGAGAAGGAACAGGCGGCGGCGCAGGAGCGGCTGGAGGAGCAGTTGCGCCAGAGCCAGAAGATGGAGGCGGTGGGGCAGCTCACCGGCGGCATCGCGCATGACTTCAATAATCTTCTGACCGGCATCGGCGGCAGCCTGGAACTGCTCTCCACCTATATGGCGCAGGGCCGGATGCGGGAGATGGAGCGATTCATCGAGGTGGCGCAAAGCGCCACGCGGCGCGCGGCGGCGCTGACGCACCGGCTGCTGGCCTTCTCCCGCCGCCAGACGCTGGACCCGCGCCCCACGGATGCCAACAGGCTGGTGGCGGGCATGGAGGAACTGGTGCGCCGCACCGTCGGCCCCGCCATCACGCTGGAGGTGGTGCAGGCCGGCGGCCTCTGGCCCATCCTGATCGACCATCACCAGCTGGAGAACGCGCTGCTCAACCTCTGCATCAATGCGCGCGACGCCATGCCGGGCGGGGGCCGGCTGCGGATCGAAACCGCCAACCGCCTGATGGATGAGGCCGAGGCGCGGATGCATGACCTGCCGCCCGGGCAGTATGTCTCGCTCTGCATTTCCGACACCGGCACGGGCATGACGCCGGAGGTGGCGGCCAAGGCCTTCGACCCCTTCTTCACCACCAAGCCGCTGGGCCAGGGCACGGGCCTCGGGCTTTCCATGGTCTATGGCTTCGCGCGACAGTCGGGCGGGCAGGTGCGGATCTATTCCGATCCCGGCAAGGGCACCACCATCTGCCTTTACCTGCCGCGCCACGAGGGAACGGACGCCGCCGAGAGGATGGAGAAGGCGCCTTCCGAGCTGATCCCGACGCGGCAGGGCGAGACGGTGCTGGTGGTGGATGACGAGCCCAGCGTGCGCCTGCTGGTGGTGGAGATCCTGCAGGACCTTGGCTATGTCACCATCGAGGCGGCGGATGGCGCCGGCGGCCTGCAGGTGCTGCGCTCCGACACGCGCATCGACCTGCTGGTGACCGATGTGGGCCTGCCTGGCGGCATGAACGGCCGCCAGATGGTCGATGCGGCGCGCGAGGCGCGGCCGGACCTGAAGGTGCTCTTCATCACCGGCTATACGGAGGATACGGTGCTGGGCCGCGGCCAGTTGGCGCTGGGAGCGCAGATCCTGACCAAGCCTTTCAGCATGGAAAACCTGGCGGCCAAGGTGCGCGCGATGATTGCCCAGGGCGGCGCGGCGGAGGCTGCCCAGGACGGCACGCAGGGCTGAGCCGCGGCTGCCCCATTGCCCGCACCCCCTTCCCCGCGTTAAACCCCCGCGCCGTCCGCCTCCTGGCCTTGCCGGGAGCGCGGCCCTTTTTCGTTCCTTCAAGCGTCTCCAGACACAGGTGCCCCGCCCATGAAGCAGCAGGCCAACCAGATGCGCCCCGGCCAGGTCATCGAGTACGAGGGCCGTCGCTGGACCGTGCTGAAGATCCAGATCATCACCCCGGGCAAGGGTGGCGCCTTCATCCAGGTCGAGATGCGCGACATCAAGACCGGCACCAAGAAGGACGACCGCTGGCGCACCGCCGACACCGTCGAGCGCCTGATGACCGAGGACAAGGAGTTCACCTACTCCTATGCCGACGGCGAGAACCTGGTGCTGATGGACCCCGAAACCTTCGAGCAGACCGTTGTCCCCGGCGCCATCCTGGGCGACCGCCTTCCCTTCCTGGAAGAGAACATGACGGTCTCCGTCAAGCTCATCGAGGGCGACCCGGTGGCCATGGAGCTGCCGCAGCACGTGACGCTGGAAGTGGCCGAGGCCGACCCGGTGGTGAAGGGGCAGACCGCCTCCTCCTCCTACAAGCCGGCCCTGCTCTCCAACGGCGTGAAGACCCTGGTGCCGCCCTTCATCACCGCGGGCGAGAAGATCGTGGTGAAGACCGAGGACGGCTCCTACGTCGAGCGCGCCAAGGGCTGAGGCCCTTCGGGTGCCGCGCTGACGCACCCTTCCTGATCGCCGCGGCGGGCAACCACCCGCCGCGGCTGTTTCTTTTCTTCCGGCCTTCTTCGGAGAAACCCTGCCCGTGGCCCAGTCCGCCCGCCTCTCCCCCGCCCTGAATGTTGTCGTCGCCGCCGTGCAGAAGGCCGGCAAGCGCCTGCTGCGCGATTTCGGCGAGGTCGAGCAGCTGCAGGTCAGCGTGAAGGGTCCGGGCGACTTCGTCTCCCAGGCCGACCTGCGGGCGGAAGAAACCCTGCGCAACGACCTCGGCCGCGCCCGCCCCAACTTCGCCTTCCTGGGCGAGGAAGGCGGCATCACCGGCGCCGAGGATTGGGAATGGCGCTGGGTGATCGACCCGCTGGACGGCACCACCAACTTCCTGCACGGCATCCCGCACTGGTGCATCTCGGTGGGCATCGAGAAGCGCACCGGCGAGAACACCAGCGAGATCATGGCCGGCGTGATCTACAACCCCGCCGCCGACGAGCTCTTCTGGGCCGAGAAAGGCATGGGCGCCTTCCTGAACGACCGGCGCCTGCGCGTGTCCGGCCGGCGGGAGATGCTGCCGGCCGTCTTCGCCACCGGCATCCCCTTCGCCTCCATCGGCCGCAAGGCGGAATTCAGCGCCACCCTGGCGCGGCTGATGCCGCAGGTGGCCGGCGTGCGCCGCATGGGCGCCGCGGCGCTGGACCTCGCCTGGACCGCCGCCGGCCGTTACGACGGCTATTGGGAGTTGGGCATCAAGCCCTGGGACATGGCGGCCGGGCTGATCATCCTGAAGGAAGCCGGTGGCTATGCCACCACGCCGGAGGGCGGCGACCCTTATCCGAGCGGCAACATCGTCGCCGGCAATCCGCACCTGCAGCCCAAGCTGCGGGAAGTGGTGCAGGAGGGCATCGCCATGGTCGCCCGCGCCCGCGCCGAAGGCCGTTCCGAGGGCTGAGCCTTCCATCGCCGGGCGGTGCGGATTGAGCCCGCCCGGCGATAGGTCTAGGGTGCGGAACATATGCGTCCTTGTCGCACCCTTCCCCGCTGCCATGCCCGCCGCGTCCTGATGGCGCTGCCGCTGGCTCTCTCGCTTGCCACGCCCGCGCTGGCGCAGGTCGGCGCGCCCACGGGCGTCTCCCGCCGCCCACAACCCGCCGTGCCCAGTGACCCGGCACCCGCCGCGCCGCAGCCGCCGGACCTGACCCAGCCG
>NZ_JACTUZ010000204.1 GCF_014490445.1 Pseudoroseomonas ludipueritiae | reverse complement strand
GTACCGGCCGCCAGACCGATATCCCGAACGAAGACAGCATCGCCTTCGAGTTCACCGACGCCAATCTCTTCGCGCTCAACCGCTTCACCGGGCGGGACCGGCAGGAAGGCGGCAGCCGCGTGGATGCGGCCATGCGCGGCGCCTGGCTCTTCCCCAATGGCGGGCAGGCCGAGGCGCTGGTTGGCCGCTCCTTCCGCGCCAGCGAAGAGGATGTCTTCTACGAGGGCTCCGGCGTCGAGGACCGTGCCTCCGACTGGGTCGGGCGGGTGCGGCTTTCCCCGGTGCCCTGGCTCGACGTGCTGGCCCGCGCCCGCCTGGACAAGAAGACCCTGAGCAACCGCCTGACCGAGACGGGCGCGCGGGTCGGCCTCGGCCCGGTCAGCGTCTCCGCCAGCTATCTCTTCACCGACCCCAACCCGGCGCTGACCCTGACGCCGCGGGAGGACCGGCACGAGATCGGCGGTGGCGTCACCGCCCGCCTCAGCACCTATTGGCGGGCCGGTGCCTATGGCCGCTACGACATCGAGCGGGAAAGGCCGGTCTCGGCCGGCGTCAACCTGACCTACGAGGATGAGTGCCTGATCTTCAACGCCAGCTACCAGCGTGACTGGGCGGAACAGAGCAAGGTCAACAACTATTACCCCTCGGGCGAGACGCTGCTCTTCCGCATCGGCTTCAAGACCATCGGCGATTTCGGCTTCCGGGCCATCTGACCGCCCGGGCGGGAAGGCCGGCCTTCCCGCCCCGGGACACCTCCCGAAATGCCATGTGATTTCGCCGCCGCGCGATCTGCGCTAGGAAACCACCCATGCGTGCCACCACCTCCCCCCGCCCCTCCATGCGGCGCCTCCTCCGCGGCGCCGGCCAGGCCCTGCCGCTGGCTCTCCTGCTGGCCGGCCCGGCGGTGCTGGCGCCAATGGCCTGGCCAGGCGCAGGACAGGCGGTGGCGCAGACCAACCGCATCGTCGCGGTGGTCAATGGCGACATCGTCACCGCCAACGAGATCACCAACCGCGCCCGCCTCTTCGCGCTCAACAGCGGCATGGGGCCGAACAGCGATGTGCTGGCCCGCCTGACGCCGCAGGTCACGCGCCTGCTGGTGGACGAGCGGCTGCGGATGCAGGAAGTGCAGCGCCGCCGCATCCTGGTCGCCGATGACGAGGTGGGCGAGGCGGTGCGCGACATCGAGAGCCGCAACGGCCTGCCACAGGGCGGGCTGGCGGCGCAGCTCCGCGCCTCCGGCGTCGAGCCCCGCGCGCTTTACGACCAGATCCGCGTCCAGATCGGCTGGTCCCGCCTGCTGCGTGCCATGCTGGGCGCCCAGGGCGAGATCACGCAGCGCGAGGTGGATGACTTCATCGCCGCCCACAAGGCGCGCACCGGCGAGCCAGAATTCCTGGTCTCCGAGATCTTCATCCCGGTGGACGAGCCGGGCTCGGAGCCCGAGGTGCGGCGCTTCGTGGATGACGTGGTGGGCCAGCTGCGGCGCGGCGTGCCCTTCCCGGCGGCCGCCACCCAGTTCAGCCAGAGCCAGACGGCGCTGCAGGGCGGCGACATGGGCTGGGTGCGGCCGGATGAATTCGACCCCGCCGTGGCCGACGTGCTGGCGCGCATGCCGCAGGGCGCCATCGCCAATCCCATCCGCGTGCCGGGTGGCTTCCAGATCGTGGCGCTGCGCCAGAAGCGCGAGACGGGGCGGGAGCTGGCCACCCTGGTGACGCTGCGCCAGGCCTTCTACCCCTTCACCAGCGCCCTGGACCCGCAGAACCCGACGCAGCAGCAGCGTGACGCGGTGGAGCGGGCCCGCACCCTGCAGGACAAGAGCTGCGCCACCGTCGAGGCCGCCGGCCGCAGCGGCAACCGCCCTTCCGACCCTGGTGCCGTGCGGCTGGACACCATGCAGCCGCCGCAGTTGCGCAGCCTGATCGCCGCCCTGCCGCTGGGCCGCGCCAGCCAGCCCATCATCACCCCGGAAGGCGTGATGGTGATCGCGGTCTGCACCAAGGAGACCCGCAACCTGGCCGAGCTGACGCCGGACCAGGCGCGTGGCCAGATCCTGCGGGACCGGGTGGAGCTGATCTCGCGCCAGATGCAGCGCGACCTGCGCCGCCGCGCCACGATCGAGCAGCGGAGCTGACGGCCCCCGCCATGCCGGTGCTGCCGGATCTGCGGGAAACCGTCGCCAAGCACGGGCTGGCGGCGCGCAAGTCGCTGGGCCAGCACTTCCTGCTGGACCCGCATGTCTGCGCCCGCATCGCCGCCATCGCCGCGCCGCTGGAAGGGCGCGTGGTGCTGGAGGTCGGGCCCGGCCCCGGCGGCCTGACCCGCGCGCTGCTGGAAAGCCCCGCCGCCCGTGTGGTGGCGGTGGAGCTGGATCGCCGCGCCATCGCGGCGCAGGAGGAACTGGCCCAGGCCTATCCCGGCCGCCTGACGGTGGTGGAGGGCGACGCCATGAAGGCCGATACCCTGGCGCTGCTGCCCGAGTCGCCGCGCCGCGTGGTGGCCAACCTTCCTTATAATGTCGGCACGCCGCTGCTGATCGGCTGGCTGAAGCAGGCCGCGCTCTTCGAGAGCCTGACCCTGATGTTCCAGCAGGAGGTGGCCGAGCGGATCTGCGCCGCGCCGGACACCGAGGCCTATGGGCGGCTGTCCGTGCTTTCCCAATGGCGCTGTTCCTGCCGCATGGCGATGCGCCTGCCGCCCGGCGCCTTCAGTCCGCCGCCCAAGGTATGGTCCGCCGTGGTGCATCTGGTGCCGCATGCGGAGGACCCGGGGCCGGAGCTGCTGGCGGCCATGGAGCGCCTGACCGCCGCCGCCTTCGGCCAGCGCCGCAAGATGCTGCGCTCCTCCCTGAAGTCGCTGGGCGAGTCGGATGCGCTGCTCGCCGCCGGCGGCATCGAGCCCACGCGGCGGGCCGAGACGCTGAGCGTTGCCGAATTCGACCGGCTGGCGCGGCTGCTGGTGGCGCGCGCGGCCTAAGGCCCACGCCGGAATCCGCAAAGAATCCGGCGCCATGCTCTTGGTGCGGCTGGCGGAGCCCGGCATCGTGTTGCGGTGTGACGAGGCCGGAACAGGGACCGCAGCATGAGTGACGATCTGGACATCTATCAGCGCCAGGGCTTCGGCAAGAAGCTCGGGCTGGGCGTGGCGCCCGCCGTGGTGGTGGTGGATTTCGTGAAGGGCTTCACCGATCCGGCGCATTTCGGCGGCGGCAATATCGATGCCGCCATCGAGAAGACCGTGGAGCTTCTGGCCCTGGCCCGCGCGCGCGGCTGGCCCGTGGCGCATACCCGCGTGGTTTATGCCGATGACGGTTCCGATGCCGGTGCCTTCGCCACCAAGATGCCGCCGCTGCTGAACCTGACCGAGACCAGCCCGCTCTCCCAGATCGTGCCCGAGCTGACGCCGGAGAAGGGCGAGCTGGTGGTCCGCAAGCGCAATGCCAGCGCCTTCTTCGGCACCGACCTGGCGGGCTGGTTGGCCTTCCGCCGGGTGGATACGGTGCTGGTGGCGGGCTGCACCACCTCGGGCTGCGTGCGCGCCACGGTGGTGGATTCCTGCAGCCACAGCTTCCGCACCGTGGTGATGACGGATTGCGTCGGCGACCGCGCCCTGGGCCCGCATGAGGCGAACCTCTTCGACATGGGCCAGAAATACGCGGACCTGATGACGCTGGAGGAGCTGCGCGGCCTCAACTGAGGCTGGCTCAACCCGCCGCGAAGCGCAGGATCTGCACCAGGGCGCTGATCACCAGCAGCACCAGCACGATTCGGGACAAGGTGGACATGGACGGCATCCCTGGCAGATGGGGGTGCCGGTGCGGCGGGAAAAGCCTCGCTGGCGCGGCGGGCGGGCTTCGCTTATCCCTGCCGCCATGCAGGACGCCACCGATTCCCGCCTCGCCGCGCAATACGAGGCTTATCCCTACCCGGCCCGCAGCCCGCGGGACGAGGCGAAGCGGCTGATCGTCGGCAGCCCCAGCCACCTGCTGGAAATCGACCACTGGGTCTTCGGCGCCCGCCGCCCAGCCAGCCAGCCACTGCGGGCGCTCATGGCGGGTGGCGGCAGTGGCGACGGCACCATGATGCTGGCGCAGCAACTGGCCAGCGCCGGCCGGCCGGGGGAGGTGACCTGGCTCGACCGCTCCGCCGCCGCCCGCAAGGTGGCGGAGGAGCGCGCCGCGGTGCGGGGCCTGTCCAATATCCGCTTCGTGTCCGGCTCGCTGCTGGACCTGCCGACGGCGGGGCTGGGCCAGTTCGATTACATCGACTGTTGCGGCGTGCTGCACCACCTGCCGGACCCGGCGGCGGGGCTCAGGGCGCTCGCCGGGGCGCTGGCGCCAGGGGGCGGCATCGGGCTGATGGTCTATGCCCCGCATGGCCGCACCGGCGTCTATATGCTGCAGGACGCGCTGCGCCTGCTGGCCCCGGATACAGAGGCGCCGCCGGAGCGGGTGGAGGTTGCCAAGCGTCTCTGGAAGCACCTGCCCGAGACCGCCTGGCTGCGCCGCAACCCCTGGATCGACGACCATATCAAGGGTGGCGATGCCGGGCTCTACGACCTGCTGCTGAACCCACGCGACGTGGCCTTCACGGTGCCGCAACTGGCGGCGCTGATCGAGGGTGCCGGGCTGCAACTGCGCTGCTTCCTGGAGCCCGGCCGCTACGACCCCGACCGCTACCTGCCGGACCCGCGCCTGCGCGCCCGCACGGCAGGCATGACCCCGGTGCAGCGGGCGGCGCTGGCGGAATCCATCACCGGCAACATGGGCATCCACATCGCCTACTGCACCCCTGCGGGCGAGGCGCCGCCGCAGCCGGCCTGGGAGGACCTCGCCTCCGTGCCCGTGCTGCGGGAGATCGACGGCGCCGTGCTGGCCAAGGGTATCCCGGCGGATGGCATGCTGCGCATCGCCTTCGACGATATCCGCCTGGGCGTGCCCATGCCCCGGCTGGCCTCGGCCATCCTCTCCCGCATCGACGGCCACCGCAGCATCGGCGCGATCGGGGAGGCGCTGGCGGCCAATGGCATCACGCAGGAGGCTTTCCTGCGTGATTTCGCGGCGCTGCGGGCGGCGCTGGAGTCCTTCAACCGCCTGCTGCTGGCCGCGCCAACTTGAGCGGCGACGGGTTGGAACAGCGGCCCGTCATCATCATCTTCGGGGCCGCCGTGCGCCCCGATGGCGGCCCCAGCCTGACGCTGCGCCGCCGGGTACAGGCAGCGGTGCGCTTCGGCGAGACGCTGGAAAACCCGCTCTACATGCCCACGGGCGGCCAGGGCCGGCACGGCCCGCCCGAATCGGTGGTCATGGCGCGGCTGTTGCAGGACCTGGGCGTACCGGCGGATTCCATCCGGCAGGAAACCACGGCGGTGGATACGCTCTCCTCCGCCCGCGCCTGCGCCGCCTTGCTGCGGGGGCACCGGGGGCCGGTCTGGGCCGCCAGCAGCGGCTATCACCTGCCGCGCTGCGTGATGCTGCTGCGGCTGATGGGCCTGCCCGCCCGCGCCGCCCCGCCGCCCGAGGCCGCGATGGAATGGCGGGACCGCTGGTGGTGGCGGGCGCGGGAAGGCGCGGCCCTGCCGGTGGACCTGGCGCTGGGCCTCTGGGCCCGCTTCCGCCGCTAGAGCGATTTCCGTTCGCCTTGGCTCACTTAAACCGCTCTAGCTTTTTGTTTTTTTTCGAGCATCTTCACCCGATCAGATGATCCCATCTGATCGGGATCTGCTCTAGCCCCGGCGCAGGCGCAACCCGGGTATTCGCCCTGGTGAATTTCTGGACCGCGGGCCTATTTGTTGTAAAAGCGGTGCGATAGCGCGGTGGCCAGACCATGGCCGCCCCTCGTGGTGGCGCGATGCAGCCACCCGCCCCGTTTCCCGTTTACGGCAAACGTACTGACAGACGCACGGCGCGCCGCCTTCGGCCCGCGCCCGGAGGATGAGAGTTTGGACGATTACACGACCGAATCCCTGGCCAACCCGGCCGAGGCCGCCATCGAGGCGGCGGGGCTTCGGGTCGAGCAGCGGGAGATGCCGCAACTGGTTCGGCTCGTTTCCCGCCGCATGCCCGCCGACCGTGAGTCGGTGGCCGAGGCGCTGTGCCAGGTCCGCCGCAAGCCCTGGACCGGCCGGCTGCTGGACCTGGCGAACCGCTTTGGTGAAAGCTGGGTGCGCCGCGCCGATGCCGAGGCCGCCGCTGGCCGCGTGACCGATCCCGAGATCGGTGACGAGGGCCTGCGCGAGGAGCTGCGCGAAGTGGTCGCCGCCCGGCTGCGCGCCGCCGGTGCCACGCCCGAGGCGGCGCTGGAGGCCATTGCCTCCGAGCTGCTGGAAGCCACCGGCCATCTGCTGCCGGCCGACCGCCACGCCACGCTGGCGCAGCAGGTGGCCCATGCGCATGGCATGGACCGCGCGGCCACCGCCGGCTTCGTGGCCGCCGCCATCCGCGCCGAGGAC
>NZ_JACTUZ010000203.1 GCF_014490445.1 Pseudoroseomonas ludipueritiae | reverse complement strand
CCTGGCCGCCGGCAAGACCGGCATCGCGGTGCCGGGGCGGGAGCGCCGGGACGAGATCGGCGAGGTGGCGCAGGCCATGGAAGTGCTGCGCCAGGGCACCGAGGAAGCCGAGGCCCTGCGCGCCGCCCAGGCCGAAAGCCGCGCCGCCGGGGAGCGGGAGCGGCGGGAGGCGACGCTGGCCCTGGCCGGGCAGGTGGAGCGCTCCATCGGCCAGGTGGGCGAGGAGCTGGCCCAGAGCGCCGCGATGCTGCAACAGCGGGCGCAGGGCTTGGCCGGCAATATCAGCCTGGCCGGGGAGCGGGGGGAGGGTGCGGCGCGGGGCGCCCATGCCGCCGCCGGCAATGTGCAGACCGTGGCGGCGGCGGCCGAGGAGCTTTCCACCGCCATCGCCGAGATCACGCGCCAGGTGGCCGATGCCGCCAGCGTCGCCCGGCGCGCGCTGGAGCGCAGCCAGGCGGCGGATGCCACGGTGCAGGGCCTGTCCGACAGTTCTCAGCGCATCGGCGATGTGGTGCGGCTGATCGGCGACATCGCGGGCCAGACCAATCTGCTGGCGCTGAATGCCACCATCGAGGCGGCGCGGGCGGGCGAGGCCGGCAAGGGCTTCGCCGTGGTGGCCAGCGAGGTGAAGTCCCTGGCGGCGCAGACCGCCAAGGCGACGGAGGAGATCGGCAGCCAGATCGCCACCATGCAGGGGGCGGCGCAGGGGGCGGCGGAGGCCATCGGCGCCATTGCCGGCGTCATCGCGGAGATGGACCATATCGCCGGCAGCATCGCCGCCGCCGTGGAAGAGCAGGGGGCCGCCACGCGGGAGATCGCCCGCAACGTGCAGGAAGCCGCCAGCGGCACCGACCGCGTGACCAGCGAGGTGCAGGCCGTCAGCCATGCCACCGGGGAGGCCGCGGCCGCGGCGGCGGGGCTGCATGAACTGGGCAACGAGCTGTCGCGGCAGGGTGGCGCCCTGCGCAGCGAGCTGAAGGGGCTGCTCTCCAATCTGCGGAGCGCCTGATAAGCGGGTGAATGGGCTGCCGGCTCTGGCGCTCGCCACCCTTTGTCGGGCAGGTTGAGGCCAACGAATCGTATGGAGCCGGAACCATGAAACGACGCCATTTCCTTGCTGGCGCCGCCCTGCCAATGCTGGGCGGCGCGTCGCTGTCCCGCCCAGCGCTGGCCCAGGGCAATGCGGCGCATGTCCTGCGTTTCATCCCTCAGGCGGATGTCACCATCCTCGACCCGCTGGGCACCACCGCCTATCCCACGCGCAACCACGGCCACATGTGCTGGGACACGCTCTACGGCATCGATGAGAATTTCGTGCCGCAGCCGCAGCTTGCGGAAGGCCACACGGTCGAGGATGACGGCAAGCGCTGGACCTTCACCCTGCGGGAAGGTCCGACCTTCCATGACGGGGAGAAGGTGCGCTCGCAGGATGCCATCGCCTCGATCAAGCGCTGGATGGCGCGCGACACCATGGGCCAGACCATGGCCGCGCGCGTGGACGAGTTCCGCGTGCTGGACGACCGCCGCTTCGAGATCCGCCTGAAGCGCCCCTTCGGTCTGATGCTGGACGCGCTGGGCAAGGCTTCATCCTATCCCTGCTTTATCTATCCCGAGCGTTTCGCCAACCAGGATCCGACCAAGCCTTTCACCGAGGTCGTGGGCTCCGGCCCCTACCGCTTCGTGGCGGGGGAACGGGTTTCCGGCGCGCAGCTCGTCTACCAGAAGTTCGACAAGTATGTGCCGACGCCGGTGGGCAAGCCCAGCATGGTGGCCGGCCCGAAGCTGGCGGAATTCGAGCGGGTGGAATGGAAGGTCATCCCCGACCCCGCCACCTCCGCCGGCGCCGTCCAGGCGGGCGAGGTGGATTGGTGGGAGGTCGTGCCTTCCGACCTCAATGACCTCGTCGCCCGTGCGCGGGACGTGGTGCTGGACCGCATCGATGCCAGCGGCACCTATGCCAGCCTGCGCCTGAACCACCTGCACCCGCCCTTCAACGACCCGGTGGTGCGCCGCGCGCTGCTGAAGGCGGTGGTGCAGGAGGATTTCATGGCCTCCGTCGCCGGTGACGAGAAGAACTGGCGTGCCGGCGTCGGCTGCTTCCCCGTCGCCAGCCCGCTGGCTTCCGACGAGGGGATTTCGGCCCTGACCTCGCCGCGCGACATCAACGGCGCCAAGGCCGAGATCGCGGCGGCCGGCAAGGGCGGCGCCAAGGTGGTGGCGCTGCATGCGACCGATGTGGCGAACCAGAACGCGCTGATGGCCGTTGGCGTCGACATGCTCCAGAAGGTCGGCTTCGACGTGGAGGACGCGACCTCCGACTGGGGCACGCTGCTGCAGCGCCGCCAGAACAAGAACCCGCCGAACCAGGGCGGCTGGAACGCGCTGGTGGCGCTGTTCAGCGGCATGGAGTTCAACAACCCGGCAGGCCACCTGCTGCTGCGCACCAACGGCGACAATGCCTGGTTCGGCTGGCCGAACTCGGAGAAGTTGGAATCGCTGCGGGACGCCTGGTTCGATGCGCCGGACATGGCGGCGCAGAAGACCATCGGCCGGCAGATCCAGGCGCAATTCTTCCAGGACGTGCCTTACGTGCCGCTGGGGCAGTATTTCGTGGACAGCGCCTATCGCAAGGGGCTGGTGAATATCCGCCGCGGCATTCCCCTGCCGATCAACGTCAAGCGGGGCTGAGGCCGCGAGGCGCAGGCCACCGGGTACCCGCTCCCGGTGGCCTCCCTGAGCCTTCGGCATGTATGGGCCGGAACTTAAAAGCTATTCTGCCCCGGTTAAGCTGTTTGGCTTTATTTGTGCCGGGTGCAGCAGAAATGAGCAAAGTCCTGCTTATTGGATGTGCGGCCATTGTGCTGATTTTCCCCGCAGAATAATTCAGCACGTTTTATGGCTTGTATTTTTTGCCGGATGAACCATCTTGGTGTTGTCAGTCTCGTTTGGTCCGGCCTGTTCTCTTTGCTCATGATAGGGCTGCGAGCTTGGTGTCCGTCTTATCGAAGTTGATCCGTGCCACGATGTTGTGGTGCGGCACACTTGTCATGAACGGAACACCATCATGGCCACAGGCACCGTTAAGTGGTTCAACACGACCAAGGGCTTCGGCTTCATCCAGCCGGATGACGGCTCCAAGGACGTGTTCCTGCACATCTCCGATGTCCAGCGCGCCGGCCTGAACGCGCCGCAGGAAGGCGACAAGCTTTCCTACGAGCTGCAGCAGGGTCAGCAGGGTAAGGTCTCGGCCACCGCTCTGAAGATGGCCTGAAGGCTTGCGGGCGGCCTTCGTGCCGCCCCGCTGGCAGCCATGCCCGGACACGGCGCTCAAGCGCCGGCCGGGCAGGGCGCCGAAGCCGGTATGATGCGGAAGCTTTCCGCCGCCGGCCACGACCGCGCCAGAATAACAGCCCCGGACATGTCAGCCGGGCTGGCGCCAAGCAACAAAGAAAGAAGAAAACATGATGAATTATCTTTCCATCCAGAATCCCCACCATGCCCAGCCCGCCCTGCCGCGTGGCCCCGAGGCGCAGCCCGCGAGCCGTCGCGAGGCCGAGCCGACCGGCCTGACACAGGAAGAGATCCGCCGGATCGTGCTGGACATGCTCGGCTGAACCCTCGGCGAGAGGGTCGCGCGGGCGGCCCCGTCGCCGCCCCGCCACGCCCGCGCCAGGAGTTGCATATGCCACAGCATCATAGCTTCAACATTGGACAGCGGCTGGAACTGGTTCTCGGCCGGCTCAGCCCCACGGCGCCGAGCGGCAGTTATACCGTTGTCCGCCTGCTGCCCAATGACAGCGAGGACCGCGAATACCGCATCCGCCATGACCGCGACGGGCATGAGCGCGTGGTGCGGGAAAGCCAGCTGCGCCGCCTGGCGGCGCCGCTGGGCTAAGGCTCAACAGGCTTCCGGCAGGAAGACGCGGCTCGGAGCGACGAACTCGTCCTGGGCCGCCACTGTCAGGATCTCGCGCGACCCGGCTTCCGAGGTGCGGCGCAGCAGCCCGTAGATCGAGGAAGCCGCCGCCGCGGCCGCCGCCGCGGCCGAGCCGGTCTTGATGCGGTGGAACAGGAAGAGCGCCGCGATGGCGTCGCCCGCCCCGTTCACCGAGATGGGCAGCATGGGGGTGCGGACGCGGTGGAACTCGCCGTCTTCCGCCGCCAGCAGCTCGATCTGGTCTTCCGGCGTTTCCGCCACCTTCAGCGAGGTCACCAGCACGGCGCGCGGGCCGGTGGCCTGCAGCGCCGCCACGGCGGCCTTGGCCTCGGCCAGGGTGGTCACGGGCAGGCCGGTCAGGTGCTCCAGCTCGAACTGGTTGGGGGTGATCAGGTCGGCGGCCGGCACGGCGCGGTCGCGCATGAATTCCGGGATACCGGGGCGCACGAAGACGCCGCGCCCCACATCGCCGATCACCGGGTCGCAGCAATAGAGCGCCTTGGGGTTGGCGGCCTTGGCGCGGCTCACCGCATCCAGCACCGCTTCCCCGATCGCGGCATCGCCCATGTAGCCGGAGAGCACGGCGTCGCAGCGGGGCAGGGCGCCCCGGTCCTCGATGCCCTGCACCAGGTCCCGCACCAGCTCGGCGCCGAAGACCTGGCCCCGCCAGGTGCCATAGCCGGTGTGGTTGGAGAACTGCACGGTATTCACCGCCCAGACCTCGGCCCCCAATCGCTGGAGTGGGAAGACGGCGGAAGCGTTGCCGACATGCCCGTAGGAGACCCAGGACTGGATGGACAGGATGTTCATGCGCGGCGCCTTCCTCGGATGCGGCGGCGGAAGGTCTAAGATCGTGTCGCCGGAGGGTCAATCCGGCGGGAATCCGCCTCGGTTGTTGCGCCTGGGGGCCGGACCGGGCTAGAAGCGCCGCTTCGTGCGGCCGGTCGGCATCGGCTGCTCCATCCTGTTGGAAAGTTCACCGGCATGAAGCCCGATATCCATCCCGACTACCACGAGATTACCGTCATCATGACGGATGGCACCACCTACAAGACCCGCTCCTGCATGGGCTCGGAAGGTGAGACCCTGCGTCTGGATATCGACCCGAAGTCGCATCCGGCCTGGACTGGCCAGCAGCGCATCATCGACACGGGCGGGCAGATCGCCAAGTTCAACAAGAAGTTCGCCGGCATCGGGGCCCGCAAGAAGGCCTGAGCCTTCCCCCGGTTTTCTTCGCGAAAAACTGAAGCGCCGCCTCTTGATGCAAGGGGCGGCGTTTTCCATATGGGTCGGTGCCAGCGACGCCCTGCTGAGGGGTCGCCGGCGCGGTCGGATGCACCATGGGTTGCCCGGATGGGGGCCCAAATCGGAATCCCGGCCGCCCCAGCAACGGACTTTTGCTCCTTGAGGAGAGTTCGATGATGACCGCTTTTGACCCGACCCCGCTGTTCCGTTCCGCCATTGGCTTCGACCGCCTGTCCCGCCTGGTGGACAGCGCGCGCGCCGCTTCCGAGGGTTCGGCCTACCCGCCGTACAACATCGAGAAGACGGGCGACGATGCCTATGTGCTGACCATGGCCGTGGCCGGCTTCGCGGCCGAGGACCTGGAGATCACCTCTCAGGACAATATCCTGACCGTCTCCGGCAAGGCCGCGCCGACCGCCCCTGAGCAGGAGCGCCGCTTCCTGCACCGTGGCATCGCCGGCCGTGCTTTCGAGCGCCGCTTCGTGCTGGCGGACCACATCCAGGTGCAGGGCGCCGACTTGGCGAACGGCCTGCTGCATGTGTCCCTGAAGCGCGAGGTGCCGGAGGCCCTGAAGCCCCGCCGCATCGCCATCGGCGGCGGCCAGCCCGCTGAGCGCCCGGTGATCGAGGGCAACAGCAACGGCCAGCAGGCGCTGGCGGCCTGACGCTAACAGTTGGATTGAACTGAAAGCGGCCGGAGTGGCAACACTCCGGCCGTTTTTTTGCGCCGGCCCCGCTTGTGCGCGCCGGCCCGCGGCGGAAACTGCCCGGCATCATGTCGAATCCGCCCACCACCCGCGTGGTCCTGGCCCTGGGTACCGCGCAGACCCTGGCCTGGGCCTCCTCTTATTACCTTCCCGCGATCCTGGCGCGGCCCATGGCGGCCTCGCTGGGGATGTCCAGCGCCATGCTCTACGGCTTCTTCTCGGCGTCGCTGCTGCTCTCGGCCCTGCTGGGGCCCTGGTTTGGCCGGCTGGTGGACCGGCATGGCGGGCGCGGGGTGCTGTTGTTCTCCAATCTGGTCTTCGCAGCGGGCCTGGGCTGCATGGCCCTGGCGCAGGGTCCGCTGGCCCTGGGGCTGGCCTGGGCGCTGATGGGCGTCGGCATGGCCTGCGGCTTGTACGAGACCGCCTTCGCCACCCTAGCCGGGCTGTTCGGCGGCGCGGCCAAGGGGCCCATCACCGGCATCACGCTGATCGCCGGCTTTGCTTCCACCCTGGGCTGGCCGCTTTCCACCTGGATGGAGGCGGAACTGGGCTGGCGCGGCGCCTGCCTGGTCTGGGCGCTGCTGCACCTGCTGCTGGGCCTGCCGCTGCACCGCTGGCTGGTGCCGGCCGCGCCGCCTCCCGCCGCCAGGCCGGCGGCCACCGGGGAAGTGG
>NZ_JACTUZ010000202.1:2500-6565 GCF_014490445.1 Pseudoroseomonas ludipueritiae | reverse complement strand
CTCATAACCTGAAGGTCACAGGTTCAAATCCTGTCCCCGCATCCAGAAAATACCGCATATCCCCAGATTCATAGCCGCACTGTTCCACGACAGCGCGGCATTGCGGCGTTCCGCTTGCGCAGCAGGCATGAGTTGCCCCGGCATGCCAGCAGGCATAGGTAGCGCGCATGATCTGTTATCCTGCCAGAAAGGATAACAGGATGCGACGCGCAGGAGCCCCTATGCGAAACGAACCGATCGCCCTCTCCACCCTCTCCGCCAGCGTCGACCGCAAGAGCCCCGCTTTCACCGCGGTTGCGGACCGTATCTGGGACCATGCCGAGCTGCGCTTCGAGGAGCACCGCTCCATCGAGGAACAAATCGCACTGCTGGAGGCTGAGGGCTTTCGGGTCACCCGCAACCTGGGCGGCATCCCCACGGCCTTTGTCGCGGAAGCCGGCTCCGGTGGTCCCGTCCTCGGCTTCTTGGGTGAATTCGACGCCCTGGCCGGCCTCAGCCAGGAAGCCGGCGTGGCGGAGCCGCGCCCGGTGAAGCCCGGCGCCACCGGCCATGGCTGTGGCCATAACCTGCTGGGCGCCGGCGCCATGCTCGCCGCCGTGGCCGCGCGCGACGCGCTGGCGGAGCAGGGCCTGCCTGGCACCGTGCGCTACTACGGCTGCCCCGGCGAGGAAGGCGGCTCCGGCAAGACCTTCATGGCGCGCGCCGGCGTCTTCAACGATCTCGATGCCGCCGTCTCCTGGCATCCGGGCGTGGTCAGCGCCGTCAATTCCTCCCGCTCCATGGCCAACTTCCAGGTCTATTTCCGCTTCAAGGGCCGCGCCTCGCATGCCGCCGGCTCGCCCTGGCTGGGCCGCTCGGCGCTGGATGCGGTCGAGATCATGAATGTCGGCGTGAACTACCTGCGTGAGCACATGCCGCTGGATTGCCGCGTCCACTATGCCATCACCAATACCGGCGGCAATTCGCCCAATGTGGTGCAGGCGGATGCCGAGGTGCTCTACCTGATCCGTGGCCCGCGCGTGAAGGAAGCCCAGGCGCTCTTCGACCGTGTGAAGGCCTGCGCCGAGGGCGCCGCCATCATGACCGGCACGCGGATGGAGATGGAGATCGACAAGGCCTGCTCCGACACCATCCCGAACACCGCGCTGGAGATGCGCATGTTCGAGAATCTCTCCAACCTTGGCGCGCCTGCCTTCGACGAGACCGACCGTGCCTTCGCCGCCGAGATCCGCCGCTCGCTGAGCGAGGAGGATATCGCCGACAGCATCAATGCCGTCGGCGCGCCGGAGGAGGTGGGCGCGCAGCCGCTGCATGAGGGCGTGCTGCATTTCGACGGCAATTCCCGCCCCGGCACCGGCTCCACCGACGTGGGCGATGTCAGCCAGATCGTGCCGACGGTGCAGTGCTGGGGCCCCACCTGGGCGGTCGGCACACCTTTCCACACCTGGCAGGCCGTGGCGCAGGGCAAGAGCCCCAGCGCGCATAAGGGCATGATCCAGGCCGCCAAGGGCATGGCTGCCACGGCGCTGGATATCTTCCAGGACCCCGAGCTGCTGGCCCGTGCCAAGGCGGAGCTGAAGCAGCGCACGGGTGGCAAGCCTTATGCCTGCCCCATCCCCGAGGATGTGCTGCCGCCGCCGCTGCGCGCGCGCCGCTGATTGAGACGGATTTCGGATATCATGATGCAGAAGAAGCTCCGGCGCGCCCTGTGCGCCGGCACCGCCGCGCTCGCGCTGCTGGCGCTGGCCCCCCTGAATCTAACTTCCCTGGCGCAGGCCCAGGAGCTGAAGGTGGCGATCGGGTCGCAGGTCACCTCGATCGACCCGCACTACCACAACCTCACGCCCAACTCGACCGTCGCGGGTATGCTCTTCAACTCGCTGGTGGGCACGGATGCGCGCGTGCGGCTGCGGCCCAATCTGGCGGAATCCTGGCGCCCGGTGGACGAGACGACCTGGGAGTTCAAGCTGCGCCCGGGCGTGAAGTTCCACAACGGCCAGGACTTCACGGCCGAGGACGTGGCTTTCACGCTGGAGCGCGTGCCGAACGTGCCGAACTCGCCTTCCTCCTACGCGCAGTTCGTGCGGGCCATCAAAAGTGTCGAGATCGTCGACCCGCTGACCATCCGCTTCCGCACCGAGGGCCCCTATCCGCAGCTGCCCAATGACCTCACCGGCGTCATGATGCTGGACAAGCAGACGCATGAGGGCGTGAGCACCGAGGACTTCAACACCGGTCGCGCCGCCGTCGGCACCGGCCCCTTCCGCTTCGTCTCCTACCGCAATGGCGAGAGCGTGGTGCTGGAGCGCAACGACAATTACTGGGGCGACAAGCCGCACTGGCAGAAGGTCAGCTACCGCATCATCACCGGCGATGCCGGCCGCACCTCGGCCCTGCTGGCCGGCGATGTGGACGTAATCGACCAGGTGCCGACCAGCGACCTCGCGCGGCTGCGCAAGGACAACCGCGTCCGGGTGGACGAGACGGTCGGCCTGCGGCTGATCTACCTGGCGCTGGACCAGGCGCGGGAGGATGGCTCCCCCCTCGTCACCGGCCCCAATGGCGAGAAGCTGGACCGCAACCCGCTGCGCGACCCGCGTGTGCGCCGCGCGCTCTCCCTCGCGGTGGACCGCGCCGCCATCTCGGCGCGCGTGATGGAGGAGGCGACGGTGCCGACCGGCCAGATCATGGCCGAGGGCATCTTCGGCTTCGCGCCCGATATCGCCGCGCCCAAGGCGGACCCGAACGCGGCCAAAAAGCTGTTGGCCGAGGCCGGCTACCCCAATGGCTTCCGCATCACGCTGCATGGGCCGAACGACCGCTACATGAACGATGCGCGGATCATCCAGGCGGTGGGCCAGATGTGGACGCGTATCGGCGTGCAGACAGCGGTGGAGGCGCAGCCTTTCACCACCTTCATCGCCCGCGCCGGCCGTGGCGAGACCAGCGCGCATCTGATGGGCCTGGCCGCCACCACGGGCGAGGCCGCGACCATGCTGCGCTCGCTGGTGGCGACGCAGAACCGCGAGGCGGGCATGGGCGCCTCCAACCGCGGCCGCTATTCCAATCCCGCCCTGGACGCCAAGCTGGCGGAAGCCATGCGCACGCTGGACGACGGCAAGCGCGAGGCCCTGCTGCAGGAAGCGACGCGGCTGATGGTGGCGGACCAGGGCCTGATCCCGGTGCATATCCAGAAGAATGCCTGGGCCCTGCGCCGCAACCTGACCATTGATGCCCGGGCCGACGAATATACCCGCGCCCAGGACATTCGCCCGGCGGAATAAGCCCGCCCTGGCCGGCCGGATGCGCCCAGCGCGCCGGCCGGCCGTCTTGGCGATATGGAGGGGCAGTGGGTGTATGTCCGCTGGCCCCCTTAACCTCGACCCGCCTTTGTTGATCTGCCCGGCGCCGGCGAAGCCCGTCACCTTCGCCAGCCTCGCATGGCCGAATGGCCAAAGGCCGGCCGCGACGGCCTGCCGATATCCGCCGCAAAAGCGCGCCATTCCCATCATCCCGACAATAGGTTCTTCCAGCAGGGCTGGGCGGAGAATGCTCGCGCGCATCCAGCTTCCCCTGAGCCTGTGCTCCGCGCTGGATCGATGAACAGGCTCGGAAGAGCGGGACCACCACGCGCCAGCTTGTCTTATGGAACGATCTTCTGCTGTCTAGTTTACCGTACAGCTTGGTTGCGTGCCCGGAAGCCTTACGGTTAGCCTCCCGCAAGGAACGAGGGGTGACATGGATGCCGGGAAGCATGGGCCGGTCGGTCGCGACATGGCGGCACCTGCCTTGTGGCTCGGCCTGTTGCGCGCCTCGCCTGCCGCGCCGCCGGACCAGCGGCGGCATCCCCGCTGGTGAGAAGCCGGCAACCGTCCTGCCGCTGTGCCACAAAGCGGCCAGCGGAACCGGAAGAACTCAAAAGAACAAGGAAACGCCGAGATGAAGAACAGCCTTCCCCGCCGCCAGCTCCTGGGGGGCGGCCTCGCCGCCGCGGCGCTCCTGCCCATGGCCGCCCCGCGTGCCGAAGCGGCCTGGCCCAGCCGGCCCATCCGCTTCATCGTGCCC
>NZ_JACTUZ010000201.1 GCF_014490445.1 Pseudoroseomonas ludipueritiae | reverse complement strand
GCCATAGCCGCCATCCCACTCGGATGGACCTGATCGAGTCTGGAGCCTAGAGCGGCATTCGTTTTTGGCATGAGCGTCTCGGCTGCGGTTGCAGCGGTCGGAGCTTCACTCCTTGCCGCGCTATGCCTGACCGCGCTGCGAAAGATCCCCGTCATCCAGGAGAGAGCTGATTGACTGAGTAATCGCAGCCCTTAACGATCTTCCTGCGAACTGGTGGACACTTCTGAGTAAGCTCCACGGGAGCGAGGCAGGTGTCCGACGGAGCGAGAGTTCAAGCAGGAAGCGGGCGCACTGTTACGCTCCAGCGGCCGGCCGCCGACGCAAGTCGCTGCGAGTTGGGCATCCAACCCCCCATGCTGTGCAGCTGGCGGGGGCGGCAGAACGGCGAGACACCACGGCCACAGCCCGTCGCGGCAGGCACAGGGCCCATCGCTTCGCCATCTGCCTCAGCATCTTCGACAGCGGGCCGACATGACCTGCTTGCCCGCTGCCGAGGGTTGGCGCCACCTCGCCGCCAGGCTCGATCTGGCCACCCGCAAGATGGCCGGCTGGTCCATGCGCGAGCACATGCGCGCGGAACTCACCTGCGGCGCGCTTGTCATGGCCATCCAGCGACAGCAGCCGACCTTGAGCGCCCACGGTCGAGCGCAAGGGACAGCCAGGCGGTCAGTGCCTCAGACCCGCGAGAGCTTCGATCCGCCGGGTCACGGCGGTGAGGCGGGGACCGATTTCTTGCAGGATGCGTTCCCTGCTGAGCATGAAGGCTGGCGCGCCACAGTTCAGGGCAACGATGCCGCCACCATTGGGCAGCGCGAAGGCGGCTCCGGCGGCGTGGACCGTCCGGTTCCAGTCGCCGACCGAGGTGGTAAAGCCGAGGGCCGCGTGCATCTCCCTTGCCTCCAGCAGCCCTTGCCGGACCGAAGGCCAATGCTCCGGGTCCGCTTCCGCCAAGTGGGCCTCCAGCATGGACCTTTCGGCCTCCGTTGCCACGGCATAGTAGGCACGGCCCATGGCGGTGAGGCCCAAGGGCACGCGCGACCCAATGCCAAGCTGCAGAGCCACGGCAGTGCGCGGGGAGAAGTGCTCGATATACAGCATGGACAGCCCGTCCCGGCTGCCGAGCGAGACAGAGGCACCGGTCTCCTCCCCCAGATGGCGCATCAGCGGTGCCGCCACCTGCCGGATCGCCAGATTGGCCAGCGCGAATTGCCCCAGCGGAACCAGCCCCAGACCCAGCTGGTACTTGGCGAAGCGGGGCAGGTAGCTCAGGTAGCCCAGCTTGGTCAGCGTATAGGTCAGGCGGGAAACGGTTGCCTTGGCCAGGCCCGTGCGCTCGGCCAGCTCCTGGTTCCCCAGCACGCTATCCTCCGCCGTAAAGGCGCGCAGGATATCCATGGCACGGGCCACCACCTGGATGAACTGCCGGTCCTCCGCGTCCTCCCCTGCGCCCGCGCTGGGGCTGGAAACCGATGGCTGCCGCTTCCGCATGAAGGTTCCCTCCGGCCGTGCATCCGGCACTTGACCGCTTATGCGGCATGCCGATAGGTCTTGATTTAAACGGCAGAACTAAATTCCGCACTGCGGAATTACAAGCTAAAACGCCGAAAGGAAACGCATGATGGTGGATGCTCGGCCCGTCGGCTTCGCAGTGACAGAGGGCGTCGCGGTGATCCGGATCGCCAACCCGCCTGTCAACGCCCTGAGCGCCCCTGTTCGGGCCGGATTGTCGGAGGCCATAGCCCAGGCCTCTGCCGATCCCGCCGTGCGCGCCATTGTGATTGCCGCTGAAGGCCGAACCTTCATCGCCGGCGCCGATATCAGCGAATTCGGCAAAACACCGGTTCCACCCACGTTGCCCCAGGTGATCGCCACCCTGGATGCCTGTCCCAAGCCCATCGTGGCCGCCATCGGCGGCGCGGCCCTGGGCGGCGGGCTGGAGGTGGCACTCGCCTGCCATGCCCGAGTGGCCTCGCCCAATGCCAAGCTGGGGCTGCCCGAGGTCAAGTTGGGGCTAGTACCCGGCGCGGGCGGCACCCAGCGCCTGCCAAGGCTGATCGGTGCCGCTCAGGCTTTGCCGCTGATGGCGGAAGGCACCGCGATCAACGCGGCGGAGGCCCTTCGCCTTGGCATCCTGGATGCGATGGCTGAAGGCGACCTGCTCGCCGCCGCGCGCCAGCATGTCCTGGCACTGGCAGAGGCCGGCGACCCACTCCCGCGCCTCCGGGACCGGTGGGACAGGCTCGGCCCGCGTGAGGCCTTCGAGGCCGCGGCGGCGGCCGTGCTGAAGCGCGCGGCGGATCATCCTGCGGCGGCCGCCTGTGTGGACTGTGTCCGTGCCGCCTTTGAGAAATCCTTCGAGGAGGCCCTGACTTTCGAGCGGGAGACCTTTCTGCGGCTGATGCAGGACGAGCGCTCCAAGGCGCTGCGCCACGTCTTCTTCGCTGAGCGGGCAACGGCGCAGATCCCGGGCCAGCCCCGCGACACCCAGCCCCGGCGGATTGAGCACGCGGCCGTGGTCGGCGCCGGCACCATGGGCGGCGGCATCGCCATGGTATTCGCCAATGCCGGCATTCCCGTGACCTTGATCGAGACCCATCAGGAAGCACTGGGCCGTGGCCTGGAGCGCGTTGCCGGCACCTATGCCATCTCCGTGCAGCGCGGCAGCCTGGCCCCGGAGGAACGCGACCGCCGGCTGGCCCGCATCGAGGGCAGGGTCGGGCTGGAAGCGGCCGCCACGGCGGATGTGGTGGTGGAGGCTGTCTTTGAAGACCTGGAGCTGAAGCGGGAGATTTTCGGCAGCCTCGACCGCATCGCCAAGCCCGGGGCGCTGCTGGCCAGCAATACCTCCTATCTCGACATCGACGCCATCGCGCAAGCCACGGCCCGGCCTGGCGATGTGCTGGGGATGCATTTCTTCTCGCCCGCCAATGTCATGAAGCTGCTGGAGGTGGTGCGCGGCGCGGCGACGACGTCGGAGGCGCTGGCCACTGCCGTGGAACTCGGCAAGCGGCTGGGCAAGGTGCCCGTGGTGGTCGGCTCCTGCCATGGCTTCGTCGGGAACCGCATGCTGGCACGGCGCAGCGCCCAGGCCGAGCGGCTGCTGCTGGAAGGTGCCTCGCCGGAGGAGGTGGATGCCGCGCTGGTGGCCTTCGGCTTCCGCATGGGGCCCTTCGCCATGATCGACCTCGCGGGCCTCGATATCGGCTGGCGGACCCGCAAGGCCACGGGCAAGACCGCGCCGGTGGCCGACGCGCTCTGCGAGGCGGGGCGGCTCGGCCAGAAGGCCGGGCGCGGTTATTACGACTATGCCGGCGGCGCCCGCCAGGGCACCCCTGACCCCGCCGTGCAGCAGTTGATCGAGCGGATCTCAGCGCAGCTCGGCATTCCCCGCCGTGCCATCGGCCGGGAGGAAATCACGGAGCGCCTGATCTTCCCCATGATCGATGAGGGCGCACGCATCCTGGAGGAAGGAATCGCGGCGCGGCCCGGCGACATCGATGTTGTCTGGCTCAATGGCTATAGCTGGCCCGCCTGGCGCGGTGGGCCGATGTATTACGGGGCCACGCTGGGTGCCGCCCATGTCGCGCAGCGGTTGGCTGCCTATGCCGAGCGCTCCGACGACGAATCCCTGCGCCCCTCGGCTGCCTTGTCCCGCCTGGCGCGGGAAGGGCTGGGCTTCGAGGCGCTGGCGAGGACGGCCGCGTGAGCGCCCGGATGCCGCATCCTTGGGAGGCCGCCTATCCGAGAGGCTGCCGGTGGGATGCGCCACTGGAGACCACGACGCTGCCGGCGCTGTTCGAGCGCCTGGTGGCCAATGGCGGCACGCGGCCGGCGCTGCAATACCGCGACATCCGTCTTTCCTATGCCGACCTCGGCACCCTGGTGGTACAGGCGGCGGGCGCCTTCCGGAAGCTGGGTGTGCTGAAGGGGCAGGCCGTGGCGCTCTACCTGCCGAATACGCCCTGGCACCCCATCTGCTTCTTCGCGCTGACCTGCCTGGGCGCCCGCGTGGTGCATCTGAGCGCGCTGGATGCCAGGCGGGAGCTGGCGCATAAGCTGCGGGACAGCGGCGCGCGCCTGGTGGTCACCACCGATTTTCCCGCGCTGCTGCCGCAGGCGGCCTGGCTGCTGGAAAGCGGCGCGGCCGACCGCGTGCTGGTGGGCGAGGATGCCCGCTGGGGCGGCGACCCCGCCGGGGCGCTGCCGACCGGTGTTGTGCCGCTTTCACCCTTGATGGAGCAGGCGGCTCCCTTCTCCGACTGGCCGGAAGCGGCGCCGGACGATGTCGCGCTGCTGCAATATACCGGCGGCACCACCGGCCTCCCGAAAGGCGCGATGCTGACGCATGGCAACCTGACTTCCGCTGTCAGCATCTACCAGCATTGGCAGGATGACGAGAATCTGACGCCTGGCGAGCAGCGCGTCATGTGCGTGCTGCCGCTGTTCCATATCTATGCGCTGACCACCGTCATGCTGCGCCATCTGGCCGATGGCAACGAGCTGCTGCTGCGGCCGCGCTTCGATGCCGCGACAGCCTTGCGCGACATCGAGGAACGGCGCGTCACGCTCTTCGCCGGCGTGCCGACGATGTGGATCGGCATGCTGAACCACCCGGGCGCCGAGCGGCACGACTTCTCCTCCCTGCGCACATGCGTTTCCGGCGGCGCGCCCTTGCCCTTCGAGATCGGGCAGCGTGTGGAGCGGCTTCTGGGCCAGCGGCTGCGCATCGGCTGGGGCATGACCGAGACCGCGCCCGCCGGTACCCGCGTGCCGGTGGAAGCCACGCCGCGCCCTGGCGTCATCGGCGTACCGCTGCCGGGGATCGAGATGCGCATCGTGGCGCTGGACGACCCCGGCCGCGTCATGCCGGCCGGCGAGGCAGGCGAGATCGCGATCCGCGGCCCCAATGTATTCCGTGGCTATTGGAACAAGCCATCGGAAACGGCGGCCGCCTTCCGGGACGGCTGGTTTCTCACGGGGGATATCGGGCGGCTGGATGAGGATGGCCTCTTCTCGCTGCTGGACCGGCGCAAGAACATGATCATCTCGGGCGGCTTCAACGTCTATCCCGCCGCCGTGGAGGCCGCGCTCTACGAGCATCCCGACATCGTTGAGGCCATCGTGATCGGCATCCCCGACGATTACCGCGGGCAATCCGCCAAGGTCTTCGTGACGCTACGGGACGGCGCGCCCGACCTGACGCTCGATGCCTTGAAGCATTTCCTGAAGGACCGCCTGGGCCGGCACGAAATGCCCGCCGCCCTCGAGATCCGTCCCAGTCTGCCGCGCAGCCCGGCCGGCAAGCTGTTGGCCAGCGCCCTCATTGCCGAAGAGCGCGCCCTTACAGGCACGCAGGAGCAGTCATCTTGACCGATGCCGTGATCGTCGCTACCGCGCGCACCCCGATCGGGCGTGCCTACCGGGGCAGCCTGAACAACACCCATGGCGCCGACCTGGCCGCCCATGCCATTTCCGGCGCTCTCGCCCGCGTGGGCGTTGAGCCGGAGGCAGTGGAGGAGGTGATCCTCGGCTGCGGCTACCCGGAAGGTGCCACAGGCGGCAATGTCGCGCGCCATGCGGCGCTGCGGGCCGGGCTGCCGGTGTCTTCCGCCGCGCAAACCGTCAGCCGATTCTGCGCCTCCGGGCTTGAGGCCATCGCCGCCGCCGCCAAGCGAATCATCGTGGACAAGGTGCCGGTCGCCATCGCGGGCGGCGTGGAATCCATCAGCCTGGTGCAGCCACATGTGAATCGCACCGGCTATCGCAACGCCTGGCTGGAGGCGCATAGGCCCAGCATCTACGACACCATGATCGACACCGCTGATCTGGTTGCCGAACGCTATGGCATCTCGCGCGAGGCGCAGGATGCCTTTGCACTGGAAAGCCAGCGCCGCACCGCCGCCGCGCAGCAGGCCCAGCGCTTCGATGACGAGATCCTGCCCATCACCGCCATCCGCAGCATCGCGGATAAAGATGGTGGCCC
Organism: Pseudoroseomonas ludipueritiae; assembly: GCF_014490445.1. Taxonomy (GTDB): domain Bacteria; phylum Pseudomonadota; class Alphaproteobacteria; order Acetobacterales; family Acetobacteraceae; genus Pseudoroseomonas; species Pseudoroseomonas ludipueritiae. The sequence goes on along the minus strand of NZ_JACTUZ010000201.1, from coordinate 632 downwards.
GGCGCGGCAGGAGGAGGTGACCCTCGATCGCGACGAAGGCAACCGTCCCGATACCTCCGCCGAGGGGCTGGCGAAACTGAAGCCTGTGCGGGAGGGGCGCTGGATCACCGCCGGTAATGCCAGCCAGCTTTCGGATGGTGCCAGCGCGAGCCTGCTGATGTCGGCGGAGGAAGCTTCCCGCCGCGGGCTGACGCCGCTGGGCATCTTCCGCGGCCTGGCCGTGGCTGGCTGTGAGCCGGAGGAAATGGGCATCGGCCCTGTCTTCGCCGTGCCACGCCTGTTGCAGAGGCACGGATTGAAGGTCGAGGACATCGACCTTTGGGAACTGAACGAGGCCTTTGCCTCTCAGTCGATCTACTGCCGGGACAGGCTGGGCCTCGACCCCGAGAGGGTGAACGTCAATGGCGGAGCCATCTCCATCGGCCATCCCTTTGGCATGAGCGGGGCCCGCATGGTCGGCCATGCACTGCTGGAAGGGCAGCGGCGCCATGCGCGCTACGCGGTGGTGACCATGTGCATCGCTGGTGGCCAGGGCGCGGCCGGCCTGATCGAGTTGATCTGAGGGAAAACGAGCATGGACCTGCGCTTCACCGCCGAGGAGATCGCCTTTCGCGACGAGCTCCGCCGCTTCT
>NZ_JACTUZ010000200.1 GCF_014490445.1 Pseudoroseomonas ludipueritiae | reverse complement strand
CACCGCCCTGGCCGCCGCTGGCGCCGGGGCCCGCCGCCTCTTCGAGGCCGCCGACACGCCCCCGCCCGTGGCCGAGCCCACCACCCCCACTGCCCCGCCCAAAGGCCACGCGCTGAAGGTGGAGGGGTTGCATTTCGCCTGGCGCCCCGACCGCGACCCGGTCTTCACCGGCCTCGACCTCGACCTGCCGGAAGGCGGGCGGCTGGCGTTGCTGGGCCCCTCGGGTGCTGGCAAGTCCTCGCTGGCCGCGCTGCTGCTGAAGCTGGCGGCGCCGCAGGAAGGCCGCATCCTGCTGGGCGGCGTGGATATCGCCACCCTGGCGCATGACGAGGTTCGCGCCCGCATCGCCTGCCTGACGCAGGATGCCCGGCTCTTCGACGACAGCATCGCCGCCAACCTGCGCCTCGCCGCGCCGGATGCGGGCGACGAGGCGCTGTGGCGCGCCCTGGACCGCGCCGGCATCGGTGATGTGGTGCGCGCCCTGCCGGAAGGGCTGGAGACCGGCTGCGGCGAGGGCGGCGCGCGCTTCTCGGGCGGGCAGGGGCGGCGGCTGGCGCTGGCGCGGGTGCTGCTCTCCCCCGCCCGCATCCTGATCCTGGACGAGCCGGCGGCGGGGCTGGACCCCTCGGCCGAGCGCGCCTTCCTGGAGACGCTGGACACCGCCACCGAGGGCCGCAGCGTGATCCTGATCGCGCACCGGCTGCTGGGGGTGGAGCGGCCGACGCGCATCCTTCGGCTGATCGCCGGGCGGGCCATTCCGGCGATGCGGTGAGGGAGGCTGGAGGGGCGCTGCCCCTCCAGACCACCCCGCTGGGGTGACAGTGTCACCCCAGACCCCGCCATCTGTTTTTGAAGGTGCGGCGCGGTGGTTTCGCTGGAGGCCCGTGGCCTCCAGCGACTGTGGCTTCAGCCCGGTAGCTTTTGACTGTTTTCAGCCCAGCCGGCTGGCACTCGGCCAAGCGCCCTGAAGCTTTGGAAAGGCTCGAAGCGGGGTCCAGGGGCAGCGCCCCTGGCCTGTCTCCTCAATGCCGCTCGTAGATCAGCCGCGCCCGGATGGTGCCGGGCACCTCGCGCAAGGCGGCCAGCACGCCTTCGGGGTCCATGACATTGTCGGCATCCACCACGACGTAGCCGATCTCCGGGTCCGTCTGCAGGTACTGGGCGCTGATGTTCAGGCTGAAGCGGCTGAAGGCCTCATTCAGCGCCGCCAGCACGCCTGGCACGTTGCGGTGGACATGCAGGAAGCGGGTGCCGCGCGTGGTGGCGGGCAGGGTGACTTCCGGGAAGTTCACCGCGCCCAGGGTGGCGCCGGTGTCGGAATAGTCCGACAGCTTGCGGGCCGTCTCCTCGCCGATGCGTTCCTGCGCCTCTTCCGTACTGCCGCCGATATGCGGCGTCAGGATGACGTTGGGCAGGCCCTGGAGCGGGGTGATGAAGCGCTCGCCGTTGCGCTTCGGTTCCTCGGGGAAGACATCGGCGGCGGCGCCGAGCAGATGGCCGGACTTCAGCGCCCCGGCCAGGGCATCGAGGTCCACCACCTTGCCGCGGCTGTTGTTCACCAGCAGCGCGCCCGGGCGCATGGCCGCGATCTCGGCGGCGCCGATCAGGTGGGTGGTCTGGTCCGTTTCCGGCACATGCAGGGTGACGACATCGGAGGCCGCCAGCAGGTCGTGCAGGGAGGCGGCGGCGACAGCATTGCCATGGCCCAGCTTGGGGATGGTGTCGTAGTAGATGACGCGCATGCCGAAGGCTTCCGCCAGCACCGAGAGCTGGCTGCCGATATTGCCATAGCCGACGATGCCGAGCGTCTTGCCCCGCACTTCCTTGCTGTTGGCGGCCGACTTGTCCCAGCCGCCGTCATGGGCGGAGCGGGAGCGGTCGGGAATCCGGCGCAGCAGCATCACGATCTCGCCCATCGTCAGCTCCGCCACGCTGCGGGTATTGCTGAAAGGGGCGTTGAAGACCGGGATGCCGAGCTGCTTGGCAACGGCCAGGTCCACCTGGTTGGTGCCGATGCAGAAGCAGCCCACCGCGATCAGCCGGTCCGCCGCCCGCAGCGCCTCGGCTGTCAGTTGGGTGCGGGAGCGGATGCCGAGCAGATGCACGCCCTGCAGCGCCTCCTTCAGCGCCTCGCCTTCCAGCGCCTTAGTTTCGCGCTGCACATTCGTGTAGCCCGCCCCGGCCAGCAGACTGACGGCGGTGTCGGAGACACCTTCCAGCAGAAGGATGCGGATGCGCTCCTTGGGCAGGGAGATGCGCTGGTTCGACAGCGGCATGGCGGGGCTGGGTGCGGTGTGATTCGGCATGGCGTGCTTCCATGCCCCCGAAATTGCCGCGCGAGAAGTGCGAAACCGCGGGACGTGCCGTGTCGTTCGGGAAGACATGGGCAGGGCGCGGAAAGCGCCGTGCCAAAGGCTGAGCCGGGTAGGACATGGCCCCCATGCGCCTTACCCGGGGATGCGGGTGTTGCGGCCGATGGCCGATGCGGCCATGTCCCGCATCCGCGACCCCCGCCGTGCAAGAAGCGGGATCGACGCGTTTGGAGATAGCCCCCATGGCCCTTGAGACTTTTGCCCTGCCGCCGGCAGCCCGCCGGCGCATGACCCTCGACGCGCTGACTGACCTGACCCAGGGTGACCTGGCCGACCGCCTGCGCCTGCAGGCCGCTGCCCGCATCCTCTCCACCATCCGCCGCGTGGCCGAGATGGTGCAGGAAGGCTCGCTGCCCGGCGAGGTGGCCGTGCCTGCCGCGGCGCAAAGCTGGAACCCGCGCCTGACCACCGCGCGCGAGCATGCCGAGACGATGACCCCGGCGCAGATCGACCGCCTGCTGGCCGAGGCCCCGGCCTGGGCCGAGGCTGTGCTGCTGGCCCGCCCCGCGCAGCGCCACGCCGCCTGATGCCGCGGGGCCTGCGGGCCCCTGGCCGCCGCGCATGAAAAAAGGCCACCGGGTTGCCCCGGTGGCCTTTTTCGTATCCGCGCCTCAGAGGCGGCCGACGTAATAGCCGGTGAGGGCGGTCTGGTAGATGAGCTGCAGCAGGTCGCGCGCGATCTGGAAGCTCTTGGCACCCAGCTGCGGCAGAGCGATCAGCTCGTCGCCCGGGCGCGGGCCCTCACGCGGGTCGAGGATCACCTGACCGCTGGCGCGGCGGATCATCACGGAATCCTCGTCGCCACGCTGGGTCACGCCGCCGGCGGCTTCCAGGTACTGGCGGATGGTCATGCCCTCACGCCAGACCACGCCGCCGGGGTTCAGCACCTCGCCGCCCACCAGCACGGTGTCGGAGCGCTCGGGGATCACGATGGTGTCGCCATCTTCCAGCCGGATGGGCGCGCAGCGGCCCAGGTCGTTCACCGCCACCAGCCGGCCTTCCGGCTGGATGCGGCGGCCGCGCTGGATGTAGCTGGAGACCAGCTGCGCTTCCTGGGTGCGGATCTCGGCCACGCCCGTGGTGGCGGAGGCGGCGGTGAAGAGCTGCCGCTCCAGCCGGTCCAGCGCCTCGTTGATGGAGCGGAGCTGCTGCGCCGCCAGCCGCTTGCGCAGGATATAGACCGAGCGGGTATCGGCCAGCGCCGGGTTCACCTCGATATAGTCGAGCAGCTGGCAGAGATTGGCGTCGCGGCCGGCCACCAGCACGGAGGGGCCGATGCGGCTGCCTTCCACGAAAACGCGCACGGTGGGCGCCGGCGCATCGGTGATGAAGGTCACCACGTCCTGGTCCAGCAGCGGCAGGCGGCGCAGCTCCGCCAGGGTGGCGTAGCGGGACCAGGGCTGGCTGTTGCGGGTGCCGCGCACCACGGCATTGGTGGCCGCCGGCAGCGGCCCGGCGAGGTCGATCAACTCCTGGCCCTGCATGGAGCGGCCATCCACCTCGAAGAGGTAGTTGTTCCGCACCGCGCCATCGGCCGAGATGGTCGCGCCCTGCTTGCCGACCACGATGGTGTCGCCATCCTGCAAGGTGACATTCGGCAGGCTGCCGCGCAGCAGGAAGGGGTAGAGGTCGATGCGGTGCACGGTGCGGCCGCCGCGGTTGACAGTGATGTCGCGGTAGGAGCCGCGCGCGGGGTCCACACCGCCGGCCCGCAGCAGGAAGTCCAGTGGCGTGTCGGAGGCCGAGCCCATGTGGCGGCCCGGCAGCTTCACATAGCCGGTGACATAGACGCCCAGGCGCCCCGCGGCCAGCAGTACGGCATAGACCTGCACCTGCTGGGTATAGATGCGGCGCACCTCGGCCTCGACCGTCTGCTGCAGGTCCCCGGCGCGGACGCCGGCCAGGCGCAGCGGGCCGATGGAGGGCAGGAAGAGGTTGCCCTGGTTGTCCAGCGCGCCGATGGCCTCGGTCTCGATCGGGCCCCAGACGCGGACGCTGACGCGATCGCCGGGGCTCAGGCGGTAATTCGGGTTGCCGCTGTCGGAAGGCGTCGGCGCGCCGCGCGCGAAGAGGGCGGCGCCGAAGACCGTGCGGCTGGGGCCGGGATAGCGGAAGGGCTCGGCCAGCGGACCCTGGGCGGTGGCGCCGGCCTCCGCCTCGGTGGCGCTGCCGGCGCGGTTGACGGTGGTATCCGGCGCCAGCAGGCTCGGCACCTGCTGCTGCTGCGGGATGCCACCGCTGGTCATCAGCCCTGGCGTCGGCGAGTTCAGCATCTGCTGCCCTGCCTGGCCACCCTGCCCACCCATCTGCTGTTGCTGGGCCTGCTGGGCCTCCAGCATCTGCTGGTACACGTTCTGCTGCGCGCCGGCCGGGGCCGGCGCCACGCCGACGGCCAGGGCCAGCGCTGTCAGGAGAGCGGTAAGGCGGCGACTAGAGCGCATGTTCGCGGACCCCGGCGAGAAGAAGCCAGCCGACGCCGTAGAGCATCGACAGGACGGCAAAGAAGCTGATCAGGAAGATGGCCGCCCGGGGATAGAGCGGGTACTCGGCCAGATTGGGCTGCACCACGCGCGCCAGGAAGAGCTGCTGACGCTGCGCCTCCATCCGCGCCATCTCCAGCGAGGCGGTGGCGGAGGCAAGCTGCTTATTGGCGAATTCCCGCTCCTGCGCCAGCCGCTCGAAGACCGAGATCCGCTCCGGCAGCGCCTCGGCGCCCGTGGTCAGGCGGTCGCGCTCGATCTGGATGCGGGTCTGCAGCGCCCGGATGCGGTTGCGCAGCGTGGCGATCTGCGGGTTGTCCGGCCGCATGAAGGCGGACTTCTCCTGCAGTTCGGTGCGCGCGGTGTTCAGTTCCTTCTCCAGCGCCGCGAAGCCGGCCTGGTTGATCTGCGCCAGGCTGACCGGGTCCACCGCCTGCTCCCGCTGCCGCCATTCGGTGATGGCGGCCTGGGAGGCGATGACGCGCTGCTCGGCCCGCCGCAGCTCGCCTTCCGCGAAGTTGACGGAGGCCTCACGCGCGCGGGCGGAGAGCTTGTTGACGAATTCCTCGGACAGGCGGAGCTGTTCCTCAGCCACCCGCTGCGCGTCCTCCGGCCGGAAGGCGCGGGCGCGGATGGTGGTGATGCCGCCGGTATTGTCCACCACCACCTTGTTCATGTGGTGGTAGTACAATTCCATCAGCTCGGCCGGCAGGTTGGGGCTCCAGAGCCGCGCCAGGAAATCGGCCTCCGGCCGGCGGTAGAGCTCCACCAGCCCGATCCGCTCCTTCAGCGCCTCGATCGCGTCATGCGATTCGAGGTAGTCGCGCACCGTCAGGGCCTCGGCCGGCACCTGCTTGAAGCCGGCGGCGGCGCCCAGCATCTCACCCAGGGAGGAGGAGCCGCCGCGCGCATCCTGCTGCCCACGCACCACGAAGCGCGCTTCCGAGACATATTGCCCGGCGGCGATGCCATAGAGGTAGATGGCCGCGATCAGGGTCGGCAGCCCCACCAGAAGCAGAAAGAACCGTCGCCGCCACAGCATCCGCAGCAGTGCCGACCTTGGGGCGACGGCGACAGGGCGCATCCGCCCGGCGGAAAGCGGGATGTCAGAGACCCTGGTAGGCGGCGATAGCTTCATCGACATCCTCATAGAATTCCAGCATGCCGTTCCGCAGGATGGCAGCCGTATCGCAGTATTGGCGCACATGCTGTGCGTTATGCGACACAAGAATCATTGCCGCATTCTCACGCCGCACTTCCAGCATGTGGCGGCATTTGGCGGCGAAGCGGGCGTCACCGGTCGAGAGCGCCTCATCGACCAGATAGCAATCGAAGTCCACTGCGAAGGACAGGCCCATCAGCAGACGGCTGACCATGCCGGATGAATAAGTGTTCACAGGTTCGTAAAAGTAACGGCCAAGCTCCGCGAATTCTTCCACGAAGTCCTGAGTCTGCTGCACCGGCGTGCCATAAAGGCGAGCGATGAAGCGGGCATTGGTCGCACCCGTCGCCACTGTCTGCAGGCCGTAGCTGCCGCCGATGGGCCAGGAGATGCTCATCTCCCGGCGGATGACGCCGCGGGTGGGGCTGTCCACGCCACTCAGCAGCCGCATCAGGGTGGACTTGCCGGAGCCGTTGCGGCCCAGGATGCCCACATGGTCGCCCTTGCGGATGCGCCCGTGCACCCCGCGCAGGATCTGGTTCTGGAGGCCCGTGCGGTGGCTGCGGTAGCTCTTCCAGACGTCGATCAGCTCGATCATCGGCCGGGCCCTGTCAGTCGGTGGTTACATAGGGGCGCGCGGCACGCAGCGCGGTGATGCCCATGAAGTTCAGGATCAGGATCCAGAGCAGCACATAGGGGATGTCGTAGTGGGCGACGATCAGGTCGCCCCACTGCGCATGGCGCATCGCCTCGTGCACATGAACGAGAGGG
>NZ_JACTUZ010000020.1 GCF_014490445.1 Pseudoroseomonas ludipueritiae | reverse complement strand
CTGTTCCTCTCGTGAACACAGCCCAGCGGCAGGTTCTTCGAGGTCTCCACTTCGGATGCTGCAGCTGCCTCCTATTCACTAATTATATTCTTTACTTAAATATTCCAAGCAGCAGCTGCTGCTTTGCTGCCCGTCGGCGAGACCGGGGATAGGGGGGTGGCATTTGGGCGGGCGAGGCCGGGCTGCGCCGGAGGCGGGGCGTGCTTGCGCCCTGCGGCCGGGGCGGCCCTGCCTTGCCATAGGCCGAATGCCCTGGGGGAAATGGGGCAGCGCCCCTTTCCCCCTCGCCGGGGCGCGTCTGCGCCGATGGGTTCTTGTGTGAGGGCTCGTCACCTGTAGGGCGGAAACGTTGGTTGACGCCGTCGGAAAAGCATAGACTACGCCGATCTCCAGGCTTCGCCTGACGGTGGCCGCTCGCTCAGTTACAGGACCGGCATTGAGGCGGAACCGTCGCTGTCGGATGAGCATCGGCTCCGCCCTCGGCACCGTACCAATGTCTCAGCGGCCTGAGCGGTGCTGCGAACCGTCCTGTACACCCCGACGGTAGGACCGATCCTGGGAGCGTTCGGACTGCTCATAGAGATAACCCGCCCCGGCACCGACGCCGGTGCCGATCAACGCTCCCCACCCGAGATCGCCGGTGAAGGAACCAAGGATGCCGCCCAGGGCTGCACCGCTCAGGGCACCGGTTCCAACATTGCGTTCAGACCGGGTCATATTGGCGCAGGCGCCAAGCGCGAGCAGTGTCAAAGTTGCAAGGGTGAGGCGGGAAGAATGAGAGGTCGTCATGGCAGTGATCCTTCTCTTCTTAGCGGGCCGGCCGCGCGCGGGCGGGAGCGGGCGGTTCGGGCGGGCATGGATAAGCCAGCTGCGCCCAGCGGATGAGCCCATCCAGGGCAGGCTCATTGCCGTATTGCGAGTTCTGCTGAACCCAGGTGGCGAAGGCAATCGCCGTCTGCGCCACGCTGGGTGTGGGGTCGGGCAGACAATAGAGCGGCCGCCAGGGCCCGCCGGGTCGATGCAATAGCGCATGATACTGCCCGGCAGCGGTGACGAAACCCTGGCAATAGGCAATGGCCTGGAGGCGCTGTGACGCCTGTGCGTCTGGGAGACAGATTGCAGCGAGATCCGCGGCGGTCCTGGCGGAGGTCGGCAGGGCGGGGGCGGGCTCGGCCAGGGCAGGAGCGCTGATGCCAAGCAGGGCTGCAAGCGCAGCCGGGAAAACGATTTTACACATGGGCTTATGATGTCTCCGGTGATGTCGATCAGCCTCGGATCGTAACCGCCTGCACGACAACCATGACATGGTCGAGGAGGCGTACAGGCCGACTCACGGTGCACCCGCGGCATCGAGAAGAGCGAGGGTATGGCACGCCACCATCTGCTCCTCATCGGTCGGGATCACATAGACCGGCACAGTGCTCGCTGGCGCACTGATGCGCGGGCCGTGGATCACGTTGCGACGGGCATCCAACTTAACGCCCATCCAGAAGCAACGCTGGCAGATCATCGCGCGGATCATGGCCGCGTTTTCCCCAATGCCAGCGGTGAAGACGATGCCGTCCAGCCGCCCCATGGATGACGCCAGCGCCGCGAAGGCTTGCGCCGTATGATAGGCGAAGTATTCGAGTGCCATGACGGCGGCGGGCAGGGGGCTGGCCAACAGATCGCGCACGTCACCGCTAAGGCCCGACAGGCCTCGAAGCCCGCTATCGTGGTAGAGCAGGTGCTCGACTTCCCATTCGGCCATGCCCTGCCGCGCAAGGTAGAGGACCACCCCGGGATCGAGCTGGCCCGGACGGGTCCCCATCGGCAGCCCATCCAGCGTGCTGAACCCCATGGTGCTGTCGACGCTACGACCGCCAACCATGGCGCAGGCCGATGCTCCCGAACCAAGATGCGCCACGATGACGCGCCCTTTTGCAATCTCTGGCGCGACTGCCGGCAGGCGGGACGCGATGAACTCATAGGACAGTCCATGGAAACCGTAGCGTCGGACACCTTTCTGGTACAACGATTCCGGAATGGCGAAACGTCGAGCCAGCTCAGGCATGGAGGCATGGAATGCGGTGTCAAAGCAGGCCACCTGCGGCAACTGCGGGACACGGGAGCGGATCGAGCGGATGGGCGCCAGGTTATGCGGTTGATGTAGCGGAGCTAGTTGAACGAGGGCCTCGAGGCGTGTGAGCACCGCCTCATCGATCAGCACCGGCTTGGTGAATTCGCTGCCACCATGCACGATCCTGTGGCCCACAGCGGATGGCGGCCCGCCGAGATGGGTGGCAAGCCAACGACCCAGAACGGCCTGAGCTGCCTCGCCCGTCGCTGCCTGATCCGGCTGCAACGTCAGGTCGGCCAATGACGCATCCTTCTCGTCCCAGGCGAGCAAGCGTGGGTGCTCCGTGCCAATGCCCTCCAGCCGCCCCTTGAGGCGGCGGAGCAAGGCGGCGGCTGGCCCCACCTCGAAAAGCTGGAACTTGGTGCTCGAACTGCCGGCATTCACCACCAGGATGGTGCGCATCACGCCCGTGGCCCGGCCTGAAGAATCAGATGCTCGGCATAAAGCGCGGCCACGGCGCAGGAAGCAAGGCGGGCGCGTTCGTTGTCGGCGCGACTGGTCAGGATGATTGGGACGCGTGCCCCAAGGACGATGCCTGCTGCATCGGCGCCGGAAAGAAAGCTGAGATTCTTGGCCAGCATATTGCCCGCCTCGAGATCCGGCACCACCAGCACCTGGGCCCGGCCGGCGACCTCCGAGACGATGCCCTTGATGCGGGCCGCAGCCGGGCTAATGGCATTGTCCAGCGCCAGCGGTCCGTCGAGGATGCCGCCGACGATCTGCCCGCGATCTGCCATCTTGCACAGCGCTGCCGCATCCAGTGTGCTGGGGATCTTGGGGTTCACGGTCTCGACGGCCGAGAGCAGGGCAACGCGCGGGGCCCCCAGGCCCAGCCCGCGGTGCAGGTCGATGGCATTTCGGATGATGTCGGCCTTGGTCGCCAAGTCGGGAAGGATATTGATAGCGGCATCGGTGATGAAGAGCGGTTCCGGATAGGTCGGGACGTCCATGATGAAGACGTGGCTGATGCGCCGTCCGGTGCGCAACCCACCCTCCCGCGCGACGACAGCTGACATGAGCTCGTCAGTGTGCAGGCTGCCCTTCATCAGCAACTCGGCCTGACCATCCCGGACCAATTCGACGGCGCGCGCTGCCGAGGCATGACTATGGGGCGTGTCCACGATCTCCAATTCGCCCAACTCCAGCCCGGCCTCCGCCGCCACCCCCCGAATGCGCGCGGTGGGCCCAACCAGAATCGGTAGGATCAGGCCCTGCTTCCAGGCCTCAAGGGCGCCGCTGAGGGCGGCTGCATCGCAAGGATGGGTGACGGCGCAAGGTACCCTGCGCTGGCCGGCGCAGCGGGCGATCAGACGGTCGTAATTGGAGTGCCGATGCAGCACCGCCTCGGGCAGATCGCCGGGGGAGATCCAGAGCTTCCCGGCGGGTGCGGTGACCTCGGCCACGCCGTCGAACACCAGCTCGTCACGCTGGTTGGTGCCACGGCAGCCCAGCCAGATGCGGCTATCGGCGTCCCGCTTCTCCTTGACGGTCACTGAGACGGTCAAAGCGTCCCCCGCCTGGACCGGCCTCTCAAACCGCAACGTCTGCCCAGCATAAGTTGTTCCGGCACCGGGCAAGTGCGTTCCCAGCAGGGTGGAGATCAGGGAGGCCCCCAGCATGCTGTGCGCTGTCGGCAGGGGCCCTCCCTCGGGCTGGCGCGGCGCTGTCAGGTGCGTTGAATTGGCATCACCGGTCAGCGCAGCGAAAAGCTCAATATCCTGCTGCGCGATGACACGGGTCAGGCTGGAACTGTCACCGACCTCTATCTCGGCGAAGGTCCGGTTCGGGACGACGTCGGTCGTCATGCGCTACCTCCCATTCCCTTTCCGACCCGACGGACGAGCGGGCACGACCTTGGCGGCCGGCGCAGGGGAGGGCGCCGCCGGTACAGAAGGAGCAACGGATGGTGCTGCGCCGGAAGGCGTGGATGAATCAGATGGCACGTCAGGGGCGGTGGTTACAGCAGGGACGGACGTCGTTGTGGTCGTAACGGGTGCAGCAGATCCGGTGAGATCGGCCAAGGAGGCCGCGCGCGAGGCCCTGCGAAACATGTCCTCAATCTGGCGCAGCCGCGTCCGCCCCATGGAGCTCAGGCCTCCGCTCGCCTCCGAGATCGCTACCAGGCCCGATAGCCCAGCCTCGATCTCCGAAGCGCTGGCCTCGTGCAAAAGATCAGGCATGGTCTTCAACGCTGCGTCTTCGTCCAGCATGATCAGGAAAAACTGCCGGCGAAGCGTCTCCTTGAAGGGCTGCAGCGTGAGGTTCTTGCCGTGCGCATCATGCAGGCGACGCAGCATATTGAAGGTCCGCTCATCGGCCAGGCCCTCCTTAAGGCCAACAAAGACCAAAGCACGCAGTAAGGCTTCAAAGAGCCCCCCTTCGGCGACAGCATTCCGTAGCTCGGTCACCTGACGCGCAACGAAGGCGCGCCTTTCCGGATCCTGGCCAGGGCGCCGACGTACCGGCGCTTCAGGCGTGCCGAGGCCGAAGAGTGCCTGCAATACGGGATTGCCGAAGACGCTAAGGAAGGTCAGCTCGACGATGTTATCGCGGGCATCCCGCCACTGATCCAGCAGCGTCTCGATTTGATCTGAAACCTGATGTTCCAACACCAGGAAGGGATTGTCAGGGGATGCTGGCCTCCGGCCTTCCCGCACACGGGCTGCCATATCCGGCAGACCAGCAAACAGCGGATTAGCGTCAGAGAGAAGCTCATGCTTCAGCCGAAGCGGGTGCATCAAGCGGATTGTCTCGGCCGCTTCCTCTGTCATCACCGCTAGCAACCAGGGCTGCATCAGGTTGCGATACAGTGTGAGGTTGATCTCGGAGAGCCTGGAGACCGCGGCGAAGCTGCGATCGTCGCGCTGGCTGGGCTGCACGATCGCAACGAGATCCTCGATGTCCCGCGCTGCGAAACGCAGAATATAGGGGCTGCCCTGCGGCGTGGACTCGCGATGGTCGACGATCACTGCTTCATAGAGGCCGGGCGGCAGCACGTCGATGAAGTCGATATTGGAGGCGAATTCCTCGTGCTCCTTCCGCGCAACCTTGCCGGAGACGAAAATCCCGAGATGGCCAATGCTGTCATGCTGGGCATAGATGATCGTCTGACCATGCGCGCGGATGTCATCGACGCTTTCGTAGAGATCCAGAATCCAGCCGAGCGCCTGCGGCGGCGGGCTGATATTATCGCCCCTGGAACAGAAGACGATGATGGGGGAACGGATGTTGCGCAGGTCGATCCGCAGGCCATCCTGCGTCACCAGCTCCGCTGTGGCCAATCGGTTGCCGACAAAGAGGTTATCGGTGATGTACTGGATTTCAGGCTCGTTCAGCAGAACGTAGCCGCCCCAGTATTTTTCGAATTCGAGGAACCGAGGCGGTTCGGTGTCCACCTTACTGTAGACATTGTACTGCTTGGTCCACAGCGTGTTGGCGGGATTTAGATTCTCAAAATTCTGCACCAGCCAGGCGCCATCGAACAGACCGTTGCCGATGTCGCTCGCCCATGCGGTCAGCCAGGTTCCACCCAGCATACCGCCCGAATAGCGCATAGGATTGCGGCCCCGCTCTCCTGCCCAGAAGGATAAGGGGGTGCCTGCTACCAGGAGAGGACCAAAGCTTTCCGGATGTGTTGCGGCCGCCATCAGGAGTTGCCATCCGGCTTGGCAATTACCAATCACGACTGGCAATCCTTCGGCTTCAGGATGAAGACCGACAACATGGGACACGAAGGCTACTTCCGCCCGCATGACATCTTCGACCGTCTGCCCAGGCTCCGGGCGTGGCAGGAAGCCGACGAAGTAGCAGGGATGGCCGGCCTTCAGCGCGACCCCAATTTCGCTATCAGCCTTAAAGCCGCCGATGCCGGGCCCATGCCCGGCGCGAGGATCGATGATGATGAAAGGTCGCTTGCGGCCGTCGATCTCGATGCCCCCTGCCGGCACAATGCGGGAGAGCATATAATTGACGGGTCGCGGCAAGCGATTGCCATCCAGCACCACCTGTGCCGAGAAGTGCAACACATTGGGCGCCTTCTCCGCCATGTGCTCGTGGTACTGATTACCACGCTGACGCAACACGTCGAGAAAGAGGATCTGCCGCTGCCAGGCATCGATCGCGTATTCGGCAGCGGACTGCCACAGCGTCCAGGGGGCGTTCCAGGCGGCAGCGGGGAGATCGGCAAAACTATTCATGAGATGCCTCGCGCATGGGGGATCCATGCCGCAAGCGAGCAGCATGGCGGGCGCCGCCGAGGCCGCGCCCGATGCCGGGAACTTACTTGCCGGTCGTTGTCGATGCCTTGTTGGCCACTTCTGCCAGCAAAGACGCATTCGCTTCCTGCAGCTTCTCAGAGAGTTGGAGGAGATTGCGGGCATTCAGCGTCGCGCCCTGGAGAAAGGCGCCCATGACCTCCGTTTGAGCCGCAAGGAACTGGCCGGGCTCCCTGGCGCTGGCCAGCTTCTGCACGGCCGTGCCGAACCGGCCCTGCACTTCGGCGAGGATCTCTATCTCGCGCTTGGCGGCGTCAGCGACGATGGACTGCGACTGTTGGGTGGCATGCCATAGCGGCTGCAGGCGCGGCGCAATGGCATCCCAGGACAGGTTTGGCATGCCGTCAATTTTGGGCGGAAAGGAAGCAGACATGGAGTGATCCTTCGATGATGGAGTGATCTGGGGGAAATGGAAGGCCAGCGGGTCAGCGGCAGCTCTGGTTGAAGAGGTGGCTCGCAGTTCGCGGGCACGATGAGGAGCGTGCGGCCTGACACTCACGATCTCTTAGTCCGCCTAACCGGTTTGTAAAGCCTTTCGAGTTTGAGCAGTAAGTCTAACATTAGAATCCGGAAAAATGCTGCTGTGAACAGCAACATCACGCGATTCGTTGTGGTGATGGACTGCTACTCTTCTCTCGCCATTAAGCTGCAATGCCATGCTTTCTGTTCTCCCTACCGCCCGATGGCGAGCCACGGATGGCTGGTCAACTGAGATACTGCCCTCCGTTGACCGTGAGCGTTGAGCCGGTGATGAAGCCTGCCTGCTCGGAAGCCAGGAACTGCACGCAACGAGCGATTTCCTCCGGCTCGCCAAGGCGACCCACGGGGATCTGCGAGAGAATCGACTTCTCGAGAACATCCTGTGGCATAGCCCGCACCATGTCTGTGGCTGTGTAGCCGGGACAGATGGCATTGACCGTGATGCCTTTCTTGGCACTCTCCTGTGCCAATGCCTTGGTAAATCCGATGTCCCCGGCTTTGGCGGCGGAGTAGTTGGCCTGCCCGATCTGACCCTTCTGCCCGTTGATCGAGGAGATATTGATGATGCGACCGAAGCCGCGGCTCCGCATTCCCTCGAGCACCGGCCGGGTCATGTTAAAAAGCGAGTTCAGGTTGGTATTGATGACGGCCTGCCACTGTTCGAGCGTCATCCTGTGCAGCATGCTGTCACGCGTGATGCCCGCATTGTTCACCAGGATGTCGACAGGGCCGAGTTCCTCGGTTACCCGAATCAGGCCAGTGGCGCAGGCCTCAAAATTCGAAACATCCCACTTGTAAACGGCGATTCCGGTCGCTTGCTGGAAAGCCGACGCCGCATCATCATTGCCAGCATAGACAGCCGCCACCCGATAGCCGTCTGCATGAAGGGCCTTCGAGATCGCGGCACCGATACCGCGTGTTCCCCCCGTGACGACCGCCACTTTCGACATGATTTTCTCTTCTCCCGTCAGGCCTGAAAAGGCTCAGGCGTCTTCACTGTATTGGGGAACTCTGCGACGCCCGCAACGACCCGGCGCTCTCAACGCTCTATGGTAAGCGCGATACCCATCCCTCCGCCGATGCACAGCGTCGCCAGGCCTTTCTTGCCATCGCGTCGGATCAACTCGTGAAGCAGGGTTACCAGGATGCGCGCCCCGGAGGCACCGATCGGATGACCGATTGCGATGGCGCCGCCGTTGACATTGACCTTGGCCGGATCCCAGCCGAGTTCCTTGCTCACCGCGCAGGCCTGCGCCGCAAAGGCCTCGTTGGCCTCGATCAGATCGAGATCGCCGATGCTCCAGCCAGCTTTCTGCAACGCCCGGCGTGACGCGGGAATGGGCCCTGTGCCCATCAGGGCGGGATTAACACCGGCGGTCGCCCAGGAGGCGATGCGGGCGAGGGGGGTCAAGCCCCGCCTGTTGGCTTCCGCGGCGCTCATGAGCACCAGGGCCGCGGCGCCGTCATTGATGCCCGAGGCATTGCCGGCGGTGACGCTACCGTCCTTGGCGAAGGCCGGGCGAAGCTTGGTTACGGCGTCCAGCGTCGTACCAGCACGGATGTATTCGTCACGATCGACAATGGTATCACCCTTCCGTGTCGATACTGTGAAGGGGATAATCTCCCCTTTGAACCGTCCCTCCCGCTGCGCCGCCTCCGCCTTGTTCTGCGAGGCAACGGCGAAGGCATCCTGGTCTTCGCGGGAGATCTGATACTTCCGGGCGACGTTCTCGGCGGTGGTTCCCATGTGATAGCCAAGGAACGCTTCCCAGAGACCGTCCTTGATCATGGTATCGACGAAGGGGACGTCACCCATTTTAGCGCCGGCCCGGAGATGGGCCGCGTGAGGGGACAGGGACATGGATTCCTGACCGCCGGCCACCATGACAGCGGCGTCTTCGCTGGCGATCTGCTGCGCCGCCACGGCGACGGCGCGCAGGCCCGAGCCGCAGACCTGATTCAGGCCCCAGGCGGTGGTCTCCTGTGGCAGGCCAGCGCCGATCGCCGCCTGACGCGCCGGGTTCTGGCCCTGAGCCGCCGTCAGCACCTGCCCCAGGATGACTTCATCGACCTCCCGCGGCTCGACCTTCGCCTGCTGGAGGGCAGCCTTGATCACGGCTGCACCCAACTGATGGGCTGGGGTTGCGCCAAAGGCGCCGTTGAAGGAGCCAACCGCCGTGCGGGTTGCGGCGACAATCACGATGTCATTCTTCATCAGTTCGCCCAGTCCCCATCGCTTACCAAGGAGATCCGCAGAACTCCGGACCATATTGCCAAGAGTTAACCCCCTTTTGGTCCGCCGCCTTGATCTATGTCAACAACCGTTGTTTCGTGGACATTCAGATGATTCCGCGTCGTCTTCTGGCCGGATGGGCGCCACGACAGCGGAAATCGCGATACCAGAGCTTGGCCGAAACGGAACAGTGCCGCTGTGCGTCCCGGTCAGCCTAAGAGGCCGCCGGTCCGGCGCAGGATGTCGCTTCTCCTGACTCGCGCCGCCTCTGCCTGGGCGATGGCGCTACAAGGGGCTCCGTGCAAAGACCGAGTTGTCTGGCGTGATCTTCGACAAGTGTGCCGCTCCGGTGAGGCAAAGCTCCCACGTGTTTTGCATGAACCTGATCTGAAGCTGGAAGACATCCGCGAGATCCTTGCAACTCGCGAGTTCATGCAGAAACTCAGCCTGGGTTCGCAAGCCCGACGCGGCGAATTTCAGGAACTCGCCCGAAAACCTGCTGGACGCATCGGTCAGCGGCCTCGCCCAATCCGGGGAGGCCGGGAACGCCGTCGCTTCCGGCGGCGCAAGTAGCAGCCGGGCTTCGCGTGGATCCGTCGACATGACACAATACTCCCCTTGCATGGTCACGCATGAGCATTATCAGCTCGCCAGCCAAGCGGCCCTGATCTATATCAACCACGGTTGATACCAAGCAACGCTATACTGAAGGTTAAGCATGAGCAATGGGTCCGAGGGGTGAAATGCCCCTGAAACAGGATATCGAGAACCGCGGGCAGGATACACGCCGCCGCATTCTGGAAGCTGCGATGCTCCGTTTCGCGCAGCACACTTATGAGGAGACCAAGCTCCGTGACATAGCGGCCGATGTCGGCGTCGATGTCGCACTGGTCCATCGCAGCTTCGGCTCGAAGGAGAAGCTCTTCACAGAGGTAGTGAATATCGCTGTCCAGCCGCAACGCCTGTTCGCGGGCGAACGCGATGAGCTGACAGCGCGTCTAACCGCCAGAATTATGGAGCCCAGCCTGGACCAGGCCCTCCGGGTAATCGATCCCCTGGATATTCTGGTTCGAAATCTGCTCAGTCCCGAGGCGATACCACTTCTCCGCGAAGTCCTTGTCAGAGATGTCATCACGCCGCTCGTTCCGAAGCTTGATGACCTGGCACCCCAGCGTGCTGCGCTGCTGGCAGCCTGCCTTGTAGGCATCAGCATTTTCCGCCATGTGCTGCGGACCGAGCCCCTCCAAGGTGAGGTCGATGATCATCTCGAGATGCTGATCGCGAACATCATTGATGTGAGTATAGGCAACTCACCTGCCGTTCCTCCGCCGCCCTCTCCGAAGGTCAGTAAGCCTGGGGCCTCCAGTAAGGTGCGGGGATCCAGTCGTGGGCGGTCATCCTGACGGACGCGGCAATCTTGCTCGTCGGGATCGACGCGCACCAGGATTGGTAAACTTCTCGGGCATCGCCCGCGCCTGTAGCCACACCCGCCTTGCAGCACCACACCCAGGGGGGATCGATGCCTACTGTTGCCATGTCCTGCTCCTGGCCCTGATGCTGGCCGGCTGTTCCTCTCAAGGCGCTCGGGTCGCGCGCGAGGCACGGCAAAGCGTGGTCGGCATGAAAGCGGTGGACCTGCAGGCCTGTACCGGCATCCCCAAGCGGACCCTGAAGCTCGAGGACGGATCGGAATTGCTCTCCTACGAGCAGGCCAACGCCAATGTCGGCGGCTTCGACATGACGCTTCCCCTGGTTGGTGGGTTCAAGGTCGCCGGCAGCGGTTCCTAATGTCACGCCATCTTCCGCATCGCCCAAGGACGGGTCATTGGCCTGAACTATACGGGTGATAATGATGATCTGGCCGGGCGGGATGGCGTTTGTGCGCCCATCGTGCGGGGCTGTCTGCGCTCTCCCGAGCCAGCAGTCGTGCCGCCGCCCCCACTGCCGCCCTCGTCTCAGGTGGTGGTGCAGCCTGGTGTGCTCCAGCCCGACGTGCTGCGCGCCCTTACCCAGCCCCACCCACTGGGGCCTTGATATTGCAGCCCTTCGTCATGCCGTCCTGCTTTGGTCGGACTTCAAAATGCTGGGACCTCAATCCATGGAGAAAACGTCAGCATGGAAAGTATCAGCGTCTCGTTGATTCTTCTGGTCTCCGTCGTCTTGAGCGGAACTCTCGCGAGGCTGTCGCCCATAGCCCTTCCTTTGCCACTGGTCCAAATTGCGCTGGGCGCCGTCATCGCATCCGTCGCCGATCTCGGTGTGCAGCTGGAACCCCACATTTTCTTCCTGCTGTTCCTGCCGCCGCTCCTCTTTCTCGATGGCTGGCGCATTCCCAAGGAAGGGCTGTTCCGCGACAAGGCAACGATCCTCGAGCTGGCCCTCGGCCTGGTTGTCTTCACAGTCGTCGGCGTCGGCCTGTTCATCAACTGGATGATCCCGTCGATGCCGCTGGCGGTGGCCTTCGCACTGGCGGCCATCGTCTCGCCAACGGATCCGATCGCGGTATCCGCCATCGCTGCCCGCGTGCCGATCCCAAAGCGGCTGATGCATATCCTCGAGGGGGAATCGTTGCTCAACGATGCCTCGGGGCTGGTCTGCATGCAGTTTGCCGTAGCGGCTGCGCTCACGGGCATCTTCTCGATGACAGAGGCCTTCGGCACCTTCCTGTGGGTCGCTCTCGGCGGCATCGCTCTCGGCGCCGCCGTGACCTGGGTCGTGATGAAGGCGAAGGACTTTGTCTCCCGCCGTCTAGGCGAGGAGACCGGTTCCCAGATCCTTATCAGTCTGCTGATCCCCTTCGGCGCTTACCTCCTGGCCGAGCACCTCCACTGCTCCGGCATTCTTGCCGCCGTGGCAGCGGGTATCACCATGAGTTATGCGGAACAGAGCGGTCAGGCACTCGCTGTCACACGCGTGCGCCGCAGCGCAGTCTGGGACACGGTGCAGTTCACCCTGAATGGCATCATCTTTGTCCTGCTCGGCGAGCAGCTACCAAGCATTGTGGTCGGCGCGGCGGAAGTCGTGCGTACGACCGGCCACCACGATCCTGTCTGGCTGATTGTCTATGTCATTGCGATCAACGCGGCTCTGGCGGCGCTGCGTTTCCTTTGGGTCTGGCTGTCGCTGCGCTTCACGTTGTTTCGTGCGTCCAGGAAAGGGACACAAGTGCCGAAGCCCAGCTGGCGCCTGGTCGTCGCCACCTCACTGGCAGGCGTCCGAGGCGCCATTACCTTGGCAGGTGTATTGACGCTTCCTCTTCTCATGAACGATGGCTCTCCCTTCCCGGCGCGCGACCTGGCGATCTTTCTGGCCGCCGGGGTGATCATCGTCTCGCTGGCCACCGCCAGCATCGGCCTGCCTATTCTTCTCACAGGCCTCGAATTGCCGCCTGAGCCTTCCCATCAGCAAGAGGAAGATAGTGCCCGCATCGCCGCGGCCCATGCTGCGATCAAGGCCATCGAAGGGATGCAGCATGACTTGTCACAGGGCCGTAGCGACGCGGATCTCATCACAGACGCCGCCGCCCGGCTGATGGAGCTTTACCGGCAACGCATTGACGGCCGCGCCATGACCGGTGAAGCCGCGGCCCAGGTCAGAAGGCTGGAGGAGATCGATCACCGGCTTCGGTTGGAGGCCATGCGGGCCGAGCGTGAGGAACTCTATCGTCTCGGTCGTTCCCGCCAGATCCACGATGATCTTGTCCGTAGGCTTGTCCGTGAGATTGATCTTGTCGAGGCCCGCGTCGGAATGCGTTAGCGGATCGCATCACAGTAGATAGTAGAGGGGGTAGCCACGCAAGTTGAGGCTCTGTCAGGACTGGTCCATTCGGCGGCGGCTTCAAGGCGGAGGATACCGAGGAAGGATTGGGCGTTCATAGATGGTCGCGAAATATTGCGTTTATAGTAAATGCTCCGTGATCGAATAATATCTTGATCACTATGAGCTATTCGAAGCGTCGTACTCATACGGCCAGCTGATTTGGCTGACTCGTGAGGGCTATCGGGCTCGGGCTGGAGGTGATTCGCTGGGCTCTGCATTTGACAGACGGAGTGTCCGGCATGGCGATAGCGATCGAGATAACCCGTATGGAGCTGGATGCGACCGGGCTGCGCCAGGCAGCCCGGCGCACGAAGGATGCTGCGGCCTCGCGGCGGATACTGGCGCTTGCGTTGGTGCTGGAGCGTGCCTCGCGCACGGAGGCGGCAGAGTTGCGGGGATGGAGCGGCAGACGCTGCGGGACTGGGTGCACCGCTACAATGACGAAGGCCTCGCCGGGCTATCGGATCGGCCAGGCGATGTCGGCCCCAGGCGGCGGCTGTCGCCCGAGCAGGAAAGCGCGGTTGCCGAATGGGTGCGCCAGGGGCCGGATCTGGCGCAGCACGGCGTGGTGCGCTGGCGCAGAGCGGATCTGGCACACGAGATCCAGGCCCGCTTCGGCGTGGTGCCGGCCGAGCGGACCATCAGCACCCTGCTGCATCGGCTGGGCTTTCGCCGCCTGGTCGCGCGCCCCCGCCATCCTGGCCGTGACGCCGCGGCGCAGGCGTCTTTCAGCAGGCGTTCCCCGCCCTCATAGAGGCCCGGCTGCCAGAGCGTGCCCGCGGCAAGCCGCTGGAACTCTGGTGGCAGGACGAGGCCCGCATCGGCCAGCAAGGCACGCTGACCCGGCTCTGGGCCCCACGCGGTTCCAGGCCCGTGGCCCCGCGAGACCAGCGCTATTCCTGGGCCTATCTGTTCGGCGCCATCTGTCCGGCCCGCGGCATCGGCGCGGGCCTGGTACTGCCCTTGGCCAATACTGCCATGATGAACCTGCATCTGGCCGAGATCAGCGCCAATGTCGCCCCCGGGGCGCATGCCGTGCTGACCATCGATGGTGCGGGATGGCATCGCCCGGGCGGCAGGCTGCGCGTGCCGGACAACATCACCCTCCTGCACCTGCCGCCCTACAGTCCGGAACTCAACCCCGTCGAGACCGTCTGGGCCTATCTGCGCAGCAACAAGCTCAGCAATCGTGTCTTCGACAGCTACGACGCCATCGTCGAGGCCTGCTCCGATGCCTGGAACTGGCTTACACAACAGCCTCAACGCATCACAAGCATCGGAACTCGCGCTTGGGCACAGGTCACTCGATGAAACCGGGCGTATCAGTCACCTTTCTCCGCGCCCCGCGACCTCGTGGTCTTGATGATAGCGGGCTTGCTGACCGGCTGGGCTCAGCCGACCAATGCCCGTTCATATTCGGCACGGAAGGTCTTCAGTGAGGATGTCAGTACCGTGGCCGCTCCATCCACAAGCCCGCAGCGTCCGCTACCAGGCAACAATTGCGTCAGATTTTCCAGCGCCTTGAGGTCTCCAGGCCGGCCGGCGCCGGCCTCGATCCGCTCCAGGATGCGCGACACCTGATGCGTGCCGATCTTGCAGGGTGGGCATTGGCCGCAGGAATTATTGGCGAAGAAAGCGACATATTCCGCCGTCTTGCGCAGGATGCTGGTGCCTTCCCCTACCACGATCATCGCGCCGGTGCCGAGGCGGGAGCCGCGTGCCCGCAGGCTGTCGAAATCCATTGGCACGTCAAGGTCCGCAGCCGTCAACAGCGTGTTGGAGGGGCCGCCGGTGAACACCGCCTTGAAGGCCTTGTCCCCCAGCATGCCGCCGCCATGCTCGAAGACCAGGGTGCGGAGAGAGGTGCCCATGGGCAGTTCGTGCAGCCCAGGACGCAGCACGTCGCCCGACAGCGAGAACAGCTTGGCGCCCGGCGCGCCCCCCAGGCCGAGCGCGCGGTACCATGCCGGCCCATGGCGCAGGATCTGCCCAGCATACGTCAAGGTCTCGACATTGTTCAGCAGGGTCGGTGCGCCATGCACTCCCTGCTCCGCCGGAAATGGCGGCTTGAGCGAGGGAAAGGGGAAGCCGCCCATGATGCTGGCGATGGCAGCTGTTTCCTCTCCGCCGATATACAGGCCCGACCCGGTGACGACGACAAGGTGGAGCGCCTCCCCGATGGTGGCCCCCAGCCGTGCGAGCAGCGGGTGGGCCTCCCACTGCGCTACCGCCTTCCGCAGCACCGCCACTGTGGCGCCCTCGCGCGGGTTGACGTAGAGGACAATATTGGCGGCGCCTACCGCCAGGGCCGCCACCAGAGCGCCCTCGATCACCTGGTGCGGTGTGCGGGAGAGCAGGAAGCGATCCTTGAAAGTGCCTGGCTCATCCTCATTGCCGTTGCACACTACCCATTTGCCGAGGCCGGGCGGCTGCGCCGCCACGGCCGTCCATTTTCGGTGCGTCGGGAACCCGGCGCCGCCCAGACCGCGCAGGTCCGATGCCTCGATAGCCGGGATGATGCTGGGGGGATCGGCCAGGGCGCGCTCCAGGCCGCCGCCGCCGCCCACCGCCGTCCAGGCGGCCAGGTCGGCGCCCACGCAGTTGCGGTCTTCGGTCAGCACTTTCATGCAGCTCTTCCCCGGTCCGTGACCGCGTTAAAATTGCCATAGGGGGGGAATAACAGCGGCGCCTTGCGCGACAGCGGCAGGTCCTGCGCGATCAGGGAGCGGCGCCAAGCAGCCAGGTGAGTCAGGCCGACATTGCGCGGCCGCTCCCCCCGCGCATCGGCGGCGGCGTTACGGCCGGCGCGGCGGCCAAACGCCACCAGCTCCAGCAGCGCATTGCCCATCATGCGATTGCGACCATGCAGCCCGCCCGTCACCTCCCCGGCGCAGAGCAGGCCGGGGATGCCGCTGCGCCCCTCCGGGTCAATCAGCACGCCGCCATTCTGGTAGTGCAGGGTCGGGCGGATCAGGAAGGGTTCGGCCGCCGCGTCGAGCCCGGCGCGGCGCGCGAGATGGGTCAGCGTGACCAGGCTTTTGCCCAGGATGCCGGGCTTCGTTTGCTCCAGCCCGGGCGTATCGAGAAACACCCCGGCATAGCCGTCGCGCACGATGCCGCGCCCCTCGACGATCTCGCGCAGGATGGCGGCGGCCACCACGTCGCGCGTGTTCAACTCGTCCACGAAGCGCGCGCCCAGGCCATTCACAAGCGCGGCGCCAGAGGAGCGGGCAGATTCGCTGACCAGTTGCCCCTCCAGATAGGGCGGCCAGGCGATGCCGGTCGGGTGATACTGGAAGCTGTCTATCTCGCGCAGCGTGGCGCCAAGCCGGTAGGCTAGCACCAGCCCGTCCGCCGTGGCGCCATAATGGTTGGATGTCGGGAAGCCGGCGATGTGCAGCCGGCCGGCGCCGCCCGTGGCCAACACCGTGGCGCCAGCGCGCGCCAGCACTGTGCGGCCCCGCGCCAAATCGTGCAGCGCGGCGCCGGCGCAGCGGCCGCGATCGTCGGTCAGCAGCTCCAGCGCCGGATGGCGGTCTAGCAGCGTGATGCCGGGGGCCAGCAGCGTTGCCTCGCGCAGCGCCCGCATCATCTCGAGGCCCGTGAAGTCGCGGTAGGACAGCAGCCGCGCCGCTGTGGCGCCGCCGGGCTTCTTGCGTAGCAGCGTACCGCCCATGCGGTCGCTGCCCTCGGCCAGATCGAAGCCCATGCCTTCCTGGATCAGCCAGCGGATCACCGCCGGCCCGTCCGAGATCAGCGCCGCCACCAGCGCCTTGTCGGCCGCGAACTGGCCGGCGCGCAGAGTGTCCTCGAAATGCCGCTGCAGGCTGTCGTCCGGGCCCACCGCGGCCTGGATCCCGCCCTCCGCCATCACCGTGTTACTGTCGCCCAGCCGCAGCTTGGTGGCCAATGCCACCCGCGCCCCGGCGCGCGCCGCCGTCAGCGCCGCTACGCAGCCGGCGCCGCCGCCGCCAATCACCAGCACATCGGTGTCCAGGGTCGGCGCGCCGGCGATGTCAACATCTTCGACCAGTGCATCCGCGTGCAACAGCGCGGCCAACTCGGCCCGGCAGGGCTGCCCGGCGCTGGCGCCCACGCGCAGCGGCACCGTGGCATCGGGCTGCTGGTCTGGGTGGAATCCGCGCAGCAAATCGGGCACTGGTAGGTCCAGCGCCTGCGGCAGGGCGGGCATCCGGGCGCGCCAGGCGGCCAGCGCCTCGGGGTAGGGAATGCCGGCAGTCATGTCCGCACCGGTGGGTTGGCGCCGGGGGCGTCGGGATCGACCGGCTGACGCCCTTCCTCGATCTCGCGCAGGCGCATAATCAGGTCGACGGGGCGCAAGGTCAGCGCGGCGTTCATGCGGCGCACGAACTGGCCGAGATGCGCCGGATCGATGTGCTCCGGGCAGGCGGCAACGCAGAGGTTGCAGAGTACGCAGTGATCGAACAGTTCGGCCGCTGCGAAGGCGTGGCCCCCGGCGGCCAGGTTGACCATGCGTTGCACCTCGATGCCCTTGGGGCAGGCGCGATCGCAGCCGCCGCAGTGGCGGCAGTGCTTGGCCTCAGGGAAGACGGCGTCGATCTGGTCCAGTGCGGTCCAGCTATCGGTCAGCGTGCGCAGGTCGTAAGCATGGGGGCGGTCGGCCGGGAAGTGGTCGACGAAGGCGACCTGCATCCCCTCCTCCACCTGCGTCTCGCAGGCCAGTGCCGTGCCGGCCAGCCTCTCGCCGGCACGGCGCACCAACACGCGGCAGGCGCCGCAGACGCCCTGGCCCATGCAGCCCACATTCTCGGTCAAGGGCAAGCCGGCAGCGCTCCAAGCCTGCAGCAGGGAAAGCCCGGCCGTGGCTGCGATAGCATGACCATCGAAGATGAAGCTCACCTCCGCCGCGCTGCCGGTGCCATTCTCTTTAACAGCGGCCCCCCTTGTAACTTGGTGCGAGCCGATCGCGGTGCCGATAAGGTTCCGGGAGCGGTGGCAGAGGTGAGCCCGTTTCCCCCTGGGGCCTGGAAGCCCGTTTTGGAGCCCGGGTCTGCCTCTGCCGTTCCATCGAACCCGAACAGTCGCTTGGGCCGCCAGCGAAGCCCGCTTGTGCAAGGACGGGACAAGATGGACCCCACCGCTGCAATTGCGATCTTTGTCGGCATTGACGTCTCCAAGGATCGTCTCGACATCGCCCTGCACGGGCAGGACCCGATGCCCGAGGCCAGCTTCTGCGTCCCACGCGACGCCGCCGGTATCGAGGCGCTGATCCAGCGCCTCCTGCCCCTTAAGCCCAGCATCGTCGCCGTCGAGGCCACCGGCGGCTTCGAGACCATCGTCGCCGCCGGCCTGGCCGCCGCGCAGCTGCCGCTGGTCATTGTCGACCCGGCCCGGGTCCGCGCCTTTGCCAAGGCGCTGGCCAGCGTGCCAAGACCGACCGTATCGATGCCGCGCTCATCGCCCACTTCCTGGCCGCGACCCGCCCCGCCATCCGCCCGCTGCCCGAGGCCGCGACCAGTCTGCTGGCGGATCTGGTCGCCCGGCGCCGCCAGATCATCCAGATGATCACCGCTGAGCGGCAGCGCCAGAAGCGCCTCACCGATCGCCGCCTCCTCGCCTCCATTGTCCGCCTGCTCAAGGCGCTGGAGGCGGAACTCGCCTCGCTCGATCATGATATCGACGAGGCGGTCCGCGGCTCCCCCGCCTGGCGGGAGAAGGAGGAACTGCTCGCCTCCGTCCCCGGCATCGGCCGCGTCATCAGCCGCACCCTGATCGCCGAACTGCCTGAACTGGGCAGTATCGACCGGCGCCAGATCGCCTCCATGGCGGGCCTGGCCCCATGGACCCGCCAGTCCGGTCAGTGGCAGGGCCGCAGCTTCATCGGCGGAGGACGGGCGGTCGTCCGCTCAGCCCTCTTCATGGGCGCCATGGTGGCCATCCGCCACAACCCGACCCTCAAGGCCTTCTACCAACGCCTGCTCCAGGCCGGGAAATCCAAGCTCGCCGCCATCATCGCCACGGCGCGCAAGCTTCTTACCATCCTCAACGCTATCATCCGGGAAAAGCAGCCTTGGCAGCCTCATCACGCTTGACCGCCAAGACAGTCGCTCCAAAATCACCTTGTTGCCGGCCCGGCTAGGCTTCGACTGTGCGGGCCGCTTGATCGCCGATGCCGGATCGGCTTACCAGAAGCCCAGCAGCTTCCACCACAAGCTGCCCAGCACTGCGAAAATCAGCAACTCACCGACGCACATCACGAAACCGACCCGCCACCAATTGCCGAGCGTCACATAGCCGCTGCCAAAGATGATAGGCGAAGTGCCGGTGGCATAATGGGTCAGGGTCATCATGATGGTCGAACCGCCCACCATCATCAGAAGAAAGGGCACATGGTATTCTGGCGGCACCAGTTGCACGCCCACCGTGAGGAAGGCGAGCATCATCGCACTGATATGCGCTGTGGTGCTAGCGAAGAGGTAGTGTGAAAACACGAACAGGGCGACGAGCAGCGCGGCCGCCGCCTGCCAGCCCATCCCCGCGGCAAGAATGCCGCTCTTGAGGGCATCGGAAAACCAGGCGATCACGCCGATCTTATTTAATTGCTCCGCCATCATCACCAGCGCACCGAACCAGACCAGCGTATCCCAGGCGCTCTTCTCCGAAAGCACGTCGTCCCAGTTGATGGTGCCGGTGATAATGAGCGCGAAGAGGCCGACGAAGGCCACGGCGGTCGGGTCTAAAATAAAGGCGGGTCCGAACAGCATCGCCGGGATATTGGCCCACAGCATCAGCAGCAGCGCAAAGGTGCCGATCATTACCTTCTCCTTGCCGCTCAGCGGTCCCATCTGCCGCAGCTCGTCGCGCGCATACTGCACCGCATGCGGGGTAGCCCTCACCTCGGGCGGCGACAAGACGGCGATCGCCAACGGCATGAGCAGAAGGCAAACAAGACCAGGGAGGACCATGCACAGAGCCCAGGTCGTCCAGGACAGGTGGAAACTCCCGTTGGTCACCCTCGCCACATAATCTACCACCAGTGGGTTGGGCGCGGTGGCAGTCACGAACATGCCAGATGTGATCGTATTGGCATGCATGTTCACCAGCGCGAGGTAGCTTCCGATCTTGCGCTCTGTCCCCTTGGCAGGATCCGAATCGAAGGCGGTAGCGATCGACTTCATGATCGGATGCACGATGCCACCACCGCGCGCCGTGTTGCTGGGCGTGAACGGCGCGAGCACCAGTTCGCAGACCGCGAGACCATAGCCGATCCCGATCGTGCGGCGGCCGAGCAGCGAGATGAAGATGAGGCCGATCCGGTTGCCGAGCCCGGTCTTCTTGAGGCCGCGCGAGATCAGGATGGCCACCACGATCAGCCAGATCAGCGGGCTGGAGAAGCTGGCCAGTGCATCGGCCACTGCCCCCTTCGAGGAAGTGGAGGTCACCTGCGACAGTGAGACGATCACGATCGCCATCATCGCCATGACGCCTATTGGCATCACCTTGAGGATGATGGCGACGATCGTGGTGAGGAAGATGGCTACCAGGCCCCAGGCCTTGGGTGTCAGGCCGTCTGGCACCGGTAGCAACAGCAGCGCGACGAGGACGAGCGTCGTGATAATAGCCGGTTTAAGCCGGAACGGTACGACCTGGTCGAAATAATGCAGTATCGCCCTTATACGCTCGTACATCGCGGCTCCCTATCAATTTACAGACGGCCGGAAGAGGCCCCGGTTACAGTCTCTCGACGGCTTCCTACATCGGGAGCAGGGCCGCTGCATGAAGCAGGTCCACCTTTAAGGGTTCCCCAGTAGGGACCAGCGCCACGATGGCCAGGGCATCTCAATCAGGCCCCATCCCGCTGCTCAGCAAGCGAGGCGGGGCAGCCGCTCAAGCACGAGGCGCAGTATTACCTCTTCAGGACAATCGTTCGGCGGCTGCAGCCTCACGTGGGTCCTCAGCGCGACGCCGCCGCTGGCCGACTTCACCAGGCACAGCAGGAGCAGTCCACACCTCCAACTGCTTCGCAAGGTGCGATAAGGAAGTGGCAATCTCACGAACCTTCTCCGAAGATGGCGTCGCTCCGATTGAAGCCCACGCTACCAAGTGGATCTGTCGCCGCTGGCGATCATTCAGGCGACAGTGCCTGGCCGGCCAGCACGAAGGGGCTGGAAAGGGCCGTTCCGACAGCTCTAAACACGAACGCCCCGGCCTGCCGAAGCCCGGTGCCGGGTGTGACAGCTCCGGTCGCTGCCATCTTGGCGTAAGCTCCAGCAAAGCTGACATACCGGTCGTGGTTGAAGCTGTCCGACGCTTCCAGGCCAGAAATATCGATAATGTTGAGGTTCGCGGTGCGGGCCGCCTCCTGCACCTCGGGTTCGTCGACGTTAAGCCGACCCAGCCTTTGGCGCGCGCCAGCAAGGCGGCTGGAGACGGACAGGGCCCGGTCATCACGGGACACCAGCACGGTCATCGGCGGGGAGAGGGGCCCGATAATGCTCATCTGGGTGCGGAAAACTTCAATATCGATATCGGGCGAGGCCAGCGCGACCTGTAATCGCTTGAGGACGTCGTCACGGCCCGCAAGGCGCAACTGGCGGAGTGCCTCAACTGTCAGCCACCCCCCCATGCTGTGACCGACCAGGGTAATCTGGCCGCCGCCGCAGAGCTGGGTCAGCCTGAGCAGGAAATCCGCAAGATAGTCACGGGAATACATCGCTGAATCGCGGTCCGCGACATAGCCAAGGGTCGATGCGTCTGATGGCCAGGCAAAGAGAATGGGGATCGTCCTGGGATCCGTATCCGCGGTCATCTGCACGACCCGAAACAGGGCCTCTGGGAAGTTGGTATTGTAGCCATGAACGAAGACGGCGGTGCTCGCTCCGGTCTCGCCGCATCGGCGACCTGCGAGCGCGGCTTCGAAGGACGGGCGCGTGAGCACAGTGTCGCGGATCGGCGTGAAACTCGTCGCCGGATCGACGGGCGTGCGGGGCCATTCGATGCGTCCGGGCTTGTGCGTCGGCGGAACCGAGACAGTGTAATCGGCGAAGTTCAGCTCATGCGCCCGCCGATTGGTGAAGCTGTTCTGATCGGGAGCCTGTCGCTCGCGAGTGGTGGCGACATAGACCGTCACGGCGTCTGCTGAGGCCGGCGTCGTCGCAGAGGGGGTCAGGACCTCCATTCCTGGCCGGGCTGCGCAGCCAATCAGGAGAAAGAGCAGGAGAAAGGCCGGGAGCCTTCCCCATGTGCCCGTCGCGCCGGGGCGGTGATCGTCCATAGCAGCCTTACTTTGTCGTCCTGAGGGCGAGGCCAAAGCTGGCATAGGCGAAGCCTTGGATGAGAAGATCGACGGCCAGGAACAAGCCGACGACCCAGAGGCTGTTCACGGGCCAGCCGGTCGCAATGAGGAGGCCCGTCAGCATTGTCAGAACGCCGCTGGCAATGAACCAGATCTTCTCACGGCCGGCGCTGCTGCCAAGGCCAACGCAGAGGCGAGCCACGCCCGCCACGAGAAGGGCGAGGGCGATGAACAGGGTCATGACCGCGGAAGCCAGGAGCGGGTTCACGATGACCAGGA
Organism: Pseudoroseomonas ludipueritiae; assembly: GCF_014490445.1. Lineage (GTDB taxonomy): Bacteria > Pseudomonadota > Alphaproteobacteria > Acetobacterales > Acetobacteraceae > Pseudoroseomonas > Pseudoroseomonas ludipueritiae. The sequence goes on along the minus strand of NZ_JACTUZ010000020.1, from coordinate 22,642 downwards.
GACCGGCGGCGGCATAGAGCAGCCCGGAGACCAGCCAGACCCAGAAGCGGCTCGAGTTCCTGCCACGAATGGCCAGCACGATATGCGCAATCCCCGCCGCCAGCATGAGAATGCCGAGCATGAAGATCGTGGCCAGTGTCGTCACAAAGAGATTGGCAAAGGCCACCAGGCCGAGCAGTACCAGCCCGAGACCGAAGGCCAGGAACCAGATCCAGTTCGACTGAATCCGTCCCATGGCACCTTCGAGGCTGTTCACGTCGATATCCCGGGCCATGCCGGTGTCCTTCCATTGTCGATCGGTGATGAGCATCTTTGGTCAGGCCGTGGTGTGGAAACCATTGTCGGCGAAGATGACGGAGCCGGAGAGCGGCGCGCCGGCGCTACTCGCCAGGAAGGCCGCGATCCGGCCGATTTCATCAATGCTGACAAGCCGGCCGGCGGGAGTGCGGTCACGGACTTTGTCCAGAAGGGCGTCGAAGCGATCGATGCCTGAAGCCGCCCGCGTTTTGACCGCGCCGGCAGAGATGGCATGCGCATGAATGCCCTGGTTGGCGAGGTCCGCAGCTATGTAGCGGACGCTTGCCTCCAGCGCTGCCTTGACCGGCCCCATGAGATTGTAATTCTCGACGACGCGGTCTGCGCCATAGAAGCTCACTGTCATCAGGGAGCCGCCCTCGCTCATCAGTGGTGCGGCAAGCCGCGCCATACGGATGAAGGAATGGCAGGACACGTCCATGGCCAGGGCAAAGCCCTCAGCGGAACAATGGATAACACCGGTCTGCAGATCCTCGCGGGGGGCGAAGGCGATGGAATGCAGCAGGAAGTCCAGCCTTGGCCATTCCCGCTGCACAGTATCGAAGACGCTTTCGAGCTGACCGGGCACGCGGACATCGCAGGGCAGCAGGAGAGAGGTCCCCAAGGCTTCCGCGACAGGTTGCACGAAGGGCTTCGCCTTCTCGTTAAGGTAGGTAACTGCAAGCTCGGCTCCGGCCTGCCGAAAGGCGGCGGCGCACCCGGCCGCGATGCTGTGCGCATTGGCGATGCCAACCACCAGGCCGCGCTTGCCACTCAGATCAACGATAGGCGTCATGCTCATACCGGGCCTCACCGTTGGAGCACGTAGCTGCCCGGGGCGTCTTCGAGAGGAGGATAACCCTTCCCGGCAGCGCCCATGGCGGGAGGAGGCAGGCGATCCGGCGCGGAGTGGGCGGCGAGCCAGGAGGCCCATTCGTTCCACCACGAGCCTTCCCTCAAGCGCGCCATATCCATCCACTCATCGGGACCGACGCAAGGATCGGCCGCCTGCTTCGTGGCCATGCGGAAGCGACGGCGGGGATGGCCTGGCTCGCTGACGATGCCGGCATTGTGGCCGCCGCTTGTGAGCACGAAGGTAACCTCTGCGTCGGTCAGGAGATGGATCTTATAGACCGAGTGCCATGGCGCGACATGATCGCGCTCCGTGCCGACGACGAACATCGGGACGCGGATGTTCTGCAGCACCGCAGGCCGCCCTTCCACCATGAAACTGCCTGCGGCGAGCTCATTGTCCAGGTAGAGGCGCTGCAGATACTCCGCATGCATCCTGTAGGGCATGCGGGTGGAATCCGCGTTCCAGGCCATCAGGTCGATCATGGGAGTGCGCTGGCCCATCAGATAGTCGTGCACGACGTGCGACCAGATGAGGTCATTGCTGCGCAGCAGCTGAAAGGCGCCAGCCATCTGGTCGGAGGAGAGGTAGCCGCGCTGCCACATCATGCTCTCCAGGAGATGCAACTGACTGTGGTCGATGAAGAGCGCCAGTTCTCCTGGCTCTGAGAAGTCGGTCTGGGCCGCGAACAGCGTCATGGACCCCAGCCGGTCGTCACCGGCGCGGGCCATGGCTGCCGCTGCGATGGCGAGCAGGGTGCCGCCCAGGCAATAGCCGGTGGCATGCACTTTGCGGCCCGGCAGAATGGCCGCCACAGCATCGAGCGCCGCCATGATCCCCAGGCGCCGGTAGTCATCCAGGGTCAGGTCGCGATCCTTGGCGTCGGGATTGCGCCAGGAGATGCAGAACACTGTGTGACCTTGACCGACCAAATAGCGGATCAGAGAGTTCTGTGGCGATAGATCAAGGATATAGTATTTCATGATCCAGGCCGGGACGATCAGGACAGGTTCCGCCAGCACCGTCTCCGTCATCGGCCCATACTGGATCAGCTCGATGAGGTGATTGCGATAGATCACCTTGCCCGGTGTGACCGCGACGTCGCGTCCCGGCAAGAAGGAGTCGGTGCCGAGTGCCGGTTGGCCGGCGGCGAGGCGGCTCACATCCTCAGCCCAGTTCCGGAAGCCCCGCAGCAGATTGCTTCCACCTGCTTCCATGGTCTTGGTCAGCACCTCGGGATTGAGCAGCGGATTGTTTGAGGGCGAGAAGATGTCCAGCCACTGCCTGGCGGCAAAGGAGACCACGTCGCGGTGATGTGGGGTGAGGCCCGGCACACCATGCGTGGCATTGTGCCACCATTGCTGATTGAGCAGGAAAGCCTGGGACCAGATGTTGAAGGGCAGCTTCCGCCAGCCTTCGTTATGGAAGCGATAGTCGCCCGGCAGTGGCAAGATACAAGCTGGCGCTTCGGGATCGAGGCCGGCGGTGGCCGCGTACGTCATCAGCCTGACCAGCTTTCGCGACGCCTTATCGGCGAGTTCCATCCGCTTGCCGGGTGCCATGGCCAGATGCAGCGACCAGTCGAAGAAAGCCATTGCCAGAGCCGTCGGCGAGAGTCCGCCTGTCAGCTGCGCGCTCAAGGCCTCGCGCATCCGATCGATGACTCTGAAGGCTTCACCCTCCGGCGCTTCATGATTCTGAGCGAGCGGGGTGAGATGGTTCGCGGGATGGGCGATGGCTTGCATGGTGTTCATCAGCCCCTAAGCCCCTCTTGTGATGATGTCCGGTCGAAGCTCACCGGGATGCGCCCTGACGATATGGTCAATAGTGTCGGCGATTAGAGCCTCGAGCGCGCCCTCATCCGCGCCGCACAAAGGCTGGGCCTTGAGAACATTCCTGAGAATGCTGACCCCCGCCAGCAGAGCCGCAACCAGCGAGGCCCGCCGCGCGTCTGGGTCCCCGATCTGTTCACTCAGCGGTTCGATCAATGCCTCCGGAATGAAATCCCGTAGCAAGGGTCCGGCTGTGACACAGGAGAGTGAGCGGATCACGATCTCTAGTTGCCCGATCTCAGCGGGCGGGCGTCCTCCAGCGGGCAGGAGGATCTGGCGAGCCAGTGACCGCGGGAGGTCACATCCGGCGGTCGACACCACACGATCGACGGTGGTGGCTCGTCGAACCGCCTCGGTAAAGAGCCGCTCCTTGGATCCGAAGCTCCAATGGACATGAGCGACATCGACACCAGCGGCGGCGGCGATACCCCTCAGTCCGACCTCCTCGTAGGCCCGGCGCGAGAACTGGACGATTGCCGCGCTCAGGATGCGATCCAGCGTCCTGACCTTCTGCGCTCCAGACGTATCGCTGAGTCTCGAAACCGAGGGGAATTCCTGTGCCATGCCCCCAGGTTACCCTCTTGTCACTGATGGTCAACCGCAGTTGACTGCGGAGGGGAAATTAAAGAGAACATTGCAGGGCGGGTGCGGTTGCCCCGGGTGGGCAAGGGAGAGCGCAGCCGCCGCCAGGATAGGATCCCAGTCGTCTGGACCTGGCATCGGGGCAGCGGGGCATTGAGGCATGTCGGGCATGAGCTTATGCCGGACGAGGTAATGATGGGGCCGAGCTTGAATGGCAATGACAGCAACTCGTAAGCGCTTGCTGCTGGGCGCACTCGCCGCGCTGGTCGCCGGCGGAGGCTATTTCGCCTGGAAGAAACTAGGCGGCAGCGATCTTCCGGAGGGGATTGCCAGCGGAAACGGCCGCATCGAAGCGGTGGAGATCGATGTTTCGACAAAAACAGCGGGCCGTATCCGAGAAATCCTGGCCCGCGAGGGAGACTTTGTCGAGCCGGGCCAAGTGCTGGCGCGGATGGATACCATGCAGCTGGAGGCGCAAAGGCGCCAGGCCGAGGCCCAGTTGCAGCGGGCGACCATCGGCATCGGTTCGGCGCAAAGCCTGGTGACCCAACGCGAGGCCGAGCGCACGGCGGCGGTCGCCGTCGTCGCTCAACGGCAGGCCGAACTCGATGCCGCGACGCGGCGTCTGGCGAGGTCCGAGCAACTCGCGGCCAGCAATACTGTCTCCGTCCAGACGCTCGACGACAATCGGGCGACCACGCAGGGTGCGCGTGCCGCGGTGGGCGCAGCGCAGGCCCAACTGGCCGCCTCCGAGGCAGCTATCAATGCGGCCAAGGCACAGGTCGTCGATGCGGAAGCGTCGGTGGATGCCGCGAAGGCGGCTATCGAAAGCATCCTGGCCGACATCAATGACAGCACGCTGGTCGCGCCGCGAGCCGGGCGCGTGCAATATCGTGTGGCAGAGCCCGGCGAAGTCCTCTCGGCCGGTGGGCGGGTGCTGAATCTGGTGGACCTTGGTGATGTCTATATGACGTTCTTCCTGCCGACCGAGCAGGCCGGCCGCGTCGCCATGGGCACCGAGATCCGCATTATCCTCGATGCCGCCCCGCAATACGTCATCCCCGCAACGGCGAGTTTCGTGGCTGACGTGGCGCAGTTCACGCCCAAGACGGTGGAAACTGCCGAAGAACGCCAGAAGCTGATGTTCCGGATCCGCGCTCAGATCTCACCTGAGCTGCTGCAGCGCTACATCCGGCAGGTGAAGACCGGCTTGCCCGGCATGGCCTATGTCCGGCTGGATCCACAGGCTGCATGGCCGCCGGGCCTGACGGGCCAGCTGGCGCAATGACCAGCATCGACCTCGTCGCGCCCCCGGCGGTGGAGCGCCCCCACGTCGTCCAGATCAAGGCAGTGTCGCTGCGCTACGGCAAGACAACGGCCCTGGAGGCGATCAATCTCGACCTGCCATCGGGTGTCATGGTCGGGCTAATCGGGCCGGACGGCGTCGGCAAGTCCAGCCTGTTGTCGCTGGTGTCGGGGGCCCACGCCGTTCAGGACGGGGCCGTGGAGGTCCTCGGCGGCGATATCGCCAATGCGACCCATCGCGGTAGCATCTACGCCCGGATCGCCTATATGCCGCAGGGATTGGGCAAGAATCTCTACCCGACGCTGTCGGTCTTCGAGAATGTCGACTTTTTCGGGCGCCTCTTTGGTCACGACAAGCAGGAGCGCGAGCGCCGGATAGCCGAATTGCTGCGCAGCACCGGGCTGTCACCCTTCGCGAGCCGCCCGGCCGGCAAGCTCTCCGGCGGTATGAAGCAGAAGCTCGGGCTGTGTTGCGCGCTGATCCATGACCCTGATCTGTTGATCCTCGACGAACCCACGACGGGCGTCGATCCGCTGTCGCGTCGCCAGTTCTGGGAACTGATCGACGAGATCCGCAAGGACCGCCCGGGCATGAGCGTCATCGTTGCAACGGCCTATATGGAGGAGGCTGATCGCTTCGACTGGCTGGTGGCCATGGATGCGGGCAAGGTGCTGGCCACCGGAACCCCGGATGATCTGCGGCAGCAGACCGGCGCCACGACACTGGATGCAGCCTTCATCGCCTTGCTGCCGGAGGAACGGCGGAGCGATCACCAGGAGGTGGTGATTCCGCCGCGGGCCGAAGCGGAAAGCGAGGTCGCGATCGAGGCCGAGCATCTCACCATGCGCTTTGGCGACTTCACGGCCGTCGACGATGTTAGCTTCCGCATTGGCAAGGGGGAGATCTTCGGGTTTCTGGGCTCGAATGGCTGCGGAAAATCCACGACCATGAAGTTGCTGACCGGTCTACTCTCCGCCAGCGAGGGGAAAGCGCGCCTCTTTGGTAAGGAGGTCGATGCCAGGGACATGGCGGTACGCCGCCGCATCGGCTATATGTCGCAGGCCTTCTCACTCTACACTGAGCTGACCGTACGACAGAATCTCGATCTTCACGCCCGTCTCTTCGGGTTGGATCCCGCCGCCATTCCGGCGCGGATCGATGAAATGGTCGCGCGCTTCGATCTTGCCGGGATTTCGGAAGCGTTGCCGGACTCCCTGCCGCTGGGCATCCGGCAACGCCTGTCGCTGGCCGTGGCCATGATCCACGCACCCGACATCCTCATCCTGGACGAGCCAACCTCCGGCGTCGATCCGATCGCCCGCGACAGTTTCTGGCAGATCCTTTCCGACCTGTCCCGCAAGGACCAGGTGACGATCTTCGTCTCGACGCATTTTATGAACGAGGCGGAGCTTTGCGATCGCATCTCGCTGATGCATGCCGGCAAGGTCCTCGTCAGCGAGAAGCCATCCGCCATCGTCGAGAAACGTGGTGCCACGACTCTTGAAGAGGCCTTCATCGCCTATCTTGAGGATGCCATTCGCGCAGCGGAGGGCACAGCAGGATCCGAACCGCGAGGCGCTCCCGCCCGGACCAGTGATCAGAAGCCGGCAGTGTCAGCTAGGCAGGTACATCGGAAGCGGACCTTCGACGTCCGCCGCATGTTCGCCTATACGCAGCGTGAATCTCTCGAACTCCGGCGCGATCCTATCCGGGCTACGCTGGCCATGCTTGGCACCCTGATCCTGATGTTCGTGGTGGGATACGGCATCAACATGGATGTCGAGAACCTCTCCTTCGCCGTGCTCGACCGGGATGATACGACCGTCAGTCGCGATTACACCTTGCAGATCGCCGGTTCCCGCTACTTCATCGAGAAGCCTCCCATCGCCGACTATGCCGATCTCGATCGGCGCATGCGCAACGGCGAGTTGAGCTTGGCGATCGAGATCCCTTCCGGCTTTGGCCGAGATGTGGCGCGCGGCAGGGCGGTCGAAATCGGTGCCTGGATCGACGGCGCCATGCCCACCAGAGCCGAGACCGTCAGCGGCTACGTGCAGGGCATGCATCAGAACTGGCTGACCCAGAAAGCCCGGCAGTTCTATGGCGATGCCGCTACGGTCGGGAGCTTCCAGCTCGCTATCCGGTACCGCTACAACCCGGATATTCAGAGCCTAGTGGCTATGGTACCGGCGGTCATTCCGCTGCTTCTGATGATGATTCCGGCAATGCTGGCGGTGCTCAGCGTCGTGCGGGAGAAGGAGCTCGGCTCGATCATCAATTTCTACGTGACGCCGGTCACGCGCCTGGAATTCCTGCTGGGCAAGCAGCTTCCCTATATCGCCCTGGCGATGTCGAACTTCGTCATGTTGACGGCCGCGGCCGTCTTCATCTTTCGTGTCCCTTTTACCGGGAGCCTGCTGACCTTTACCGCGGCGGCCCTGCTCTATGTGACCATCACCACGGCGATGGGCCTGGTGATCTCGACCTTCATGAACAGCCAGATCGCCGCGATCTTCGGCACTTCCCTGATGACGATCATTCCCGCGGTGCAGTTTTCTGGCATGACGGACCCGGTCTCGTCGCTGCAAGGCGCCGGGGCGGTAATAGGACGGCTCTATCCCACCACCTATTTCGTAACGATCTCACGCGGGACCTTCTCCAAGGCGCTGGGTTTCGCTGACCTCTGGGCTGATTTCCTGCCCCTTCTCATCGCTATTCCAGTGCTTCTCTTGTTGGGGACAGCGCTTCTCAACAAACAGGCGCGCTGACCATGCAAGTCAAGAATATCCTACAGCTTGGCATCAAGGAATTGCGCGGCCTGGCGCGCGATCCCATGCTGCTGGTGTTGATCGCCTATGCCTTCACCTTGTCGATCTACACCGCCTCAAAATCGATGCCGGAGACCCTCAATCAAGCCGCTATTGCGATCGTGGACGAGGACCAGTCGCCTGTCTCCTCGCGCATCATCACGGCGTTCAATCCCCCCTATTTCTCCGTGCCCAGGATCATCTCCCAGCCGGAGATGGATCGCCGCATGGATGCGGGCCTCGATACTTTCGCCCTCGATATTCCGCCGAATTTTCAGCGCGATCTTCTGGCTGGCCGTGCACCGACTATCCAGCTCAACGTCGACGCCACCCGGATGACCCAGGCATTCTCCGGCGGCGGCTATGTCCAGTCCATCACCTCGAGTGAAGTCAGCGAGTTCCTCAATGGCTATCGCGGCGGCGCCACAGTCCCGATCGACCTGAACCTTCGTTCCCGGTTCAACCAGGAACTCAACAAAGGCTGGTTCGGCGCCATTACCAACGTCATCTCCTCGGTGACTATGCTCTCGATCATTCTCACCGGCGCGGCGCTTATTCGGGAGCGCGAGCATGGCACCATCGAGCATCTGCTGGTGATGCCGGTGACGGCGACCGAGATCATGGTCAGCAAGATCTGGTCGATGGGGCTGGTGGTACTCGCTGCCACGGGATTTTCCCTCATCTTTGTCGTGCAGGGAATCCTGACGGTCCCCATCCAGGGATCGATCGCGCTGTTTCTGACAGGCGCGGCGCTGCAGCTCTTCGCGACGACCTCCCTGGGCATCTTCCTGGCCACGGTCGCGGGCTCGATGCCGCAATTCGGTCTGCTGCTGATGCTGGTTCTGCTGCCCTTACAGGTTCTGTCGGGCGGCGTGACGCCGCGCGAGAGCATGCCTGAGGTCATTCAGATTATCATGTTCGCTGCACCCAACACCCATTTCGTCATGCTGGCCCAGGCGGTGCTGTTCCGCGGCGCGGGGCTGACCGTGGTCTGGCCACAGCTTCTGGCGATGGTGGTAATCGGGTCGGTGCTGTTTGCCTTCTCCCTGCAGAGGTTTCGGCAGTTCCTGCGCTGACGGCACAGTCAATCGGAGATATCGACATGCCCTGGATCGCCAGATTATTGCTCTTTGTGCCATCCATCATTGCGGGATGGCTCGTCGCTGAGGGCGACATCAGCTTCTAGGTCGTGGCGTTTGTCATAGCTCTTTTGATGATTGCGGCCAGCTCCGCGCTGTTCCTGTATGCGCCGCGTCTGCGATCCTGGTGGTCCGAACGGCAAGGGTGAACATGCGCCTGTCTGGTGGCGGGCGCTGGCCCAGAGGGAAGGCGGCTGCCGCAGGCTGAGCCATATACGACGATGGCGGAGGCACGACGGAGGTAGTGAGGTAGCCAATGCATGAAGAAGGTTTGGGCACAATTGGAGGCCCAGCGAACGACAATCGCCGCTTCCTGCCCAGCCCGGTCCGGTCTGCCGAATTCCTGGAACTGGGGTGGCGGGCACTGGGAAAGGAACTTATGGCCAAGGGGCTAGGTGACGGCGCTGACCTGGAGCAAAACAGCGACGGCGAAATCTGGAAACTTGTCGACAGTAACGAACGTCAGGGCCAGCATACCTACGGCTTTCTGCATCGCTGCCACCCCACAACCGGCAACCACGTCTATCTTCAAGTCACGGTGTAGTGGAGACCAAACCGCCTATGGGGAGCCGCATCGACCCGGTTTCGCGGGCCCGAACGTGCCAGGCGAAAGCCTCTTCGAGCAGGTGGGGGGTTTGCCCGCCGCGCCTGACGGCCGCCCGGTAATAGTCCAGCAGGGCTTCGCGATAGCTGGGATGGGCACAGTTGCCGATCACGCATTCCGCCCGTTCGCGCGGCGCCAAGCCACGCAGGTCGGCCAGCCCGCATTCGGTGACGATGACATCCACGTCATGCTCGTTATGGTCAACATGCGGCACCATCGGCACGATGGAGGAGATGGCGCCCCCCTTGGCGAGGGATTTGGTCACGAAGATGGCCATGTGGGCGTTCCGCGCGAAGTCGCCCGAGCCGCCAATGCCATTCATCATATGCGTGCCATTCACATGGGTAGAATTGACGTTGCCATAGATGTCGCATTCCAGGGCCGTGTTGATCGCGATCACACCGAGCCGCCTGATGACCTCGGGGTGGTTGCTGATCTCCTGCGGTCGCAGGATGAGCTGCGGCTTATAGGATTCGATGCCCAGAATGGCGCGGTCATACCAGGCGCCGGAGACGGTGATGGAGCAGCCCGAGGCGAAATCCAGCTTGCCGGCATCGAAGAGCTCAAAAGTGCTGTCCTGCAGGACCTCCGAATACATGGTCAGGCCGTGGAAGGGGCTATCGACGAAACCCGTCAGCACGGCGTTGGCGATGGCACCGATGCCGGACTGCATCGGCTGCAGGGTCAGGCCCATTCGTCCTTTCTTGACCTCGTGCAGGAACAGATCGGACAGGTGCCCGGCAATCGCGCGAGTGTCGTCATCCGGCGGGTCGATCCGTGCAGTGCTGTCGTTCTTCTGGGTGATGACGATGGCCGCGATTTTCGCCGGGTCTATGGGAATCGCTGTCATACCGATGCGGCTGCGCGCGGAGACCACGGGAATGGGATCGCGATGCGGTCGATAGGTCGGAATATAGATGTCGTGCAGCCCCTCCAATGCGGCCGGATGGTTAAGGTTGATCTCGATGATGATCCTCTCGGCCAGGATGGCGAAGCTGGCTGAATTGCCCACCGAGGTGGTGGGCACAATATGCCCCTCCTCGGTAATGGCCGTTGCCTCGATCACCGCGAGATCGATAGGACCCAGCTGGCGCGACCGCAGCATTTCCACGGTTTCCGAGAGGTGTTGGTCGATGAACATCACTTCGCCGTTGTTGATCCGCCGGCGCAGGCCGGGATCGACCTGGAAGGGCATCCGCCGCGCGATCACCCCGGCATCGGACAGGATGCGGTCGATGTCGTTGCCCAGCGAGGCGCCCGTCAGCAGGGTGATCTTGAGGGGATCCGTCGCAGCCCGCTCGGCCAGGGCCACCGGCACCTCCTTGGCGTCGCCGGCGCGGGTGAAGCCGCTCATGCCCACGACCATGCCGTCGCGAAACAGCGTCGCCGCCTGTTCCGGACTCATTACCTTGCTCCAGAGGGCAGGCATGCGCAGGCGGTCACGATACATAAACATCAGCTCCCATTGCGGCCACTGTTACGCGGCACGGGCGGTGGCTTCTTATGGACACGCAGCTTAGGTGTATCCAGACGATGAAAATACCCCGTCCCTTCGCTGACTGCACCATTGACGGCGGGTAGTGCCTCGGCCATCGAAAAGCGGGATTAGTGAGGGCCCGGCTGCATAGAGTTTCAACCCCCCGTTCGTTCCTGTGGCGCCGCGCCCAGGAGCGCTCCTTAGTCCGGGCTCGACGTGGCAATGGCCCGAACCAGATCTGCGCGGCTCACAATCCCCACGAGACGGCCCTCGCGAAGGACAGGTAACCGCTTGATGTCCTTCCGCGACATGATTTCCGCGAGCTCGGCAAGCTCGGTGTCCTCGGTCACCGTCTCGACAGGCGATGTCATCAGCAACGTGGCGCGATGCTGGTCACGTCCGATAAACGTTACGGACTGAGGTGCAAGGTCGTTGCCCTCCGCCAACACGGATATCCACCAGTCCCGTCGTTGGGCGATCGTCTTCTCAAAGGGGCGAAGCAAGTCCCGTTCGCTGACGATGCCGATAACCTTCCCGGAGGAATCGCAGACTGGAACTGCGCTGACAGAATGCGTCGTAAAGAGACTGGCGATCTCCTTCAATGTAGAATCTGGCGAGGCCGTGATCACCTGCTGCGTCATGATGTCTTTCGCCTGCACACTCATTGTATCCTCCTTGATCTTGGTGGCTGCCTCTTTAGGCGAGGGCAGTCTATCATGACCCGTACGGTCCAGAAGCAGCAGGACTTCGGATTCAGTCCGACATAGACCAGATGACGGGCGCGCCAATCGACCAGACTTTCCGGGTGGAGTGCCCCCCATTTCGACCGGACAGGTGGCGTAACCTGAGGGCCTAGGTCTGAGCCTAGGCATACGCCTATGTCCAATCCCGCTGAGCGCGTCGAAATCATCACCGGCCGCGAGCGCCGCAGGCGCTACACTGCCGCCGAGAAGGTCCGGCTGGTCGAGGAGACGTCCCAGCCGGGCATGACGGTCTCGGCCGTTGCCCGGCTCCACGGCGTCTCTCCCAGCCTGCTGTTCGGGTTGAGGCGTCGCATGGCCGAGGGAGGCCTGGAGGCGGTCCGGGCGGACGATGAGGTGGTCGCCGCCAGCCGTGTTCGCGAGCTCGAGGCCAAGGTCCGCGACCTGGAGCGTCTGCTCGGCCGCAAGACCATGGAGGCCGAGATCCTGCGGGAGGCGTTGGACGCTGCCCGGGGGAGAAAGCCCGGCTTGCGGCTACCCTCGCCTCTTCCGGCCGGTTCCCGGTGAAGGCGGTGGCCGACACCCTGGGCGTCGCCCGCTCAAATCTGGTCGAGCAGCTGAAGGGTCCGGGACGCCGCCGCGGCCCCTATCAGCGCGAGGGCGACGACGCGCTCCTGGCCGAGATCCGTGCCGTCACCGATGCCCGGCCCACCTACGGTTATCGGCGCGTTGCCGCCCTGCTGAACCGGGCAAGGCGGGCCAGTGGAGAGCCGCCGATCAACCGCAAGCGCGTTCTGCGCCTCATGCGGCAGGCCTCGCTCACCCTCCAGCCCAGCACCGCGAGACGCGTCATCCGGGCGCACAAGGGCAAGGTCGTTGGACTTGCTTCGGTTTAGTGGAGAGGCGTTGGATCAGTTGGCGGCCATTTTCTCGAATTGGGCCGGGCTTGTGAAGTCGAGCGCGGAGTGGCGCCGGACGGGGTTGTCAACGCCGATCGAAAATTGGTTCTCCCGCACTTTCCGTGCTGGTGGGTGGCAGGCACAGCGCCTGGGACGCAGATGAGGCGCCTCGACCGATGTGTGAGGCCTGCCATGCTCAAGCATCTGCTGCCCCTGATCCCGGCGGGGCTGCTGGTCCGGCAGATCCTGCCGGCACCAGACGGCCTCGTCATCGTAGCCGCATTCCGGGACAGGGTAGCGGCCTGCCCAGACTGCGGCGCCCCTTCAGCGGTGGTGCATAGTCGATATGAGCGCCGATTGCAGGATCTGCCCTGGCAGGGCCGCCCGGTGACCTTGCGGATCCAGGCGCGTCGCCTGCGCTGTCGCAATCAGGAGTGTCGGCGCCAAACCTTTGTGGAGCGCCTGGCAGAGAGCGCCGCAGGTGGGGCACGCCGCACCCTCCGGCTGGCCGACCTGCAACGGCATCTCGGCCTGGCTCTGGGCGGCGAGGCCGGCGCACGGCTCGCGGCGCGACTGGCCATTGCCATCAGCGCCGACACGCTGATCCGCATGGCGCGCCGGCAGAGCCCGCCACCAGAACCCAGCCCGCCTCCCCGCGTGCTCGGGGTGGATGACTGGGCATGGCGCCGCGGCCACCGGTACGGCAGCATTCTCGTCGATCTGGAGCGCAATCAGGTGGTGGATCTCCTGCCGGATCGCCAAGCCGAGACCCTGAGCCACTGGCTGCGGCAGCACCCTGGCGTGGAGGTGGTCGCCCGGGACCGGGCCTGCACCTATGCGGATGGCGCGCGTCAGGGCGCGCCGGGCGCCGTGCAGGTCGCTGATCGCTGGCACCTGCTGCGCAACCTCGGCGATGCCGTCCAGGCGGTGGTGGAGCGCCACCACGCCGCCATCCGGCGGATCGGGCGAGAAGTGGCGGCCGGCTGCGCCATCAGGGCGGCTGCCGCTGTGCCCACCGAAACCAGGCCCTCAGCGGCCCAGCAGCGCCGGGAGGCGGGACGGCGGCGGCGGCAGGCCCGCTACGAGGAAGCCGCCCGCATGCACACGGCCGGTGTCTCGATCAGCGACATGTCGCGCCAGCTAGGGGCCGATCGCAAGACGCTCCGCCGTTGGCTGCAGGCCGGGGCGGCCCCGAGCTGGCCCAGGATACCGCGGGGAAGCATCCTGGATCGCCACCGTACCACCCTGGAGCAGCGCTGGGCCGAGGGGTGTCACAATGCTCTGCGGCTGTGGCGGGAACTGGCCAGCGCTGGCTTTCCCGGCCGCCCTTCGACGGTCCGGGCCTGGGCCACTGAGCGCCGCAGGCGTGATCCCGCAGCGTCCCTGCCGGGAGCAGCCAGGGGGCAGATCTGGCAACCGCCAACACTCCGCCGCACCACGCGTCTCCTCATGGCAGATGGCGAGCTACCGTCCGATGCGGACCGTACATTCACCGCGCGCTTGCTGGAGGTGCCGGCATTGCAGACCACAGTCGCCGTCGCAAAGCGCATTGCCCGTCTGCTGCGGCGGAAAGGGGATGATAGGCTTGAGGAGGCGCTGGACGAGGCTGCCGCCAGTCCTCTCGCAAGCTTCGCCGTCGAGCTGCGCAAGGACATCGCCGCGGTGCGGGCCGCACTCGACCTGCCTTGGACCACCAGTCCCGTTGAGGGGCAGATCAACCGCCTCAAGATGATCAAGCGCACCATGTATGGACGCGCGGGCTTTGAGCTCCTCCGCGCCCGTATTCTGCAGGCGGCCTGAGCCTCACCCACCAGCACGGAAAGTGCGGGAGAACCAGTTTCACTCCGGCATCGACACGGGGTTGTAGAAGCCATCGATGTAGCGGCCGATGGCCTGCTCGGCGCCTCGGCGCGTCTCGAACATGGTGGGCCAGACCAGTTCCGCCTTCAGCGTCTTGAAGAACGTCTCCACCACGGCGTTATCGTAGCAATTCCCCTTGCCCGACATCGAGATCAGGACGCCGTGCTTTCGGAGTTCGGCCTGGTAGTCTGTGGAGCAGTACTGGCTGCCGCGGTCCGCGTGATGGATCAACCCTGGGGCGGGGCGGCGCATGGTGAGAGCCTTGCGGAGGGCGGCCAGGGCGAGCTCCCGATGCAGCCGATCCGCCACGGCCCAGCCGACGACGCGTCGCGCGAACAGGTCGATGACCACCGCCAGATACAGCCAGCCTTCGCGGGTCCAGATGTAGGAGATGTCGCTGCCCCACTTCTGGTTGGGACCCTCCGCCGAGAAGTCCTGGTCCAGCAGGTTGGGCGCGATCGGCCAGGCATGGTGGCTGTCGGTGGTTCGCCTGAACCGCCGCTTCTGCCGGGCACGAAGGCCATTCTCCCGCATCAGGCGGGCCGTCCGGCGGCGCCCGACGGCCAAACCGCTGTACTGCAGCTCCCGCGTCATCCGCGGGCCGCCGTAGGTGCCGTTGGACAGCGCAAAGGCCGACCGGACATGGGCCAGCAGCACCATATCCTCGTGCTGGCGGCGGCAGGCGGGGCGGCCCTTCCAGGCAAAGTAGCCGCTCTGGCTGACGCCGAGGACACGGCAGAGACGGTGCATGGGGAACTCCTCTTTCGCCGCATCGATGAGCGCGAACCTCACCGACTTCCCTCCTTGGCGAAAAAAGCCGTGGCCCGCTTGAGGATGTCCCGCTCTTGCCGGAGGATCTCGTTCTCCCGCCGCAGCCGCTTCAACTCGACAGCGACGTCCTCCGTCCCGGATCGGTCCGGCGCATCCATCTGCCGGTCCCGGCTCCGACTGATCCAGCGGACCAGCGTCGACAGACCGACCCCAAGATCCTCGGCGATCTCGCGCTGGCTCCGCCCGCTCGTCCGGACCAGCCGGACCGCCTCGTCCTCAAACTCCTTCGTGAACCGTCGCTGCTGCGTCATGGAGCTCCCTTTGCCTCATCAGGAACCCTCCACTTTTCCGAAGCAAGTCCAGCACCAGTTGTACCGCAGCGCTGTAGACCTTCTGGTGGCGCGGAATGCCGACGGCCCAGAGCAGCCCCCGGGCATCGAGGCCCTGGCGGAATGCTGCACTCGCGCCGTAGCCCGCATCCGCCAGCACGGTGCCGAACCGCACGCCCGCGGCATGCAGCCGGTCGATCTCCTCCAGCGCGATCCCGCCCTTGCTCTGCGGCACCATCGCGGTCTCAGGGACACCTGCCCGGGCACAGCGTCCAGGATCATCAGTCCACTCCTTGGGCAGGAACAGCCGCAGGCCCACCGGAACCGGCACCTCCCCCTGCGCCAGGGTGAGCGAGACCAGCGACTGGCAGACCGTATGTTCGTCGTTCAAGCAGCGGCTCGTCCGGCAGTATCTGGCGAGCGGGATCCTGCTGGATGTGCCGGCATGGAGCCGCACGCGGAGGAGACGAGCGATGCAGGAGGAGTGCGAGGTCTACGTCGGTCTGGACACGTCGAAGTTGAAAATCTCGGTGGCCTTGGCCGAGGCGGGGCGCGACGGCGAGGTGCGCTTCTTTGGCGACATCGACGCCACGCCCGAGGCGGTGGAGCGCTTGGTCCGGAAGCTGGCAAAGCGACACGGACGGCTGGCTTTTGCCTATGAGGCCGGACCGACCGGATACGGGCTGCAGCGTCAGATCGCAGCACTCGGCCAGGACTGCGTCGTGGTCGCCCCCTCGCTGATCCCGAAGCGCCCGGGCGAGCGGGTCAAGACCAACCGACGGGATGCGCTGACCCTGGCCAAGTTGCATCGGGCGGGCGAACTCACGCCTGTCTGGGTTCCGGATCCAGCCCACGAGGCCGTGCGCGAGCTTGTGCGCGCCCGGGAAACGGCAATGGAGGAGTTGCGCTCCGCGCGCCAGCACCTGCAGTCCTTCCTGCTCCGCCACGGCCGGGTATTCGCCGGCCGTACAGCCTGGAGCCGGGCGCACACGCGCTGGCTTTCCGAGCAGGCCTTCGAGCATCCCGCCCAGCATCTGGTGCTTGCGGAGTACCGCCAGGCGATCCTGGATGCCGAGGCCCGGCTCGAGCGCCTGACCCGGCAGGTCACCGAGGCCGTGGCCTCCTGGTCCATGGCACCGGTGATCGCTGCCTATCAGGCACTGCGCGGCGTCGCCTTTCTGACCGCCGTCACCTTCGCCGCCGAGATCGGGGATGTGCGCCGCTTTGACAGCCCTCGGCAGCTGATGGCCTATCTCGGCTTGGTCCCCTCGGAGAACTCGACGGGCGAGCGGGTCCGGCGTGGAAGCATCACCAAGGCAGGCAATAGCCGCGCTCGGCGGGTGCTGATCGAGGGCGCCTGGACCTATCGCTTTCGGGCGCGGATGAGCCGTCTGCTCCAGGAACGCCAAGCCGGCTTGCCGAAACTCGTCTGCGAGATCGCCTGGAAGGCGCAGCTGCGGCTCTGCAGCCGCTACCGCAAGCTCATGGCCCACGGCAAACGCCAGTCCGTGGTCACCACCGCCATCGCGCGCGAGATGGCGGCCTTCTTATGGGCGATCGGCCGTGAGGTGAAGCCAAACCTCGCGAGCTGACTGCACGCCTTATCGTACCGCCCGATCAAACGAGGACCATTCAGGCCTGACCACCACATCCTGTTGCGCATCGCTGGGGGCAGGGCCCCGGCAGGGGATCCCTCGAGACCAATTGTGTGGCCGACACCCGTCGACGCCCGCTGGCAGAGAGAGGCAGCCCCAGACGAACACACGGGAATGCGGTAACCAACCCGCGGATCAGAGTCTGCTCGCCGTCGTCTCAGCGGCTCTGCCTCCTGCGCTGCGCAGCAGTCATACACAGCATCACCTCGCCATTGTGGCCGAGGTCGCCGGATCACGCCCAAGACGGTTGACGACGAACATCAGAGAGTTGGCCTTCTTGCCCAGCTGGCCGCAGTACTGCGGCGCCACGCCGACCGACATCGCACCCTTCTTGGGCAGCGCCGTGTCGTCGATCACCAGCCAGGCCGCAGGTCCGCCAACCAGCCGGTCCGCCTCATGCGCCAGCACCGACCAGAGCGGCCTATCATCCCAGGCCGGGCTGGCAATGAAGTGCTGCAGTTGGTCATGACTACCCAGCCCCAGGCGAACTGCCATCGGCTGCAGGCTCTTGCGCTCACCAGGGCCCAGCAAGCCCCGCAAATAGAGCGGCGCCCAGGTCCGGCGCGTCTTGCGGCCGAGCACCGCCAGGAACGGCGCCAGCCAGCGATCCAGGTCAGCGCCACCACCATGAACGGTCGCCATCCTCGCCTCCCGCTGCATCGTTCAGCAGGGAGGTAACCGTTCCTCGGCCTCAAAGTGCCAAAGTAGTGTTAGGTCCCATCAGGAGAAGTGGCTTATGCTCCCTGCAGATCCCCCCGCCCCACCATCGAAGGTGCTCCTTGCGACCGACCTGAGTGCCCGTTGTGATCGTGCTTTCGATCCCGCCGCCCAACTGGCGACGCAATGGTCCTCCAGGCTGATTGCAGGGAGGATGGTCTGCGGGATCTGTCGGCCTGGCGGAGGCCTGCTGACCCAATGTCGCTGGCACGCACGCAGTGAAGGATTGACCTTCATGACCATGGCGTTGCTGCCGACCTCGTGGTCGAGCGGGCCGCACCATCCAAGCTGGTGCTGCGCGTGGCCCAGAGCCAGGATGTTGGGCTGATTGTCACCGGCATGGCGCGGACGGATCCCCTTGAGCGCATGCTGACCGGCACGACGGCGGATGAAGTCTTGCGCGTGGCCGCAATCCCCTTCCTGGTGGTTCGCCAACGTGCCCGGCAGGCTTATCGAAAGATCCTCGTGGCGACGGATTTGTCAGCCTGCTCACGAGCAGCTTTGCGGACCGCCCTGAGATACTTCAGAGACCCAGACTTCACGCTGTTTCACACGTTCGATGTGCCTTATGCGGGCTTTGTCGAGGGAGACAAGAGAAAGGAGGCATTCGCAGCTGAGGCCTGGGACGAATGCAGCCAATTCCTCGTCGATGCCGACTTGCCGGACGGTCTTGACGAAACGATCAGGGTCGTGGTGGAGCAGGGCAGCAAGGGCTGGCTTCTCCGCGACTATGTCCGGCATGCCAACATCGATCTTGCTGTGCTTGGAAGGCATGGACGTGGCCGCCTGCTGGATCTCATCCTGGGCAGTACGGCGAGCTGGATCATGCAATTCGCGCCTTGCGATGTCATGCTGGTGCCGAAATTGACTTGATGGCCGGAAACGGCCGGGCAAAGCCCGGCCGCCGCCCATGGCTCAATCAATGACAAAGACTGGGGTTGGTGCGAGATCGAGCCGCACATCCTTGACGCCGGGTACGGCCTCAGCCAGGACGCGCAATGCCTGCCCAATCTCGGTAGAGCGACAGAAGCCGTGGAAGGTCGCGACACCTCCCACGACATCCACGAACAGCAGGTAAGAATCGGCCCAGGGATGCTTCCGCATCTCCCGGCGGATCTGAGTGTGGATCTCCCGGTCCGAGGTTGCCGTCGCGGCTGCCTCCGGCGGAGCCAGTACAGCGCGCATGAGATCGGCGCGGGAGAGGATGCCGATGAGCTTTCCATCCCGCACGACCGGCAGGCGACGAATACCTTTCTGTTCCAGGATCGCCGCGGCCTTTTTTACGCTCTCCTCTTCGCTGATCGTCAGCAACTCGGTCGACATGACATCCCTGGCATGGCGGCCATGGGTCTGGGCATAATGCTGTGCTTGGCGCTGCTCGGATTCCAGCAGGCTGCGGAACCACGACCGGGGTGGTTCCCCCTCCGCCGCCAACCGGCGCATCAGGTCGCCTTCCGTCGCCATTCCGACCAGTTTTCCATCGGCCTCCACGACAGGAACGCCCGAGATGCCACGCTCGGCGAACAAGGCCGCGAGGGCGGGTACGGGGGTCTCGGGCGTCACGGTCATCACATCGCGGGTCATAATGTCACGGACGTGCATCGGAAGGTTTCCTTATGGTTGAATAATCGCAAGCGCCGGTTGGATTAGCAGGCTTTTCAAACCTCTGCCGCGAACAGCCCCAGGCGGCGAAGCAGCATCTTCTCCGCCTCCAGGATCAGCAGGAGAGCGACGCCAAGGAGCGGCACGAGGGCACTCTCGAGCAGCGGTGCGGGCGCCGTTGCAAACAGCTGCTGCAAGACGGGCAGGTAGGTGAAGGCGAGCTGCGCCAGAACTACCAGGACGAGGGCGATGAGCACCGCCGGCGTGCCAAGCATGCCGCGCAGGGTGATCGACGTCATGTGCAGATAGCGCACATTGAACAGATAGAAGATCTCCAGCACCACGATGGTGTTCACAACCAGGGTCCGCGCCACGTCCTCGCCCAGACCCCGGTTTAGCGCATGGAAGAAGATGGCGAGGCCGCCGGCCATGAACAGCACCGAGACGAAGGCAACGCGCCAGAGCAGGAAGGGCGATAGCAGCGAACCGTGGCGTGAGCGTGGCTTGCGGCGCATGACTCCGGGCTCGGCCGGCTCGAAAGCCAGGATCAGGCCGAGCGTGATGGTCGTCACCATGTTGATCCAGAGAATTTGCGCTGCCGTCATGGGCATTGTGAAGCCCAGCAGAATGGCGGCTATCACTGTGAGCGCTTCACCGCCATTGGTCGGCAGCGTCCAGGCGATGACCTTACGGATGTTGTCGTAGACTACCCGCCCCTCGTGCACTGCGGCGACAATGGAGGCGAAGTCATCGTCCATCAGCACCATCTGCGAGGCTTCCTTCGCCGCCTCCGTGCCCTTGTGTCCCATGGCGATACCGATATCGGCCTGCTTCAGCGACGGTGCATCGTTCACGCCATCACCGGTCATGGCCACGACATGGCCCTGCGCCTGCAAGGCCCTGACGATGCGCAGCTTGTGCTCTGGGCTGGTGCGGGCAAAGACGCTGGCGCGGCTGACGGCCGTAGCCAGGGCTCCATCGGAAAGTGTGTCGAGTTCTGCGCCTGTCATGGTGACCGGCGCCTCATCAAGGCCGATCTGCCGGGCTATGGCTGCGGCCGTTTCGGGATGGTCGCCTGTGATCATCTTAACGGCGATCCCGGCGGCACGACAGCGGCGGATGGCGGTCATCGCCTCGTCGCGTGGCGGATCAATAAAAGCGACCAGGCCGAGGAAGGTCAGGCCTTCCTCCAGCACAGCAGGTGTGATCTGGCGGCCTTGGGATACCCGACGCGCGGCAAAGGCCAGGACGCGCTGACCGCTGGCTGCTGCCCGGACGATATGTTCTTTCCAGTGCGGCCGGTCCAGCGCGACCTCGCCCTCCTGATCGGCCTGATGGCTGCAGCGCTGCAGCAGGGCCTCCGGGGCTCCCTTGACGAACAGCCAAGCCTCGCCACCCGGGCCCTGGCTGAGCACCGCCATGAAGCGGTGTTGCGCGTCGAAGGGAATTTCATCCAGGCGCGGCCATTCCGCCCGCAGGTGATCCGGCTCGAGGCCGGCTTTCCTACCGAGGGTCAGGAGCGCGCCCTCCATGGGATCGCCTTCGACGACCCAATGCACTGCCGCGCGTTTGAGCTGAGAATCGTTGCAAAGCAGTGCGACGCGTAGCAAGGGCGCTGCGAGGGCATTCGCCTCAGCATCATCCTCGGCACTGACGCCGACCGTGGTCAGCTTCCCATCCGGCGCATAACCCGATCCGCTGACACTGATCTCCGCACCGGCAGTCATCATGCGGCAAGCCGTCATCTCGTTGCGCGTCAGCGTCCCGGTCTTATCGGAACAGATGACCGAAGTGGCACCGAGCGTCTCCACGGCCGGGAGTCGACGGATGACGGCGTGGCGCGCGGCCATGCGCTGCACACCGATTGCCAGCGTAATCGTGATCACCGCAGGCAGCCCTTCCGGCACCACCCCGACCGCCAAAGCGACGACAGCAATGAGAGCATCTGCCCAGTCGTAGTCGCGGATTGTCACCGCGAAGGCGAAGAGCAAGGCGGCCGCCACGATGGCGACCGCGGTGAATCGGCGGCCGAAGGCGTTGACTTGTCGCAGGAGGGGCGTTGTGAGCTCCTGTACGGAGCCGACCAATTTGCTGATATGGCCGATTTCGGTCCGTTGTCCGGTCGCTACGACAACCCCCGCACCACTGCCGGCCGAAACCAGACTGCCGGAGAAGGCCAGGCAGCGGCGGTCGCCCAGCGGAGCATTCGGCGACACAGGGGCCAGTTGCTTATTGGACGCGACGGATTCGCCTGTTAGCAGCGCTTCGTCAATGCGCAAGGCATGGGCCCGCAGAAGGCGCAGATCGGCCGGCACGCGGTCGCCCGCTTCGAGCAGCACGACATCCCCCGGGACTAGCCGCTCGACGGGCAAGCTGACCCTTTGGCCGTCGCGGGTCACACTGGCGCGCGGGGCGATCATCGAACGGATGGCGTTGAGGGCCTTCTCGGCCTTGCCTTCCTGAACGAATCCAACGACCGCGTTGATGAGCACGACTGCCAAGATAACAAAGGCGTCGATCTGATGTCCAAGGCTCCAGGCAGCAGCAGCGCCTGCGAGGAGGAAGTAGATCAGGGCGTTGTGGAACTGGGCGAGAAGACGCCGGAGGGGATGTGGCCCCTGGGTGACGGGCAAAGCGTTGGGACCATGTTGCTCCAGTCGCCGACGGGCCTCCTCTGAGGACAATCCACCGGGCGTGGCGGCAAGAGCCTCGAGCACCGCAGGAGCCGGCTGACTATGCCAGTCCGCTACGGGCCGGCCCTGCTGGTTCAGGATGTTCTGACCGTCCTGCAGCATCCCATATCCTTTCCTCCTCGCAGTAGCCTCTCGTGGAGAGGCCGACAGCAGTCTAGATTAAGGAAATGACATCTGCTGTGATTTGGATCAACCGCCATTGACCGTGCAATGGAGCCAGATGGCGAACGGAAGAGGGAGACTTTTCTGCTCGACGCCGCATCAAAGGAAAGATGTCCTTCCACTGCAGTGTGCGGAGTTGTTATTCCTAGTGCCGACGGCGCGCGCCGATCTCATGAGACGAGCCGACCTGCTTCTAACTGCCATGTAATCGGTCGCCGGGTCAGAACTCAGGTCCGTTTACCGGTCCAAATTACGACCTACCCACCGGCACGCTGACCGCGGTGGTGGTGGCGCCGGCGCTGATCGCGCTGCTGCCGCGGCTGCGCGGCAGCCCGCCACAGCCGGACAGCGGCGCCGCC